>NZ_JBHRTP010000054.1:0-259508 GCF_042646465.1 Pseudundibacterium arcticum
ACGCATACTGGGCAGATAAGCTTGGTCTTGTTGCACTTGGACATTGAAACCGCCCGCTTTGTTTGCATTCCAAAGATAGCGAATTTTCCCGATACTCCCATCGAAACGCCTTGATGACAGCGCTGGCCGGCCACTCGGTCTGCGCGCCACAACGGGTGCGGCCGATGCTTGCATGGTCCGCATTTCACATCATCACGCTGCGATTTTTCCCATCTATTTTGGCGGCATATATTGCACCGTCAACGATTGCACCGTCAACGCGCCGCATAAACTGGTCCGGTGCGCCAGTGTCGTCCGCCGCGGATATCGCAATGGCGATACTGGCGGTGACGGCCGCTGAGATGGGCGTAGGTAAATCGCCTTTTTGCTCGAATCGGACAGCAGCACGGCTGGCAACCAGGGATTCGATTATCTTGCTTTAGTGGAATTACTCTAAGGCCGGCGATCTGGCCTGAGAACCGAAATTTGAATGAGAAGCACCTAGGGCGAGGCTGCGATTGACGCCATCAGCGGTTTGCATGGCGCCTTTGCGCCCATCCTGAACTGAGCCGTGGCTCGGAAGAATTCCGATAACTGTGGGTTACACTGCACAAAAATCGGAATGGGATAAAGGGTATGGGGACGACTGTATCGCGTCGCGCATTTTTAACAGTTGGGATCGCCGGAGCGCTCGCTCTGGCGACTGCGGGCGCCTTGTATCGCGCTACCCGCCAAGCAACTGCATTGCATCCCTACGCGCTGGACGGTGAAGCCAGATCCGCGCTGTCCGCAATCGTCCCCGCGATGTTGAACGGCGCGATGGCAAACACGCCACAGCAGAGCGAGGCCGCGATCACGCGCGTGCAGGGCGCCATCGCCGGACTGCCGCTGCTTACCCAGAAAGAAATTCAGGATCTGTTCGCCTTGCTCGCCTTCGGCCCTGCGCGACGCTTGCTGGCCGGGGTGCCGGACACCTGGCAGCATGCCAAGCCGGACGACGTGGCCGCGTTTCTCCACAGCTGGCGGACGCACCGGATCGGCATGCTGCAAAGCGCGTATTTCGCGTTGCACGATCTGATTCTCGGCCCGTGGTACGCCGATCCATCAACCTGGGAAGCGATCGGTTATCCCGGGCCGCTCAAGGAATTAAGCTAACCGCGCCGATCAAAGCACCGGCTGAAACAATGACTATGATGAATACCGCAACCCGGCCGGTTGGTCCGGTGACGATCAATTCGTCGAGTAGCCCGATCCCGGACCCGATCGAGGCCGGCCTGGCATCGGGCTGGCAGGTGATCGATGGCGCCGCGCTGACGCATGACCGGACCATCGAGGCCGACGTCGCGATCATCGGCACCGGCGCCGGCGGCGGTGTGACGGCGGAAATCCTGGCGCTGGCAGGGCTGAAAGTCGTGCTGATCGAAGAAGGCGCGCTGAAATCATCGAAACATTTCAAGATGCGCGAGGCGGATGCGTATCCGACGCTATATCAGGAATCAGCTGCGCGCAAAACCCGCGACAAGTCGATCAATATCCTGCAAGGCCGCACGGTCGGCGGCTCGACCACGGTCAACTGGACCACCAGCTTCCGCACCCCGGACAGTACGCTCGATTATTGGCAGCATCAGTTCGGCCTGAGCGACTGCACGCCGCAGGCGCTGGCACCATGGTTTGCGATGATGGAACAGCGGCTGCATATTCGCCCATGGGACGTGCCGCCCAATGAAAACAACGACTTGCTGAGGCGCGGCGCCAGCAAACTTGGCATCCCGACCGCCGCCATTGCACGCAACGTCAACGGTTGCTGGAACCTTGGTTACTGCGGCATGGGCTGCCCGACCAATGCCAAGCAATCGATGCTGATCACGACCATTCCGTCGGCGCTGGCCCAAGGCGCGACCTTGTTGACGCGGTGCCGCGCCGAACGCCTGATGTTCAAAGGAGATACAGTCGATGCCTTGGCTTGCGTCGCGCTCGATGCCGGCGGATTGCAGCTAACCGGCAGGCGGGTGACGGTGCGCGCCAGACATTATGTGGTCGCCGGCGGCGCGATCAATTCACCGGCACTGCTGATACGCTCGAAGGCGCCGGATCCGCACGGCTTGCTTGGCAAGCGCACTTTCTTGCATCCGACCGTGATTTCCGCCGGGACGTTTCCGCAGCGGGTCGAGGCCTATGCCGGCGCGCCCCAAAGCATCTATTCCGATCATTTCCTGCAGACACAAGCGATCGATGGCGCGATCGGGTACAAGCTGGAGGCGCCGCCGCTGCATCCGCTGCTATTTTCCACCACCATGTCCGGCTTCGGTGCGCAGCACGCGGCGTTGATGCGGCAGTTTCCGCATACCCATGCGTTGCTGGCCTTGCTGCGCGACGGCTTCCATGCCGACGCGCCGGGCGGCAGCGTACTGCTGCGTGACGACGGCTCCCCGGTGCTGGATTATCCGCTGACCGACTATGTCTGGGATGGCGTCCGACGAGCGCTATTATCGATGGCGGAAATCCAGTTTGCCGCTGGCGCCGGCACCGTGTACCCGGTGCACGAAATGGCTGAGGGTTATACCAGTTGGGCTGCCGCGAAGAAGGCAATCGCGGCACTGCCCTATAAACCGCTGCTGACACGCGTGGTCTCGGCCCATGTGATGGGTGGTTGCACCATGTCGGACGATACCCGGCTCGGCGTGGTCGCCGCCAATGGCCGTTACCATGGTGTCACGAACCTGTCGGTGCACGACGGCTCGCTATTTCCGACCTCGATTGGTGCCAATCCGCAATTGTCGATTTACGGCATGACCGCGCGGTTGGCGAGCGGGCTGGCGCAAGCCATGACAAACCGGCCGGCACCGACGCTGGCGGCGCCGCTGTGACACGATCACCGGCATAAATAAGCGCAAAAAAAGTCGCATAATCATTCACATGATCGTTCGCCTCACCCGTATCCTGCTTCTCGCCCAGCTGGTCATGACCGGTGTGCTGGCCATTGCTGCCATCAAGCTATGGCATGTCGAGCAGATCTGGCTGGCGTGGTTGCTGGGCCTCGGGATCGTTTTGATGTTCCGCGCTGCGATCACGGCGAATAACTTCTTGATCGCGCGGCGCTATCGCGATCACACCGAGCCAGTCCCGCCGCTGGGCTGGTTCCAATACAGTCTGCTGTTCATCAAGGAGTTTTACGCGACGATATACAGCACCAGCTGGAGCCTGCCATTCCAATCATTCACCCAACGCCTTTGTCCCGGCTCCACCTCTACCGCGTCCACCGTCTTGCCGGTGCTGCTGATCCACGGCTACGGCTGCAACAGCGGCTACTGGCACTCGATGAGCAAGGCGCTGCAGCAGGCCGGCATCAGCCATGGAGCGGTCGATCTGGAGCCGGTGTTGGGCAGCATCGACGCATATGCGTCGCAGTTGCAGCAGGCCATAGACGCGCTCTGCCTATCCTGCGGCAGCGACCGGGTCGTGCTGGTTGGACACAGCATGGGCGGTCTGGCGGCGCGCGCCTATCTGCGCGCCCGCGGCGACGCGCGCGTGGCGCGGGTGATTACGCTGGCGACACCGCACTACGGCACCGCAGTGGCGAACTATGGCATCGGTATCAACAGCGCACAGATGCGGTGGACCAACGATGACGGGGTCGGCGGCGCCAACGCCTGGCTGAGGCAGCTCGAACGGGATGAAAGCAGCGCGACGCGTGCCATGATCAGCTCCATCTATACGCCGCACGACAATATCGTGTCGCCGCACAGCTCCTGCCATTTGCCGGGCGCCCGCAACATCGTGCTGCCGCGCATCGGTCACGTCGCGTTTGCACTGCATCCGGCGGTGCAGGCATGCGTGATCGAAGAAATCCGGCTCGCATCCAAGGCGATACCTGACAGCGCCCGGAAAATGGCGTGACCGGCAACCTCCGACAGCCACGTCGGGCCGCCGTACAACCGGATGCAACCACGCGGCTTGGGCGACTTTTGTGGATTGATTTATCAGTGTTATCCTTGCTGAAAAGCAGCATAAACAAGGACCGCCCTGCCATGCAACCGAAAGCACCACGCCGTACCCGCGAACGTATCCTGGAACTGTCACTGCGGCTCTTCAACGAGTTCGGCGAACCGAATATCACTACCACCGTGATTGCCGAAGAGTTGGATATCTCGCCCGGCAACCTGTACTACCACTTCCGCAACAAGGATGACATCGTCAATTCGATCTTCATCCAGTTCCAGGCCGAGGTCGACCGCATGCTGGCGCTACCGAATGGGCGCACCCCGAATATCGAGGACGTGTGGCTGTATCTGCACTATACCTTCGACCTGATCTGGCGCTACCGCTTCCTGTATCGTGACCTGAGCGATTTGCTGTCGCGCAATCGCAAGCTGGAATTGCATTTCAAGCAGATCCTGGCGCACAAGATCAAGGTTGCCAAGCAATTATGCGAAGGGCTGCGCGCGCAAGGGGCGATGGAAGCGACTGACCTCGAGATTTGCGCATTGTCGACCAATATGGTGGTGGTTGCGACCTACTGGCTGTCGTATGAATATGTGCGCAATCCGCGCAAATACACCGAGCAGCAAGCGATGTCGGATGCGCTGGCCCGCGGTTGCTATCAGGTGGTGTCGTCGATCGGGCCGTATCTGCGCGGCGAGTCGAAGCAGCTATTCACGAAGCTGGCCGACGATTACCTGAAGACGCTGAAAGAAGAAGCATGATCCTGATCCTCGCCACCGCGCGCCGCCGTGATCTGCGCTCCATCCATCAAGGCAGCCGATGAAATCGATCTGCGTCTATTGCGGCGCGGCCACCGGGGCGTCGCCCGCCTATGCTGATGCGGCCCGCGCGTTGGCAAAAGTACTGGTCGACGACAACATCGCGCTGGTCTATGGCGGCGGCAATGTGGGCCTGATGGGCATCATCGCCGACGAAGTGATGCGTCGCGGCGGCGACGTCACCGGCGTTATCCCGCGCGCGCTACTGGACCAGGAAGTCGGCCATCATGGACTGAGCCGGCTGCACATCGTCAAGGACATGCACGAACGCAAGGCCATGATGGCGCAATTATCGGACGGTTTCATTGCGCTGCCGGGCGGGCTCGGTACGCTGGAAGAATTGTTCGAGATGCTGACTTGGTCGCAGCTCAAGCTGCATGACAAACCGGTCGGTTTGCTGAATATCGGCGGTTTTTACGACGGCCTGCTCGGCTTCATGGCCCATCAGGTGAGCGAAAACTTCCTGCGACCGGAGCATGCGGCGCTGCTGATCGTGGAATCGGATCCCGCCCTGCTGCTGCGGCGCTGCGAGGCATTCGTGCCGACCCATGTTGCTCGGTGGATCAGCCGCCTAGCGATGGGCGATTTGGACACACTGGAATGAATTGATAGGGAGTATGCACCAGAACATAGCAACATCCGCTTGAATTACATGGGCGCCAACAAATACTTCCACCAGTATCCATTATCCACCGGGCGACATCGGAACCGCAATCCAAGGCGCGAATTGGCATGGAACGGCTCAAACCAAGCGCTCAGCTCCGGTCGGTCGCATGGTTGCATTTGACATCGACGACGAAGTTCACCGTAAATTGGACGATGTCTTTGGCGTCGTAATTGCCGAGGTATCGGGCAACGATCCAGTTGGCACCGGGTCCATCGTTCGCTGGAACCAGCCCCCGGATCACCCGAGCGCCAGCGCCTCAGCTCAGATATCTCACATATCCAGCGCCTGCCGGAAATCCTCGACCAGATCGGCCGTATCCTCGATCCCCACCGCGACCCGAATCAACGACTCCGCAATGCCCATGCTGGCCCGACGCTGCGCACCCATCTCAAAAAAGATCGTATGCGCGACCGGAATCACCAGGGTCCGGGTGTCGCCCAGATTACTGGCCGACACGCCCAGCTTCAGCCGGTTCAGGTAATCGAAACAATCGATGTCGTCCTGCAATTCAAAGCTGAACAGTGCGCCGTAACTGCGGAATAACTCGGTCGCCAGCGCGTGCTGCGGATGCGAAGGCAAGCCGGGATAATGCACCGCCGCAACACGCGGGTCGGCCGCCAGCATTTGGGTCACCGCCATCGCATTGGTGCAGGATCGCTCCATCCTGAGTGCGAGGGTTTCCGACCCGACCGCGATATGGTGTGCCGCCTCCGGTCCCAGCGAAGCACCGAAATCCCGCAAGGCCTTGGCGCGGATTTGCACGATACCCCATTGCAGCGGCGGATTGCGTTTGTAATTATCCAGAATGTTGGGAAACACGCTCCAGTCAAACACGCCGGTGTCGGTCAGGCAGCCGCCCAGCACATTGCCGTGGCCAGCGATCGACTTGGTCAGCGCATTGACCACCAGGCCGGCACCGACCGTCTTGGGTCGGAACAGATACGGCGAAGTCATCGTATTGTCGACCACGAACAGGATGCCGCGCGCGCGGCATAATTGGCCGATGCGCTGCAGGTCGGCGATCTGGGTACGCGGATTGGCGATGGTCTCGACGAACACGATGCGCGTCGCCGGCGTCAGCGCCGCTTCCACGTTGGCGACATCGGTGGCGTCGACAAAGGCCACATCGACGCCCTGCCCGCTGACGGTCTGCCACAGGCTGTTGGTATTGCCGAACAAGAATGACGACGACACTACCTGATCCCCGGCGCGCAGCAGCGACTGGAACAATGCGCCGATTGCCGCCATGCCGGTGGCAAAGCAGATGCTGGCATGGCCGTCTTCCATCCTGGTGATCTTATCCTCCAGCGCGGCCACGGTCGGATTGCCTTGCCGGCCGTAACGATAACCTGGCTCCTTGCCTTGGAATACCGATGCCAGTTGGCGCGCATCCTGATAGCCGTAGGCGACCGAGGTATGAATCGGCTTGTGCAAGGCGCCATGCTCGATCGGCTTTTGCCGGTCGCCGTGCAGGATGGTGGTGGTAAAACCGTAGGGATGAGTTTCGTTCATGTCAGGCGATGGTCTGATGGTGATACCGGGCACTAGGAGTCTGTCCGGCATGGCGCCGGACAGAGCTTGATTGCGCTTATGCTACAACTTGCGACTGCTTGATGCTGCTTGATGCTGCTGGTTGCTGCGATTCTTAATCCGCGCTGACCAGATTCAGGTTCAACTGCGAGCGGACCGCATCTTCGGCTACCAATTTTGGATTGTTGCGAGCGAATTCGATCCGGTCCAGATAGTCGCGCGACACATCGCCGGTGACGTAGAGCCCATCGAAGCAGGATGCCTCGAAGTTTTTCAGCGCCGGATTGGTATCTGAAATCGCGCGCTTCAACGCATCGATATCCTGATACACCAGTGCATCGGCGGTGATCTCGCGGCACACTTCTTCGTCGCTGCGACCGTAGGCGATCAGTTCGTCGCGGGTCGGCATGTCGATACCATACACGTTCGGGAATTTCACCGGCGGCGCAGCCGATGCAAAGATCACGCGCTTGGCGCCAGCATCGCGTGCCATTTGCACAATCTCACGGCTGGTGGTGCCGCGCACGATCGAGTCGTCCACCAGCAGCACCGACTTGCCCTTGAATTCGGATGGCATCGCATTCAGTTTCTGGCGTACCGATTTGCGTCGGATCGCCTGGCCCGGCATCATGAAGGTGCGGCCGATATAGCGGTTCTTGATGAAACCTTCGCGGTAATCGAGATTCAGATTCATCGCCAGTTCCATCGCCGCCGGGCGCGACGAATCCGGGATCGGCATCACCACGTCGATGTCGCCCAAGGGAATTTGCGTGCGGATTTTTTGTGCGAGGTACTCGCCCATCTTCAGCCGCGACGCATACACCGAGGCGCCGTCGATGACCGAGTCGGGACGAGCCAGATAGACGAATTCGAACGCGCATGGGTTCAGCGAAGGATTTTCGGCGCATTGCTGGTTGTACAGTCTGCCGTCGAGATCGACAAAAATCGCCTCACCCGGCATCACATCGCGCAGGAAACGGAAGCCCAGCCCTTCAAGCGCCACCGACTCGCTGGCCACCATGTATTCCGGCCCCTTGTCGCTTTCGGCAAAACCGAGGCACAGCGGACGGATGCCGAACGGATCGCGGAACGCCAGCAGACCGAGACCGGCGATCTGCGCCACCGCCGCGTAGGCGCCGCGTACCCGCTTGTGCAGCACCGATACCGCCTTGAACATCGCTGCCGGATCGAGCGAATAGCCGCTGGTGGCTTCCTGAATCTCGTGGGCCAGCACGTTCAGCAGCACTTCCGAATCGGAATCGGTATTGATGTGCCGGCGGTCGATCTTGAACATATCGTCTTTGAGCTGCTCCCAGTTGGTCAGGTTGCCGTTGTGCGCCAGAGTGATGCCGAACGGCGCATTGACGTAGAACGGCTGCGCTTCCTCCTCGCTGGACGAACCGGCGGTCGGGTAGCGCACATGGCCGATGCCCGAATTGCCTTGCAGCGAACGCATATTGCGCGTGCGGAACACGTCACGCACCAGGCCGTTGGCCTTGTGCATCGAAAACGTGTTGCCGAGATTGGTTGCGATCCCTGCGGCGTCCTGACCGCGATGCTGCAACAGCAGCAGCGCATCATAGATCAGCTGATTAACGGGACTGTGAGAGACGACGCCAACAATGCCACACATGCTGTGCTCCTAAATGAAACAATTTAAAACAATTGAAAATCTGAAACAATTGAAGCCGCGCAATCGATGGCGAGCCTCTAGAACTGAATATGTTGGGCCCAATTGCCGGGAACAAAGGGTTTGACCGTCATCGCGGCGGTCTCGGCCAGCGGACTCAACAGGGCCCCCTTCCAGAACGGCTGCTTCGGAATGGCGGTCATGCCACACACCAGTACCGCCGCCAGCACAATCACCATTCCGCGCGCCATTCCAAACAAACCGCCCAGACCGCGGTCCGCCACCGTCAGGCCGCCGGCCCGCACCAATGCGTCAACTGCCTTGGTCAACAGCATCATCAATATCCTGACACCGATGAATAGTGCGATAAAGGCAACGATCAGTCGTGTCACATAACCGGGTATGGCATCCGGCAACAGCGCGGCCAATGCCTCACCATAGGCATTGGCGACGACCAGGGCTACGATCCATCCGAGCAAGGACAAGACTTCCTGGACCAGGCCGCGCATGGTACCGATCAGAATTGAACAAACCAATACGAACAGCACCAAGTAATCAAAACTGGTCACGTCAGACACCCGGCCGTGTTTCAAAAGCGCGCCGCAACACTGCTGCGATCGCCATCAAGACGGCACCAAGCTGCCGTTCAGTCCGGCCTTGCTCAGTCTTGCGCGTACCTTGTCGGCTTCTTCCTTGCTGGCGAACGGACCGAGCCGGACGCGGATGCGTTCGCCGGACTGGGTCGCCACTTTTTGCGTATGCGATTTCAGGCCCAGATCGCGCAGCTTGCCTTGCAGCTCACTGACTTTTTCCGCCGACGCTAGCGCCGCGACCTGCACCACGAATTTGCCGGAGGATTTGTCGGCCGGCTTGGCATCATGTGCATTGCCATCCGCCTTGCCTTCCAGAATCGCGTTGGCGCGCGCCGCCTCGCTGCTGTCAGGCTGCGGCTTGACTGGCTTGTCCGATTTGCTCGCAATATCGGCTTCCGTCTTGGGTGTCGGCGCCTGCTTGCGCTCCGGCTGCGAATCCGCCTTCGAAACGGGCTGCGATACCAGCTTCGATTCCGGCTTTGCATCCGGTCTAGGGCTGGTTTTGCTCTCTGTTTTCGTGGCGGCGTGCGTATCGTTCGCTGCATCGCGAGAACTGCGGGATTCCGTCGCCTTGATCTCGTCCTGCGGCTTCTTGCCAGTGAGCGCCAGTGCACCCGCGCCTACGGCAGCCGCACCGGTGACCAGCGCGGTACTCGGTACGATCGGCTTTGTGCTGGCCGATGCCGATGGTGATGGTGATGGGGCGGCGGAAGGCAACAACTCTTCGTTTCGATCGAGTCCCGCTGACGACGCCGCGGACGGACGCCGCACCGCTGGCACCGCCGGTTTGTCTTTGGAAGGAATTTCAATCGCGATATCGTCGGCCAGCGGTTTCGGCTCGGAATCGAGAATCATCGGCAGACCGATCACGACCGCCAGCACCAGTGCCACCGCGCCGACCAGGCGGCGGCGCGCCCGCTTTTTCTCGGGTAGTACGGGATCGAGCGGATCGTTGTCGGTGTCGGCGCCACCGGCGCGGCTGTTACGCTTGGCACGGCCACGCGGAATGCTGGAACCTTGTTCGGCGCGGGAATGAAATTCACCCTCGGCGGCGACAGGCCCTTGCTTGTTTTTGCGAAGGAACGAGAACAAGCTCATGCGATAGATGATGAAGTCGTCATTAATCTGAAGATTTTCGGGATTTGCCGGCCTCGCGCGCTGCGATGACGCCGGCAACGGTCAGGAAGGATCCGAAAACCGCAATTCTATCATTCTCGCCGGCCCGACTCAGCGCATTCGCGTAGGCGTCGGCCGGTGTGGCAAAGATTTCAATGCTTTTATCCTTATCTGCAACACTTTGCGGTCCCAGACCGGCAGCCAGCAGCTTTTCTTTCAGTTGCAGCGCGGTCGCGGCGCGCGGCAACGGCAGGTCGGTGACGCACCAGTGATCGATGCGGTCGCGCAGCTGCGCGATCACGCCGTCGATATCCTTGTCGTGCAGGGCGCCAAAGACCGCATAGGTGTAGGCGTGAAAGCCCATGTTGTCGAGATTTTGCGCCAGTGTCGCGGCGGCGTGCGGGTTATGCGCCACGTCCAGGATCACGCTCGGACGTCCCGGCAATACCTGGAACCGGCCCGGCAACTCGACCATCACCAGTCCGGTGCGCACTTCCTGCGCCCCGACCGGCAGCCGATTGCGCAGCGCTTCCAGTGCCGCCAACGCGGCCGACGCGTTCAACAGCTGGTTGGCGCCGCGCAGGCTCGGATAGCCGAGCGAGCTGCGGCGCTGGCCGCGCCCGGCGAAATTCCACTGCTGCTTGTCGCCGGAGTAATTGAAGTCGCGGCCGAACAGCCACAGATCGGTGCCGATCTCCATCGCGTGATCGATCAATGATTGCGGTGGGCGCGGGTCGCCGCAGATCGCGGTGCGGCCGGTGCGAAAGATGCCGGCCTTCTCGAAGCCGATTTGCTCGCGCGTATCGCCCAGGTAATCGGTGTGATCGATATCGATGCTGGTGACGATCGCGACGTCAGCATCGACCAGATTGACCGCATCGAGCCGTCCGCCGAGGCCGACTTCGAGAATCACCGCGTCCAGCCCGGCATCGGCGAACAGCTTCAGGACCGCGAGCGTGGTGAATTCAAAATACGTCAGCTGGATGTCGCCGCGCGCCGCCTCGACCAGCGCAAAACTGTCGGTCAGTGCGTCGTCAGCCACGATTTCGCCACACAGGCGGGCTCTCTCGTTGAACCGGATCAGGTGCGGTGACGTGTACAAGCCGACCCGGTAGCCGGCGCGCATCAGGATCGACTCCAGCATCGCGCAGGTCGATCCCTTGCCATTGGTGCCACCGACGGTGATGACCGGCATCGCAAATTCGATCGCCAGCCGTTGATAGACTTCGCGCACCCGCGCCAGTCCCATCTCGATGGTGTGCGGGTGCAGGCGCTCGATATAGCTTAGCCAGTCGGTTAATGTTTCTGAGGTGGTCGGTGACATGGGTTGATCTTTGGGTTGATCTGTACAGGATTGATATTTGGCCAAGCGCCCGAACCGATAGGCGGAGACCGGTGGCCGGTTGTTGACCGCGCATCTTCAATACCAGCCAGGCACTGGGCATTTCTTGGGAGTATTGCCCAAATGCCCTTTAATTAATTGCGGTAATAGCAAGCATTGAACCGAGTATATTTTTGCAATGCGATGCGGCCGGGCTTCCATGAGCGCGCCACGCGCTTCGATTGAACCGCGACCGCAACCGACCATTCCTGCGGCGGCGGCGTGCGCGCTGGTTGCCCACTCAAAAAAAGCCCGGATACGTCCGCATCCAGGCTTTTGTCATGCGAGCAGCGCGCGATTGGCACGCAATTAAGCAACGGCCTCCGCGGCCTGATTTTGCAACAACGCCAGCAAACGCGCGATCTCTTCACGCATCTTGCGCCGATCGACGATCATGTCTACCGCGCCTTTTTTCACCAGGAACTCGGCGCGCTGGAACCCTTCGGGCAGTTTCTCGCGCACGGTGTTTTCAATCACGCGCGGGCCGGCAAATCCGATCAAGGCCTTAGGTTCGGCGATGACGACGTCGCCCATGAAGGCGAACGATGCGGACACGCCCCCCATGGTCGGATCGGTCAGCACCGAGATGAACGGCAGCTTTTTTTCCGACAGTTTGGTCAGCATCGCGGTCGTTTTTGCCATCTGCATCAGCGACAGCAGGCCTTCCTGCATGCGGGCACCGCCGGTCGCGGTGACGCAGATGAACGGCACTTTTTGTTCCAGCGCGTTTTGCGCGCCGCGGGTGAATCGTTCGCCGACTACCGAACCCATCGAGCCGCCCATAAATTCGAATTCAAAGCAGGCGACCACCACCGGCACAGTCATGATGGCGCCGCCCATCACCACCATCGCGTCGGTTTCGCCGGTCGCTTCCATCGCGGCCTTCAGGCGCTCCGGGTATTTCTTGCTGTCCTTGAACTTGAGCGTGTCCACCGGCAGCGTCTCCTGACCGATTTCGTACCGGCCGCCGGCATCGAGCAACGCCTCGAGCCGCTCGCGTGCGCCGATGCGCATGTGATGGCTGCATTTCGGGCAGACATGCAGATTCGCCTCGAGATCGGAGCGATACAGCACCGCTTCGCAGGACGCGCATTTGACCCACAGACCTTCGGGAATCGACTTGCGGCTCGCCGAATCGGAGCGCTGAATGCGCGGGGGCAGTAATTTTTCTAACCAGCTCATGAAATCTCCTTAGTTCCCGCTTCGGGCCATCTTACCATCGTGTGCACCCAGCGTTTTCCTGCCAGCGGCACCGTGCCTGAACCGGTTTTTCCCGTATTTTACTCGTCTAACGCCTTGCGTATGCCGGAAATGAAGTTTTGCACCGCGGCAACAGCCTGTTCCGGTGGCGTATTCTCCAGCTCCTGGATGATGCGGCTGCCGATCACGACCGCATCCGATACCGTTGAGATCGCCTTGGCCGTGGCGCCATCGCGGATGCCAAAACCGACGCCAACCGGCACTTTGACATGCTGCTTGATGCGCGGAATCATGGCGGCTACCGCATCCAGATCGAGTTGCCCGGAACCGGTGACGCCCTTCAGCGATACGTAATAGACATAACCGCTGGCAATTTTACCGACTTTTTCGATCCGCTCGTCGGTCGAGGTCGGCGCCAGCAGAAAAATCGTATCCATGCCGCTGGCCTGCATCGCCTGCGCGAACTGTTCGCATTCTTCGGGCGGATAATCGACCACCAGCACGCCGTCGACCCCGGATTCACGCGCGGCCTGAATGAACGGTTCAATACCCATCCGTTCGATCGGATTGGCATAACCCATCAACACCACCGGCGTGGACAGATCGGTGGCGCGGAACTGGCGCACGTATTGCAATACATCGCGCAGGCTGACGCCATGTTTTAGCGCGCGTTCGGAGGCGCGCTGGATCACGGGGCCATCGGCCATCGGGTCGGAGAATGGCACGCCGAGTTCGATCACGTCGGCACCGCCGGCGACCAGCGCGTGCATCAGCGGCACCGTCAGTGCCGGCGCCGGATCCCCGGCGGTGATGAAGGGGATCAGGCCTTTTTTGTGTTGCGCCGCAAGCGCGGCAAATGTTGACTGGATTCTGGACATGGTTCCATGCGTTCGAGACGCTTCAAGATGTTATCGGTGTCGATTGTGCGGTGCGGCGGCCATCGCGACGCTGGTGCAGCTACAAAGTTCTGCGACGGAAATATATACTCCAACATGATATTGCCAACTTCGCAATAAAATCGCTGAAAATATTCATATACTCCACTGGGCCAGCCACACAATCGGACGTTGGACTACGCAGACTCAAGAGAAATGCAGCCCCATTCGCTCGGCGACGGTATGCATGTCCTTGTCGCCGCGGCCGGACAGGTTGGCCAGCACGATCTTGCTTGACGGCAAAGTCGCCGCCAGCTTGGCGGCGTAAGCCAGCGCGTGGCTCGATTCCAGCGCGGGGATGATGCCTTCGATCCGGCAGCAGTCATGGAACGCCTTGAGCGCCTCGTCATCGGTGATGGTCACGTACTGGGCGCGTCCCGAATCCTTCAACCAGGCATGCTCCGGGCCGACGCCGGGGTAATCGAGGCCGGCCGACACCGAATGGGTCTCGATGATCTGGCCGTTGTCGTCCTGTAACAGGTAGGTACGGTTGCCGTGCAGCACTCCCGGCGAGCCGGCAGTCAGCGACGCCGAATGTTTTCCGCTTTCTAGGCCCTCGCCCGCCGCCTCGACGCCGATCAGTTGCACCTGCTGGTGGTCGATGTACGGATAGAAAATCCCCATCGCATTCGAGCCGCCACCGACACAGGCGACCACCGCATCGGGCTGGCGACCGGTCATCTCGGGCATCTGCTGCAGGCATTCCTCGCCGATCACCGACTGGAAATCGCGCACCATCATCGGGTACGGATGCGGGCCGGCGACCGTGCCGATGATGTAGAAGGTATTTTCGATATTGGTGACCCAGTCGCGCATCGCCTCGTTCAGCGCGTCCTTCAGCGTCCTGGAGCCCGACTCGACTGGCACCACGGTCGCGCCCAGCAGCTTCATGCGATACACATTCTGAGCCTGGCGCTTGACGTCGTCGCTGCCCATGTACACCACACACTCGAGCCCGAAACGGGCGCAGATGGTGGCGGTCGCGACGCCGTGCTGGCCGGCGCCGGTCTCGGCGATCACGCGCGGCTTGCCCATCCGCTTGGCCAGCAGGGCCTGGCCGATCACGTTATTGATCTTGTGCGCGCCGGTGTGATTCAGGTCTTCGCGCTTGAAGTAGATCTGCGCGCCGCCCATCATTTCCGACCAGCGCTTGGCATGGTAAATCGGCGAGGGACGGCCGACGAAATGCTTCAATTCATAACGGAATTCATCCAGGAATTGTTGGTCCTGGCTGAAATGCGCATACGCCTGTTTCAGTTCGGTCAAGGCATGGGTCAGCGTCTCTGACACGAAGCTGCCGCCGTATTTGCCGAAATGGCCGTTGGCATCCGGCAGCTGGTATTCGGCGGCATGGAACAATGCGTTGGACGGGTGCTGCTGTGATTGATCCGGGCCCGGATCGGCTTGCGGATGCGCTGGCAATTGAGCTGAATTCATAATGGTTCTCTGTGTCAAGCAGTTGAGGTACGGGTCTGACGAGACGCGCTGGCCACGGCGCCGCGCACGGCCGGCTCACCAACCGCTGCCGGACAGCGGCAAGCTGTTACGGCCGGATGGCGTCGGCGCGTCGCACCGCCGCGATAAAAGCGCGGATCTTGTCGGCGTCCTTGATGCCTTTCGCGTGTTCGACGCCACTGCTGACGTCGACCGCGTAAGGGCGCACGCGCTGCACCGCGTCAGTCGCGTTGTGTACGCTCAAGCCACCACTTAAAACGACCCGAGGCGCGAGCTCTTTTGGGATGAGAGACCAATCGAAAACCTTTCCACTGCCGCCATATGCGTCGACAAAGGTGTCGAGCAACAAACCTGCATTCAGACCGGATGCGGGGGCTGCGTTGCCATCGGCATTCGCAGCGCCCGCAGCGATGGCGTATTCAGAAGCGTATTTTAACAAATCGGCGCCAGTCATCCCGGCCTTGACGCGCAAGGCGCGGATGAATGGCCGATTGACGCCGCGCGCCGCGTCGACGCACTGCTGCGGCGTCTCGTCGCCATGAAATTGCAGCAGCGCCACCGGCGCCTGGGCCAGCACCGACGCCACTTCGGGCGCCGACGCGTTCACGAACAGGCCGACCGTCGTGATGAAGGGTGGCACCACGGCCAGTAATTTTGCCGCGGCGGCGGGCGTCACGTAGCGTGGACTGGCCGGATAGAACACGAAACCGAGCGCATCGGCGCCGGCGTCTACCGCCGCTTGGACGTCCTCGATGCGGGTCAGGCCGCAGATCTTGATTCTGGTGCGGTGCATCGCGCTCATCTGTTGTATTTATCTAAGCCGGTACAGGATAAGACCATCGTATTGGAGAATTCTCACGTTCAATATACTGCCGTCAGTATATTTTTCAGGTCCGCATTTTACTGGCGGATGGCAGCTATTTTTTACCGATACTCCCGCCAACGCATGCCAAAGACTACAGCCATGGCATCAAATTCGGCGTCTGCTGCGGCAAGCCCCACTTTGCATCGTAGTCGATATTCGCCAGATACAAACCGTCGGGCATGAAAGTCGGCGCGGCCAGTTTGCGATTGCCGCTGTGCAAAATCTCTGCCAGCCATTGGGGCGGCTGGTTGCCGTTGCCGACATAGATCAGCGAACCGACGATATTGCGCACCATGTGGTGCAGGAAGGCATTGGCATGCAGCGTGAACACGAACAGATCGCCGCGCTGCTCGATGCGGATCGCATGCATCGTCTTGACCGGCGATTTGGCCTGGCATTCGGCGGCGCGAAAAGCGGTGAAATCATGGTTGCCGACCAAGTGCCGGGCCGCTTCGCGCATCGGCTCCAGTTGCAGCGGCCGAAAGGCCCAACCAGCCTTGCCGGCCAATAGCGGCGAGCGGATCGGATGGTTATACAGCAGGTAATGATAGGTGCGCGCGGTGGCACTAAAACGTGCATGAAACTGGGTCAGAGGATTCTCGGGATCGTGCGGATCGCGTGGCACGTCGCAGGCCCAGCGCACCGCGATCGATGGCGGCAGGAAGGCATTGACGCCGCGCACCCAGGAAAAAGTATCGCGCTGCAGCTTGGTATCGAAATGCACCACCTGCTCCAGCGCGTGCACCCCGGTATCGGTGCGGCCGGCGCAGGTGGTGGCAATATCGGTGCAAGCGAACTGCCGCAGCGCCGTCTGCAGCCGATCTTGCACGGTCTGGCCGCCGGGCTGAGTCTGCCAGCCATGCCAAGGCGCGCCATCGTACTGTATGCCGAGCGCGATGCGTTTCAAATGCTTGTCCATCGAATCAGCCGCCAAAAACCATTTTCACAAATAGAAACGGGCGCTGGCAATTGCCGCGCCCGTCCCCGATCAGCGTGGATTACGCCAGTTTGACGCGCATCGCCCGAGCTTGTTCGACTTGCTGGGGCGTTCCGCCCTGCAGCACTTCGTCCAGCAGTTCGCGCGCACCTTCCTTGTCGCCAATCTCCTGGTACGCGACCGCCAGATCGAGCTTGGTCGCCATTTCGGCGCCGGCGGCCCCGACGATATCATCAACCGCATGGGCCGCATCGTTGGCATCGTTGGCGGCGTTTGCATGGGCGGCTTGCCCGTGCTTTGCTTGTGCCGGATCGAGATCCAGATTGATGTCCGACAAATCGAATTCCATCGGTGCTGCCGTGTTGTCAAAGCCGGCAGCATCATCGGATTTGGCCGGCGCCTGATCCTTGGTCTGAAAGGCCACGGCCGATGTGGCGGCGGCTGCTCCGGTGGCCGCCGCAATCACGGCAGATTTTTGATGCACCGGCTGGAATGCCAGGATCGGGTCAAAGTCCATAGAGGCAGCAGGCTTGGTTTCGGCGGCAACGGCCGGCGTCGATGACGGTGCCGCTGCAGCCGGCGCCGGAAAGTCGATTTCAGGTAACTTCTGCTCAGCTTCGCCCAGATCGAAATTCAGGCCATCGAACGCGGCTGAGTGCGACGGTGCCATAGCGGTAGTGGCGGGGAGTGCCGGCTCCTTGTGCGCGGCCGGTTCACCCAGATCGAAATCGAGGTCACCGAAGTCAATGCTTTCCGCAGCAGGCGCGTGGCTGTTCGGTTGCGCTTTGACCGGTTCGATGCTCGGCAGGCTCGGCACTTCGGCCGCAGTAAAGCGCATGTCGCTGTCATTTTTTTGCCGCTCGGTGTTGTCGTGCGCGACCTGGCCGATATCGAGCATCAGGTCAGGATGCGATACCTGGTGCGCGGTCGGACTGGTGTCGGCGGGCGCCTTGGTCGGCATAAAGTCGAGGTCAGCGCCATCGAGCAAATTGGCCGCGGTAGCCGGATGCAGCGAATTGGTCAGCAAGGCTTCCGGATCGAGCTCTTCCAGCGGTTCGGTGGCGGAATGAAGCGTCGCGGTCTTGTGCGCCACATCTTCCGGCAGTTCGCCACCGGCATACAGCGGATTGTTCGGATCAATCGCGATCCCCATGCCGGCGGCACGGAGCCAATCGTCGCCCTCACCTTTGGTGATGCCATACAACTCGCTGGCCTGCAGATCAAACGCGCGGACATCCTTGCGGTTGGCGTAGATTTCCAGCAATTTGACGCGCACCGCATGGCGCTCGGGCTGGGTGCGCAGGGCTTCCTTCAGGATTTCTTCGGCCTGTGCATCGCGACCATAAGCGATATACACATCGGCTTCAGCCACCGGATCGACTTCGTTGGCGTCGAGTTGACTGGCCGACGGTGCGAAATTCGAATTGAACACGCTGTTATTGGTGTCAACGCTCTGACCGCCGGTCGAGCCGAACAGCGAATTGGCCGTCAGGCTGCTGGAATCGCCCAACATGCTGGTACCGCCGTACGCCTTCTCGTCCTTTTGCTTGCGGCGCTTGGTGTAGAACAGGAAGCCGCCGAGTGCCGCTACCAACGCGATGCCACCGGCCAGCAGGCCGCCGTTTTCTTCGATAAAGCTCGGTTCCGGTGGGGGTGGCGGGCTACGCTTCGGCTTGGCTGGCACTTTGGCGACCTCGACCGGGGCCGTTGCTGCGGCGACTGGTGCTGCGGCAGCGGGTGTCGAGGCCGATGTGGCGCTCGGTGCAGCCGCTACCGGGGCGTTGGCGCTGGCCGTTGTCGCAACCGCGGCTGCAGCTGCAGCGGGGTTGGCCTGCGCGCTCGCGACGGCCGCGGCCTCAGGAGCAGACTTCGCGCTGGGCGTCGTTGCAGCAGCGGCCTGCTTTTGCTGGGTCGCCAAATTCTGGTCTTTGACTTCCAGCAGTTTCTGCAAGTCGTTGACATTTTTTTCAAGCTCCTTGACGCGCGTGTTGGCATCTGCCACCGCCCGCTCCTTGGCGATCTTGTCTTCCGCGCTGGCGGCGGCACCGGTTGCCTTGTCAGGTGCGCCTGGTGCGGCGCCGGCTTTCGACAACTTCAGCTTGTCTTTCGCCTCGTTGGCCGCGGTCGCGCGCTCTTCGACTGTGGCGCCGATCTTGCCGCTGGCGCTTTGCTTGGCTTCTTCCGATTTATTCGGCGCCATGGCGGCAACCTGACCGGCCAGCTTGTTGCGGTATTCGTTGAAGTCGGCCGCTTGGGCGACCACGACACCCTTCGCTTCGGCTGCGCCTATGCCACGTGCACTGGTTTCGGCATCCGGCACAGACAGGATCTGGCCGCTGCGCAAGCGGTTCATATTATTGCCGACGAAGGCATTCGGATTGGCGCGATACAGGCCGACCAGCATCTGGTCCAGCGACACGCCTTCCGGTTTAAACTGGTTCGCAATCCCGGCCAGCGTGTCGCCTCGTTTGACCTGGTAATCGGACCCGCTGCTGGCCGCTGCTTTTGTTTCGCCGCTTGCTTTGACCGCTGCACGCATAGCCTGCCGCGTGTTACCGGTCGGTACCGGCGTCGTCGCAACCGGCGCTTCGGATGGTGCGGTCGACACCACTGGACGCGGTGCCGGCGCGGTAACTGCCGGCGTCACATTGACCGGCGCGGCAACTTGAGCCGGTTGGCCGGCACGCAGTTCCGCCGGGTCGAGCAGGAAGGTGTATTCGCGCACCATGCGATTATTGTTTGCGCTCAGTTCCAGCAGCAGGTCGACGAACGGGTCATTGATCGACTGGCTCGAAGAGACTTTAATGAATTGCCGACTGCCGCGCTGCTCGACCGCGAAGCGCAGCGACATCAGGACTGGATTGAAATCAACATTGGCCTTGCGGAAGGCGTCTTGCGAAGCCAGTTTTGCCACCAGGGCACCGGTTTCGTCCTTCGACACCGAGTTAAGCTCGATTTCAGCACGCAACGGCTGACCCAGTGCTGACAATACCGTCAGCTTACCCAAACCTGCTGCCTGTGCACTGGAAAGCAACATGAGTGCCGAAGCAACGGCCGCACTGAGCGTCTTTAAACCAAGGGTAATTACCGTCGGACGTGTGTTCGTGCGCATTTTGAGTGACATGGATTGGATTCGCTTAGGAAATATTTGGTCGTGGACTGCGGTGCCATCCGCATCGAGCATTATTTTTTGGTTTCAACATATCATCACGGCCAGACGCACGCAAGCTTAAGGCATGCCGCAAGATAAGTAAAACCCGCCAAACACTCATTGAATGAGCATCGGGCGGGTTCATGTTGCACAATGGCAACGTTATTTTATCTAAAAAATAAGACTCGTAGCGAACATTTAATCTTGCAGGATGATGCGCAGCATCCGGCGCAGCGGTTCGGCAGCGCCCCACAGTAATTGGTCACCGATGGTGAAGGCGCCGAGGTATTCCGGCCCCATCGCCATCTTGCGCAGGCGGCCGACCGGGATGGTCAGGGTGCCGGTTGCGGCCACTGGCGTCAGATCGCGGATGCTGGCCTCACGCGTGTTCGGCACCACCCTGACCCACTCGTTGTCGGCGGCGATCATCGCCTCGATGTCGGCCAGCGGCACGTCCTTCTTGAGCTTGAAGGTGAGTGCCTGGCTGTGGCAGCGCATCGCGCCGACCCGCACGCAGAAGCCATCGACCGGCACCGCCGGCGTGCCGAAACCCTCGCCCCAGCCAAGGATCTTGTTGGTCTCGGCCATCCCTTTCCACTCTTCCTTGGAGACGCCATTGCCCAGATCTCTGTCGATCCACGGGATCAGCGAGCCGGCCAGCGGCACGCCAAAGTTCGCGGTCTCGGCCTCGCTCATCGCGCGCTGCTTCTCTATCAGCTTGCGGTCGATCTCGAGGATGGCGCTCTTGGGATCGTGCAGCAGCGCCTTGACTTCCGCATTGAGGGTGCCGAACTGGGTCAGCAGCTCGCGCATATGCTGCGCACCGCCGCCCGATGCGGCCTGGTAAGTCTGCGTGCTCATCCATTCGACCAGACCGGCTTTGTACAGCGCGCCTACGCCCATCAACATGCAGCTTACGGTGCAGTTGCCGCCGATCCAGTTCTTCTGGCCCTTGCTCAGCGCATTTTTGATGACGGGCAGATTGACCGGGTCGAGCACGATCACGGCGTCATCGCTCATGCGCAGGCTCGATGCGGCGTCGATCCAGTGTCCATTCCAGCCGATCGCGCGCAGTTTCGGGAACACCTCGTTGGTGTAGTCGCCGCCCTGGCAGGTGATGATGATGTCGCAACGCTTCAGCGCGTCAATATTATTGGCGTCCTGCAGCGTTGTTTCGTTCTTCGCCATCGCCGGCGCTTTGCCGCCGGCATTCGAAGTCGAGAAAAACACCGGTTCGATATGGGCGAAATCGCCCTCTTCCTGCATCCGCTGCATCAGGACCGAACCCACCATGCCACGCCAACCGACCAAGCCGACCAATTTCATTTCATCACCCGAGTAAATATATATAACTATAAAAAACCATCTGTTGCCGATTCAATATCATCGCGCACCGCGTTGGTGGAGTATATCGACACGATCCAATAAATATTTGCGCAATCCAGGCATCAATGACGGAGTATCTGGATTCAAGCCATCAATGCAAAGCCTGGACCACCGCGTCGCCCATTTCCCTGGTGCCGACCTTGGTGGTACCCGCCTCATAAATATCGGCGGTCCGCAGACCCTGCGCCAGCACCTGCTTGACCGCTGCCTCGATCCGGTTGGCCTGCTCGGCCCGGTTCAGCGAATAGCGCAACATCATCGCCGCCGACAAAATCGTCGCCAGCGGGTTGGCCACGCCTTTGCCCGCGATATCCGGCGCCGAACCGTGCGATGGTTCGTACAAGCCCTTGTTATTGGCGTCGAGCGAGGCCGACGGCAGCATGCCGATCGAGCCGGTCAGCATCGCCGCGGCATCGGACAAGATGTCGCCGAACATATTGCCAGTCACCATCACGTCGAATTTTTTCGGCGCGCGCACCAGCTGCATCGCCGCGTTGTCGACATACATGTGATCGAGCGCGACGTCGGGATATTCCTTGTGCACATCGGTGACGATCTCTTTCCAGAACTGGAAGGTTTCCAGCACATTGGCCTTGTCGACGCTGGTCAGGCGCTTGTCGCGTTTTTGCGCGGCCTGGAACGCGACATGCGCAATGCGCCGGATCTCGGACTCGGCGTAGCGCATGGTGTCGAAACCCTCACGCTCGCCCTTGAACGGCCCGTCCGGACACACGCGCACGCCGCGCGGCTGGCCAAAATAAATATCGCCGGTCAGCTCGCGCACGATCAGGATATCGAGACCGGACACCACTTCCGGTTTGAGCGTCGATGCGCCGGCCAGTTCCGGATACAGGATCGCCGGGCGCAGGTTGGCAAATAATTTCAGGGCCTTGCGCAAGCCGAGAATCGCCTGCTCCGGCCGCAACGCACGTTCCAATGTGTCGTACTTCCAGTCGCCGACCGCACCGAACAGAATCGCATCGGCCTGCTGCGCCAGTTTCAGGGTCGCCTCCGGCAATGGATGGCCGTGCGCGGCATAGCCGGCGCCCCCGACCGGGGCGGTTTCCATTTCGAACGGCTCACCGAGCGCGTTCAGGACCCTGACGGCCTGCTCGATAATTTCGGGACCGATGCCATCACCGGGAAGCACTGCGATTTTCAATATAACCTCACTAATAAGATCTCGACGCCTCTGTGCTCGGCGCCGCGATGAAAGACTGTCGGCAGGAATTTCGCGATCACACTGCCGGATGTGCGCGCGACTGTTCGTCATCCGCCTTTACTCCGACACTTGGAACTCGAATCAACAGGTATATAGGCGGAGATTTCGATATACTCCGACCAACAGGCTTCTTAGTGCGGGTCGCGCGACTTTAGCCAACACCCATTTGGAACATCAAATCGTATTACTTAGCCACGGCTGCGCGGCCAGATGACGGTCTTCGTAAGCATGGATCTTGTCGGCGTGACGCAGGGTCAAACCGATATCATCGAGCCCGTTCAGCAGGCAATACTTGCGGAACGCGTCGATCTCGAACGGATAGCTGGTGCTGCCGTTGCTGGTCACTACGCGCTGCGCGTCGAGGTCGACGATCAGGCGGAAGCCGGGAAACACCTTCACTTCGTTGAACAGATGATCGATCTGCGCTTCGGTCAGCACGATCGGCAACAAGCCATTCTTGTAGCAGTTGTTGAAAAAGATATCGGCAAAACTGGGCGCAATCACGGCACGAAAACCATATTGCTCCAACGCCCATGGCGCATGCTCACGCGACGATCCGCAACCGAAATTCTTGCGGGTCAGCAGGATCGATGCGCCCTGATAGCGCGGCTGATTCAGCACGAAATCCGGATTCAGCGGACGCCGCGTGTTGTCGATGCCGGGTTCGCCATGGTCGAGATAGCGCCACTCGTCGAACAGGTTCGGACCGAAACCGGTCCGCTTGATCGACTTCAGAAACTGTTTCGGAATGATGGCGTCGGTGTCTACATTAGCGCGGTCGAGCGGCGCCACCAGGCCATCGAGAAGTGTGAATTTATTCATTCTGTCTACTAAGTCAAAATAAGGCAGTGGCAGGCGCAAAATCTGCCGGCCCTGGTACAACGATCGCGGACCATCGCAGGCCGCTCACAGTGGCCGCAGTCCTCGGAGCAAGCGGCGGTGCAAGCTCGCCGCCGTTGCTGTTACTTGGAGCCCTGCATTTTTTCGCCGACATGTTCGACATCCTTGCCGAAACCCTTGACGGTATTGCAGGCCGACAGCATGCCGCCGAAAGCGACTAGCAAACACAGCGCGATAATTTTTTTCATTAGTTAGTTCCTGTTGATTTCAATTGCAAATGATCATAACGAGCGGACATCGACAAAACTGCCAGCGATCCCTGCCGCAGCAGCCATCGCAGGGCTGACAAGGTGCGTCCGCCCACCGGCACCTTGACGTCCTTCAAAATTACGATTCGAGGTCGATGCGCAGCGCTCGCCCGGTTCCAGGCGATCGGCATTCATCGCCAGGCACATCGAGCAGCCCGGCTCGCGCCATTCAAACCCGGCATCCCGGAAAATCTTGTCCAGACCTTCACGCTCGGCCTGATCCTTGACCAGGCCCGAACCTGGCACTACCATCGCCAGTCGCACATTGGACGCGCGGAACTTGCCGCGCACCACAGCCGCCGCGGCGCGCAGATCTTCGATCCGCGAGTTGGTGCAGGAGCCGATGAAAACCTTGTCGATCCGGATATCGGTGATCGCGGTATTCGGCTTCAAGGCCATGTAGACCAGGGCTTTTTCCATCGCCTCACGCTTGACCGCATCTTTTTCCTTGTCGGGATCGGGCACCCGGCCATCGATCGACACCACCATTTCCGGCGAAGTACCCCAAGTCACCTGCGGCTTGACGTCACTCGCGTTCAGGGTCACTACCAGATCGAAGCGCGCGCCGGCGTCGGAATGCAGCGTGCGCCAGTATTCCACGGCGCGGTCCCAATGCGGGCCAACCGGCGACAGCGGACGGCCCTTCACATAATTGATGGTGGTATCGTCGACCGCGATCATGCCGGCTCGGGCACCCGCCTCGATCGCCATATTGCAGACCGTCATACGGCCCTCCATCGACAGCGCGCGGATCGCGCTACCTGCGAACTCGATCGCATAACCGGTGCCGCCCGCGGTCCCGATCTTGCCGATCACTGCCAGCACGATGTCCTTGGCGGTCACACCGGCCGGCAGTTGCCCATCGACCTGCACCAGCATCGCTTTCGATTTCTTGGCCAGCAGCGTCTGGGTCGCCAGCACGTGCTCGACTTCCGAGGTGCCGATACCATGCGCCAGACAACCAAACGCGCCGTGGGTCGAGGTATGCGAATCGCCGCAAACCACGGTCATGCCGGGCAAGGTGGCACCCTGCTCCGGTCCGATCACATGGACGATGCCCTGGCGGTGGTCGCGCATGCTGAAATAGGTCATGCCGTACTCTTTGGCATTGGCGTCGAGCGTTTCGACTTGCAGGCGTGACACCGGATCGGCGATGCCGTGGGCGCGATCGGTGGTTGGCACATTATGGTCGGCCACCGCCAGATTGGCAGCGATACGCCAGGGTTTGCGGCCAGCCAGTTTCAAGCCATCGAATGCCTGCGGGCTGGTCACTTCATGCACCAGATGACGGTCGATATACAGAATCGTGGTGCCGTCGTCTTCGACATGCACCACATGCGATTCCCACAGTTTGTCGTACAGCGTTTTAGCCATGGTCTGAGAAATAGAAAGCAAAGATAGGCGCCAAATACAACGATTGGCGCGTAGTTAATACATAGATAACATAAAAAATACGAGCAAATTAATGCCGCTGACGTAGCAATCGATTATGCCATATTGGCGCGATGGAAGCGCCGAGGGTGGATATTTGTTGCGTGGCACCAATCGCACCAACACGCGCGAGTGGTGAATAGTGCGGCAACCAGCGTTAGCCAAAGCCTGGATGCCGGCTCACCACCCTAGCGTCGATTGGCAGCAATTGCCGGCGTAGCGACGCGAACATCGCCACATTGCGCACGGTGGCGCAACGCGTGATCCATCAGCACCAGTGCCAGCATCGCCTCGGCGATGGGAGTGGCGCGGATGCCTACGCAAGGATCGTGGCGCCCGAAAGTCTCCACCGTGGCGGGCTGGCCTGCCTTATCGATCGACTGGCGCGGCGTCCGGATCGACGAGGTCGGCTTGATCGCGATCGATACCGTGATGTCCTGACCGGTCGAAATGCCGCCCAGTACGCCGCCGGCGTTATTGGACCGGAAGCCGTCCGGCGTCAGTTCGTCGCCATGTTCGGTTCCCTTCTGCGCGACCGACTTGAAGCCGGCGCCGATCTCGACGCCCTTGACCGCATTGATGCCCATCATCGCGTACGCGATCTCGGCGTCGAGCTTGTCGTAGATCGGCTCGCCCAGACCAACCGGCACGTTTTGCGCCACCACTTCGATCCGCGCGCCGCAGGAATCGCCATCCTTGCGCAGCTTGTCCATATACGCTTCCAGCTGCGGAATCACGTCGGCGTTGGCCGCGAAGAACGGGTTGCCGGCGACCAGATCCCACGACTGGAACGGGATGTCGATTTCGCCCAGCTGGCTCATGCAGCCTTTGAAGACGGTGCCGTACTGCTGTTGCAGCCATTTTTTCGCGATTGCCGCTGCGCCGACCACCGGCGCAGTCAGGCGCGCCGATGAGCGTCCGCCACCGCGCGGATCGCGGATTCCGTATTTATGCCAATAGGTGTAGTCCGCATGCCCTGGCCGGAAGGTCTCAGCGATATTTCCATAGTCCTTGCTGCGCTGGTCTTCATTGCGGATCAGCAGCGCGATTGGGGTGCCCGTGGTTTTTCCCTGGTACACGCCGGACAGAATCTCTACCGTATCGGATTCCTGGCGCTGGGTGACGTGACGAGACGTGCCTGGCCTGCGACGGTCCAGTTCCGGTTGAATGTCGGCTTCAGACAGGTCGAGACCCGGCGGGCAGCCATCGATGACACAGCCGATCGCAGGGCCATGCGATTCGCCGAACGTGGTGACAGTAAACAGGGTACCGAGGGTATTGCCGGACATGGGGAGCGAGGAGAAGATTAAAATTCGATTTTACCAGCGTCGCGCAATTGCATCGGATGTGGCCGCTGGAGCGCTCAGCCAAGTCTGGTCCAAGAGCGGTGTGCCGCCTCGAAGATGCCGCCCCAATATCGAAGGCACCATTCGAGCTTCGCTCAAATATTAAGGAGTATGCGTCAACGTGACACTATTTTATTGCGTAAATTCCGTCTGACTTCACCAGTATCTGGATACCAGGGAAAAGCGCGCCTTGGTCAAGATCAGCGACAACTGCGGCACGCTAAAATCGCCAGGCGACATGGACGCCACAAAACGCCGCGCAAAGTTGTTGGTCCGATACAATGCAACGCAATGCGGTATGGAACAAGGTCGCTCATCGCGACCGATATCGAAACGGTCCCGAATTCACGCACGCTTAAGTCAGCCAATCAGACAAAGATTTTCGGAGACGCTTGAATGCCCTTACCGAACAAGTCCGACAAGGACGAGCTCATTTTCCTGGAGGAGTCCGCACCCAGGTCGACGGCGGGCCCGACCCACAAGCCCGCAGTCTGGCGCGTGTTGATCATCGATGACGATATCGATGTGCATACCGCCACCGTGTTCGCGTTGAACAACATGGAAATGCAGCTGCGCCCGCTCGAATTCCTGCACGCCTACTCGGCTGCACAGGCGCGCACACTGCTGCAGACTGAAACCGACATCGCGGTAATCCTGCTCGACGTCGTGATGGAACAGGACGATGCCGGCCTGCAGCTGGTGCGGCATATCCGCGACACCCTGGGCCAGGTCGAGGTCCGCATCATCTTGCGCACCGGCCAGCCTGGCTATGCCCCCGAGATCGAAGCGATCCGCGATTACGACATCAACGATTACAAGACCAAGTCGGAACTGACCCGTATCAAGCTGTACACCACGGTGACGGCCGCGATTCGCTCCTACCAACAGATCCGTGCGATCAACGCCGGCCGCCGTGGGCTTGCGCATATTGCGCGCGCAGGCACGGAATTGATGGCGCTGCATGGCTTGCCGAATTTTTCCGCCGGCGTGCTCGCGCAATTGGCCGCGCTGCTCGACTGCGTGCCGGATGGCCTGGTAGGCATGCAACTTGGTGGCGCTCAGGGCACCGCATCGGAGCACCATATTGACATCATCGCGGCAGCCGGCTCGTATCACGCATTGCTGAATCAATCGATGCCGGCCCGTGGCGACCGTCGTCTGCCTGATGGGCTGGCGCAGGCCTTCGAGCGACGCCAGAACGTGCACGGCGAAGACTTCAGCGCGCTGTATTTCGCCTGCAAGGAAGATCGCCATTTCGCTGCGTTGTTGAACACAGGTCGTCCTCTCTCCGACATCGAACAGCGTTTGCTGGACGTCTTTTGCGGCAATGTCTCGGTCGGGTTCGACAATGTGCTGCTGTTGACGCGGCTGCATAATTTCGCATTCTATGACCAGTTATCGACGCTGCCGAACCGCACCCGGCTGATCCAGATTATCGACGACATGCTGCAACAGCCGGCGCGCCGCAACGCGACGCTATCGATCGTCGATATCGACCATTTTTCAGAAACCAACGACGCCTTCGGGCACCAGTTCGGCGACCAGCTGTTGCTGGCGGTGGCGGCACGGATGCAATCGCGCCTGGGCGAACGACTGACCGTCGCACGTGTCGGCGGCGACACCTTTGCGGTGCTGGGCGACAGTGCCCAGGTCAACCCGACCATGATCCTGGCGCTGTTCAAGGAGCCGTTCCGGATCGACGGTCAGGCGATCCAGCTGTCAGCGACGGTCGGCCTGATCCGGCTGACCGACTATGAGGGCAGCGGCGCCGGCGTGGTCAAGGATGCCGACATCGCGTTGAAGCGAGCCAAGGTCCAGCAGCGTGCCGGTCACTTCTATTTCTCCCACAGCATGGGTATCGAAATCCGCGAGCGGGTCAAGATGATGCATGCGCTGCGCCGGGCCTTCGATGAGGGCCAGCTGTTTCTGGCTTACCAGCCGCAGATCGACTTGGCGACGCGCCGGCCGATGGGTGCAGAGGCACTACTGCGCTGGCAAACCGAGGACGGCAACTTCGTCGCGCCGGATCGTTTCATCTCGATCGCAGAATATTCGGGCCTGATCATCGAACTCGGCGAATGGGTGTTACGCACCGCCTGCCTTGAACTGGTGCGCCTGCGCACGCTCGGCTATCTGGACTTCATGATATCGGTCAACGTGTCACAGGCCCAGTTCCGCCATCCGCGCTTTCTGGACATACTGCGGCAGGTATTGACCGATACCCAGGCACCTGCCGAATTTATAGAGCTGGAAATCACTGAATCGATGGCAATGGAAGAACCGGCGTTCTTGAGCGAAACACTGCATCAGGTCAAGCAACTCGGCCTGAGTATCGCGATCGACGACTTCGGCACCGGTTTCTCATCTCTCAATTATCTGCAACAACTCCACGTCGACCGGCTCAAGATCGACCGCGCCTTCGTCAATGAGATCACCGATTCATCACGCGGCAGCAGTATTGCCGAGATGGTGATTCAGCTGGGGCGCAAACTGGATCTGTCGGTCGTCGCAGAAGGCGTGGAAGATGAGCGTCAGGCAGCGATCCTTGCCAACCTGGGTTGTGCGTCGGCGCAAGGGTTCCTGTTTGCCAGGCCGATGGCCGCCGCGCAACTGGCCGACTGGCTCAAGCATGCAGGTCTCGGCGCGGCGCTGCACACGCAGTCCGAATCGATTTCGGAGTAGCCGCACCATGATCGCGCGCGTCGACTTTTTCTCCATGACTCGTCCGAACCGACCCGACCGCGCGCGCGCCGCGCACCCACCGTGCGATGCAAATCGGCGCGGCGGGCCGATGCTTGGCCTTTCATGATCCAGCATTTCCTGACACTGCGACGCGCCATCGTGCTGGCGGTGGTGGTGGCGCTGCTGGCGCCTGTGGTGCTGATCATGAGCTATTCCTGGTTCGCGAAATACGACGGGGACATCCACCAGCGCACCCATGAATTGCTGCTGCAGAACGCCGATGTGCTGACCAACGGCATGCAGGAACCATTGTGGAATATCAGCAAGGAAAGCGCAGCTTCGTTGCTCGAAGCGATGATGGCAAATGAAGACCTGGTGCAGATCGAGGTGCGCGACAGCAACGGCGAGGTATTTGTCAAACAGGACCGACCTGAACGGCACCAAGGCTATACCGAATCTACCAACCGCAACATCATTTATCGCGGCAGCACTATCGGCTCGGTGCGGCTCGAAGTGAATAGCACCCACCAGAAAAAAATCATCGCGGAAAATCTGATCGGATACATGCTGGCGTTGACGGCGCAAGTGGCGCTGTCAATCATCCTGGTGCTGCTGTTGTTGGAGCGGCGCCTGGTCGGCCCACTTAGGCGGATCGGCTCCGGCGCTGAACGATTGGCTTCCGGGCAACTGGATCAACCGTTCAGCTGGCAGCATCTGGATGAAATCGGCATGCTAAGCCAACGGCTGGAGCAAACCCGGGTCAGCCTGCGCCGACTGTTCGACGAACTAGGCAAGAAGAACATAGAACTCGAACAGGACATCGCGCAACGCCACAGCGTCGAACAGGAGCTGAGCCAGCGCGAGGCGCGCTTTCGGACCATGGTCGGACAAAGTCCGATCGCGATCATCGAGTGGGATCTGCAACGGCGCATCATCGAATGGAACGCCGCCGCAGAGAAAATCTTCGGGTATTCCCGCGCACAGGCGCTCGGCCAACATCCCGATCTGATTATCCCGGCGGACGAGTTGCACGGCGTGGATCAGATTTTCAGTGAACTGGCGCTGGGTACCGGCGGCACCCCCTGTACCAATCGCTGCATGACCGCAGCGGGCGAGATCATCTTCTGCCAATGGAATAACGGCCGTATCACCGATGACAGCGGCGCCGCGGTGCGCCTGTTGACCATGGCCGAAGATATCACCGAGAAACGAAAGTTGGAGCAGGACAGGATCTGGTCGGAAGCAAAATTCGCTGGCGCCTTCCAGTGCAATCCCGACCCGATTTCGATCAGCCGGATCAGCGACGGGCAGATTCTTGATGTCAACCAGAGCTTTGAAACCGTCACCGGCTTCAGCCGCGATGAGACCTTGGGTAAAAATTCGCGCGAGCTCAATCTCTGGGCGGATCTCGATGAGCGCGACGCATTGATCAAGCAGTTCGACCGCAGCAAGACGGTGCGAGATTTTGCCAGCAGCATGCGAACCCGTAACGGCGATATCAGGCTGGTGCTGAGCAATACCACCATTTTTGAAGTGGCCGGCGAGGCTTATCAACTGTCGGTCATCCGCGACGTCACCGAGCAGCGCCGACTGCAGCTGCACAAGGCCGAAATCGATCGTGCGCTGCACCGACTGACGCAATGGAGTCAGCGCATTACCGGCGAATCATTCTTCCAGATGCTGGTCGACGATCTGGCGTCCGCGCTACAGACCGAGCACGCCATGATCGGATTGCTGGAAGGCGACGCACCGGGACAGGTGTACACGCTGGCAGTCCACGACCGCGGTGCGGCCGCGGATAATTATCGCTACTCATTTGCTGATGCGCCCTGCGAAGATATTCTGACTGGTGAGATCTGCCTGTACGCCAGCGGCATACAGCAAAGCTTTCCGCGCGACCATGTGCTGGTCACGCAAGGCTGGGATAGCTACGCCGGCGCGCCCATCCGCGATGCCGCCGGCAACACGATTGGCCTGTTGGCGGTGATGGACAGTCGGCCGCTGGGTAACCCGGAACTGGTCAAATCGCTGTTGCAAGTGTATGGCGAACGCGCTTCCGCCGAGCTTGAGCGCGAACATGCGGAAGAAGCGCTGCTGGAAAGCGAACGCAGCTTCTCGACCATTTTCCAGGCATCCCCGGTAGCGATGTGCGTGATCCCGTTCGGTGGCGATTATCCGGTCAAGGATGTCAACGACGCCTTCGAACGGCTATTCCTGAGGCCGCGCGAAGTGGTTGTCGGAAAAACGATGTCGCAGCTGGCGCTTTTTGAACCGGATGCGCAACCAGCGGCATCGACCGGCTTGTTCGATGGCACCGGTGTCGAAAACAATCGCGAATACTGGATGCGTCGCGGCGACGGCTCACCAGTGCTGGTGGAAATTTCAAGGAATTCGTTCGATGTCTTCCGCGACAAATTCACCATTCTTGCCTGCGAAGACATCACGGATAAACGGCGCATCGAAAACGAGATACGCGAACTCAATGCCAACCTTGAACACCGGGTAGTCGAACGCACCGATGCGTTACGTCGTGCCAATTTGGAACTGGCGAGCACACTCGAAACCCTGAATCGGGCTCAGGAAGAACTGGTCGGCAACGAAAAACTGGCGGCACTCGGCTCCCTGGTAGCGGGCGTCGCGCATGAGCTCAACACACCGATCGGCAACAGCCTGATGGCGGCTAGCACTCTGGTCGACTTGACGCACGCCTTCAACCGAAGCTATGGCGACGGTCTCACTCGCTCGACGCTGGAACGTTATGTCAGCGACGCTGGCAAAGCCGGCGATATCCTGGTGCGCAACCTGTACCGGGCAGCCGACCTGATCACCAGCTTCAAACAGGTCGCCGTCGACCAGACCAGCTCGCAGCGCCGCGTTTTCTCATTGCTGGATGTGGTGTCAGAAATCCTGTTGACGCTGTCCCCGGCAATCAGAAAGTCGTTGTTCAGTGTCAAGCACGATATCCCTGCGACATTGCGGATGGACAGCTATCCCGGTCCGCTCGGCCAGGTATTGGCAAATCTGATCAACAACGCGCTGATCCACGGCTTCGAAGGGCGCGACCGCGGCACCATCACGATCACCGCGCAAGCGATGCCAGACGGCTGGCTGGAGTTATGCGTCAGGGACGATGGCGTCGGCATTCCGAGCGAGCACCTGAAACGGATTTACGACCCGTTCTTCACCACCAAACTCGGCGCCGGCGGCTCCGGTCTCGGCCTGAATATCACCCACAACATCGTGACCGGGATACTCGGCGGACGGATCCAGGTCAACAGTGAACCGGATGTCGGCACCAGCTTCATCCTCAGTTTGCCGGTCATCGCACCACAGATGCCGCGCGAGGACAAAACCGTGTTGCCGGTACCGGAATCAATGTCATCGCCCAGCCTCGATTAGGCTGCATCGGGTCCCTCGATGCGGTACGCGAATCGGCGCTGCGTTGCTGAGTGCACCCGCCCGATGAACGATCAGCGCGACACACTCCGTCGGCTGCCTTTCATTCGACCGGCGTGCCGGGATTCCCATGCCTTCAACTCGGCACGATAGCGTTCCATTGCTTCCTCGTACCGATCAAACACACAGCACTGACATCCACTATTGCAGCAATCATCAACGTCTGGCCGTATCGGTGCGGTCGGCGCTGGATCATCGTTGGGTGGGCGCTTGGCCATGGTTCGCAGGGAGAATACAAGACGCTAAACTTTGTGCAGCTGGAATGCGGCGCGCACTTCGCCGGTACGCAAACCCATGAAATTTTTCAGCTGCGGCCTTATCCAGCCGGCCAGTGGCGAATTTTCTGCATCGCACACTAGACCCAGTTGCATCAACACCGCGACCGCTGCCGTGTACAGGGCGCGCATATTGCCGTCGATCATCTTGATTGCTATTCCCAGTCCGGCGGAGCGCACCCCAATCACCTGCACGCCATCGGCGCCAATTTTGGCGACCCAATCTCCCGGCCCTGTCCGCATGAACGCCAGATCGTTGCGCCCGGTACCCGATACCAGTTCCGGATGCGCGGTCATGGCGCGATAGAGATCGTCCAATGCCCCACCGTAGAGCGCATCCTGTTCGCCCTGCGCCAGTCGCGCATAGGACAATGCCAGGCGCGACAGCGGCATCGCATAGTTGGGGGCCGAGCAACCGTCGATTCCCATGATTAAATCCGAGTCGTTGACGCCTGCAAAATGCGCGACGCTGGCGCGCACCGCCTGTTGCAAGGGATGGGCCGGATCAAGATAGCTGTCAATCGGCTGTCCATGTTGCATGCAATACGCCAGAAACCCGGCGTGCTTGCCACTGCAATTATTATAGAGTTGATTGAAGTTTTCGCCGGCCACCGGCAGCGTGTCGGTGGCCGCGTAGCGCAACGGCAAATGACATCCGCAGCGCAGATCATGCTCGTCGCATCCGCAATTGCGCAGCATCGTCCGCACCGTGTCGACATGCACGGCCTCGCCGGAATGGCTGGCACACATCAGCGCAACTTCACGGGTAGAGAACCCGAATTTCGCGGGCCCGCCCGCGCGCAAGAAAGGCGCCGCCTGAAACGGTTTGATCGTTGATCGGGTGAACGTCAAAAAATTCGGTTCGCCCGCCTGATACAGCAAGTCGCCTCGGGTATTAACAATCGCAATTGAACCGGAATGAATGCATTCCACGCTGTCGCCCCGCGTGACCTCAACCAACTGTGCATGTGCCATTGCTGATTCCCCAAAGTATTTATTGGCGCCACGTGGTCGCATCAGGAGCACCAGACCAACGCAACTCCACTATACCAAGGCTTGGCGCAGTCCGCCCTACGCTGGCGAACATCGACATTCCGCGCGCGGAGTCGAGCCCGGTCTGCCGTGACAAGCCCGCTGGCCAGGCGCATTGGAATGCGTTAATTCAGAGATCATTACGTTCCTTCAACTTGTCAGCCATGAGAGAATGACGGCATCGTGCTTTTGTTGTCCCAATGACGTGCATCAAGACCAATTCGCTAACTGCCATGACGACTGCCCCCCCCTCCCCGCCATTCACTCTGCCCGATCAAGTTACCAACACGTTACGCTCCCAGGGCTATGCGTTGCTGTGCCCGTCGAGTGTCGCCTCACTGATTGATTGCGATCTGGCCGAGCTGGAAGCGCTCAAGCCGAGTTGGAATGAACTGGCGCTGGATAAATATCTGAAGGATGGCGGGCATTACCGGCGCCGCAGACATTCCAGTTTTGTGGTCAAGGGATCTGAAGTGACGCAGGTGCCGCATCGTGCGCACTGGCAACCCACCGAATACAATGCCCTGCATGGTGGCATGAAGCGTTTGTTTGAACCCATGGCGCCGGCAACGGTAAATCAGCCGGTTTGGTCGCGACTGGTGGCAGCCGTGGGCGAAATCTGTACCGCAGTCAAGGCATCCCAACCATGGTACGTGGAAGCACATCAGTTTCGCATCGACACCGCTGGCGGTATTGGCAGACCGACTCCCGAGGGTGCGCACCGGGACGGCGTTGATTTTGTTGCGATCCTGTTCGTCGGTCGCGTCAATGTCAAAGGCGGTGAAACCCGCGTGTTTGAAGCGGCCGGCACGAACGGCCAGCGTTTTACGCTGACCGAGCCGTGGACACTCTTGTTGCTCGACGATGAGCGCGTGATTCACGAAACCACGCCGATCCAGCCAACCGACAGCGCCGGACACCGAGATACTTTGGTACTGACCTATCGGGCGAACGGGTTTCAGGAATAAACCACTGACGGCGCCCCGGCCTCATCTACCTCGCGTTGCGCCGCCCCGTGTAACCGGCCACACAATTTTCGAGCTGGAGAAACCAATGACCGAAGCGGATGCCCAAAAAATTGCCACGCACAAGCATTACAAGGGCGGCCTGTACCGGGTGATCGGTGATGCAACGCATTCCGAAACCGGGGAATCCATGGTCGTTTATGAACACCTTTGGCCTCATGCTCGTGGCCTGTGGGTCAGGCCATCCGAGATGTTCAATGGCACGCTGGAGGACGGGTCGCCGCGTTTTTCCCGGCTGTAGGTCGCATTAGCGGAGACCGCACGATCTGCGCTTTTGGCAAATTGAGCCCACGCCAGATCGGCGTGGCCGCGGAAGCCGGTGACACTGTACTGCTCACAGATTTTAGCCGCCGATTCTCCGGGGGCGCCGAGCCGTAAGTCCGACAGCCGTCGGGCGCTATTTCCAGTCGCCGCGCAAGCCCAGTACCTGCTCGCGCAGCAACTCCGGCGTCGCCAGCGCCGCCGGAATCGGCAAACCGACCACCAGATCCAGCCGTGACAGCGGACCACGCCGGAACGAGCGTCCCAGTGGGTTGCTGCTGTCGCGCGTCAGCAGGCTGCCCCACAAGCCGCGCAGCGCCATCGGGATTACCGGGACCGGCGAGCGATCGATAATTTTTTTGATGCCGCCCTTGAATTCGTTCATCTCGCCGGTGCTGGTCAGCTTTCCCTCCGGGAAGATGCACACCAGGTCCCCTTCGTGCAGTGCTTGTGCAATATCGACGTACGCCTTTTCCATCAGCCACGGATCTTCTTTGGCTGGCGCAATCGGAATCGCCTTGGCGGTGCGAAAAATCCACGACAGCAGTGGCACCTTGAAGATGCGGTGATCCATCACGAAGCGGATCGGGCGCGGACTGGCGGCCATGATGACGATCGCATCGACGTAGCTGACGTGATTGCAGACCAGCACCGCTGCACCCTGCTCCGGGATGCGATCGACATCAACGCCGCGCACGCGGTGGATGGTGTGGATCAGCAACCAGGCAATGAAACGCATCAGGAATTCCGGCACCAGGCTGAAGATATAGGCAGCCACCAGTGCGTTCATGATCGCGGTCGCCAGAAACAGTTGCGGGATGCTCAATCCGGCTTTCAACAACACCATGGCGACCAGCGCCGCGACCACCATGAACAAGGCATTCAGGATGTTCATGCCGGCGATGGTGCGCGACAAATGGCTGCGGTCACAGCGGGTTTGGATCAGCGCGAACAGGGGCACGATATAGAAACCGCCGAACACGCCGATCATCACGCAGTCGAACAGGATGCGCAGGCTGCCGTGCTGGGCCAGGAAGCCGCTCATATCGACCGGCGCAGTGTTGGTATAGGCCAAACTGGCAAGGAACAGATCCACACCAAACACCGACAAACCGATCGAACCGAAAGGTACCAGCCCGATCTCGACCTTGTGCCCCGACAGGCGCTCGCACAACAGCGAGCCGACGCCGATACCGAGTGAAAATACAGTCAGCAGCAGCACGAACACGCTGTGATCGCCGTGCAGATAATTTTTCGCATACACCGGAAACTGCGCCAGTATGATCGCGCCGTAAAACCAGAACCACGAATTGCCGAGCATCGAAAGGAATACCGGTCGGTTCCGGCGGCTGAATCCGATGTTGCGAATAGTCTCGGTCAACGGATTCCAGTTGATTTTCAGCTCGGGCTCGGGTGCCGGCGACAGCGGTATGCGGCGACTGGTGAGCCAGCCAATCACGGCAATTGCAATCGTGCCGCCGGCGACCAGTTCGACGCCCCACGGCCGATGCACGACCAGCACCGCCCCTAGCACTTCACCCAGCAGGATGCCGACGAAGGTGCCCATTTCGATGATGCCGTTGCCGCCGATCAGCTCTTCCGGTTTTAACTGTTGCGGCAAATACGCATATTTGACCGGGCCGAACAGCGTCGAATGGACACCCATGCCGACTACCGCGGCGATCAGCAACCACAGACTGTGCGTCATCCAGCCTGCCGCGGCGATCAACATGATCATGATTTCGAGCAGCTTGACGCAGCGTGCTAGTTTCGACTTCTCGATCTTGTCAGCCAACTGCCCTGCAGTCGCGGAGAACAGCACAAAAGGCAGGATGAACAGACCCGGAATCAGGTTATTGAGCAGGCCGACATCCATCGTGGTCCAGCTGATGGCCTGATAGGTCAGGATCGTCAGCAGCGCAGTCTTGAAGACATTGTCGTTGAACGCACCAAGAAACTGGGTCCAGAAGAACGGCGCGAAACGGCGTTGTGACAGCAGCGAAAATTGATTCGATTGACTCATTTGGAATAACGGATTGAATGCGGATTGAATGTGGATTGGATTGAACTGGATAGCCGCACTGGCCAGTATTGCGCTTGTTTGTTGCGTTCGTTTGTTGCGCTCGTTTGTTGCGTTTTTTTGCGCAATTTTACAGCGCCCTGTTGATACCCCACGATGGTGCGATTTGTTGTGCTACCGCAGCAGCGCGCACCGCCGATAAATATGAATTATAAAGAGTATATAGAGTAGCTCCTTTAATTCATTGCGGAATTCACATTCAAACACCGGAGTATATCAACGAGCGTAATCCGGATTTGCGCCGACAAGCTTCGCACAAACCCGGACCCGATCGCGACATCAGCCGATATGCCCCGTCAGTTGCAGGCCGCTGATATAGGCATTTTCAGCGCGACCGCCGCCCTCCAGCCCGGCCGCAAACCAATCGCCGCAGGCGCCGATCTTGTGTTTGGCATCCCACAGACAAGGTTTATCCAGTGGCTCCAGCGCCTGCGCATAGCGCCAGCAATGGGCGACCGCGTGGATCGGCTGCACCCGTGAGCCGGTCGCTTCATGAAACGCCTTGAGCAGCTTGTCCCTGGCGCGTTCCGCATCATCGCCCAAGTGTTCTGCGCTCCATGCGGCCGATGCATGCGCGACCCAGTGCTCGCCCGGGCGGCGCTCCGGTTTGGAGGCATCGCGCGCAATCCAGGACAGCCGTGAATTGTTGATCCAGGCGCCGTCGTAGCCGAGTTCAAGCGGCTGCTGAAAGCCCAGCATCAGCGACCAGCAAGGCGCCAGATGCGTCTTGGCGGCAACTTTTGCCATTGCCGGCACCGCGACGAGCAAGGACGCAGCCTGTTCGGCCGGCATCGCGACGATCACGGCGTCGAACGGTCCGGCATGCGCGTCAATCGGCACCGTATCCGATTGCACCGTCAGCAACCATTGGCTCTTGGCGGAACCGGATGGATCGGCCGCCGCGATGCGCTTGACCAGTTGTCCGGTGCGGACATCAAGCCCGTCTGCCAGGTATTGGCCCAGCGCACTCATCCCGGGTACCGCGACATAACGTTGCGTGCCGCGGCCGGCGGCTTTGGGCGCGGCACCGGTCGCGGCGTCGAGGGTGACCAGTTTGCCCTCCCAGGCCGCGACCAGTCCTGCCTTGCGCCAGGCCGACACTTGCTTCTTGAAACCATCCGATACCGCGGTGAAGTATTGAGCACCGTGGTCGAAACCGCCGAGTTCGGTCTCGCGCGTGCCCATGCGGCCGCTGACATGGTTGGATTTTTCATAGACAGTGACACTATGGCCGTGGGCCTGAAGCTGGCGAGCGCATGTCAAGCCGGAGATGCCGGCGCCGATAACCGCAATCTGCATGTCTATCCTCTCAGTCACAAAAAAACCGTTCGCAAATCCTGATGATTCATGAACGGTTTGATTAAAAAACGAAGGCACCCTTTTGCTTCACCAACCTGAAATACTCGAAAAACCGACGCGTGGTGCATCCCTCGCGTCCCCCGCATTCTGCGCGGAATGCCAGCGATGTTATCGATCGCATGCGCGCGCAGATACTCACTCGTCGGTTTCCACTGGCCAGTCGCGGATATATGCTTTCAGCATCTTGTTCTCGAAACTCTGTGCTTCCAGTACCGCTTTTGCGACGTCATAAAACGAAATCACGCCGAGCAGGGTCTTGGCGTCCATTACCGGCAAATAGCGCGTGTGCTTTTCGATCATGATGCGGCGTACCTCGTTGACGTCGGTGTCCGGCGTGACTGTCAGCGGGTGGTCGTCCATGTGTTTGCGCACCGTGCCGTTGCCGACGGTGCCGCCATTGGCATGGATTGCCATGATTACCTCGCGGAAACTGAGCATGCCGACCAGATCGCCAAACTCCATCACGACCAACGAGCCTATGTCCTTCTCGGCCATGGTGTCGGCGGCGGCCTTCATCGGCGTGTCCGGCGTCACCGTATAGAGGATATTGCCCTTGACCTGGAGAATTTCGGAGACTTTCATGTTTCCCTCTTCGCGGAATATATTGTTCTAGTGTAAATGCATTTCGAATGTAGCCTATGCAGGATGAAAAATCCAGCGCGGGAACGCTGCTGACCGCAACCGCTGAGCCAAGGCCGGCACAAGCTTCCCTGGCAAAAAAGGGCAAACAGTCTGTTTGACGGTCCATGCTGCCGCTCCGTGCGAGCGCCAATTCGGTAGCGAATATTCCGACCCCTTCGCCGCGTGTTGTACAGCCCGCCATGTTTCAGGCTACCATTCCGCCCATCGTCATCCACAGAGCCCACGTCCATGAGCGGTCCCAAATATCTCGGCTTCGACACCCTGTCGCTGCATGCCGGCGCAGCGCCCGATCCGGCCACCGGCGCCCGCGCGACGCCGATCCATTTCACCTCGTCCTTCGTGTTCAAGGATTCCGATCAAGCGGCATCGCTGTTCAATATGGAACGCGCCGGCCACGTCTATTCGCGGATCTCGAATCCGACCAATGCGGTGCTGGAAGAACGCATCGCCGCACTGGAAGGCGGCGTGGCCGGGATCGCCGTCGCCAGCGGGCAGGCGGCGATGCATTTGGGATTGGTGACCATCGCCGGCGCCGGCTCCCATGTGGTGGCGTCGCGCGCGCTGTATGGCGGCTCGCAAAATTTGCTGGCCTACACGATGAAGCGTTTCGGTATCGACACCACCTTCGTCGATCCGCGCGACCTCGACGCCTGGCGCAGCGCGATCAGGCCGAATACCAAGGTACTGTTCGCCGAAACCTTGGGCAATCCGGGGCTGGACGTGCTCGATATCCCCAGCGTGGCGGCAATCGCGCATGACCACTATTTGCCGCTGATGCTGGACGCGACTTTGACTACGCCCTACCTGCTGCGCCCGTTCGAGCATGGCGCCGATCTGGTGTTCCATTCCGCCACCAAGTTCCTGTGCGGTCACGGTACCGCGATCGGCGGCTTGCTGATCGACGGCGGTACCTTCGACTGGCAGCAGGCATATGACAAGACTGGACGCTTCGCCGAATTGTGTGAACCCTATGACGGCTTCCACGGCATGGTGTTTGCCGAGGAATCGACGGTAGCGCCGTTTGCGCTGCGGGCGCGGCGCGAAGGTCTGCGCGATTTCGGCGCGAGCATGAGCCCGCACAACGCATTCGCGATCCTGCAAGGCATCGAAACCTTGGGACTGCGGATGGACCGGCATGTCGCCAACACCCGCAAGGTGGTCGATTTTCTGGTGGCACATCCGGCGGTGGAGTCGGTGTCGTATCCGGAGCTGGTCTCGCACCCCGATCATGCGCTGGCCAAGAAACTGCTGCCAAAAGGCTGCGGCGCGGTGTTCTCCTTCAGCCTCAAGGGCGATCGCGCTGCCGGCCGGCGCTTCGTCGAGGCACTGAACATCTTCTCCCATCTGGCCAACGTCGGCGATGCGAAGTCGCTGGTGATCCACCCTGCCTCGACCACCCATTTCCGGGTACCGAGCGAGCAACTGGCCGCATCCGGCATCACCGAAGGAACGATGCGGCTGTCGATCGGCCTGGAGGATCCGGATGACCTGATCGAAGACCTGGCGCGCGGCCTGAAGCTGTCGCAATACAGCGCGAAGAAAGGGGCCTGAGATGCTGCTCGACGTACACGGTCACGCGGCCTACTGCTATACCGGCGGCAAAGCCTTCAACCCGGCGCTGCCGACCGCCGTCTTCATCCACGGCGCGCAAAATGACCATACGGTGTGGTGCTTGCAAACGCGTTATTTTGCGCATCACGGTTTTGGTGTGCTGGCGGTCGACCTGCCCGGCCACGGCCGCAGTAAGGGCGCCGCGCTGACCAGCGTGGCAGCGCTGGCGGACTGGCTGCTGGCCCTGCTCGACGCCGCAGGCGTAAAGCAGGCAAGCCTGATCGGCCACAGCATGGGATCGCTCATCGCGCTGGAAACCGCACACAAGGCGCCGGAGCGGGTCAGCAAGCTGGCCCTGGTTGGCACCGCGTATCCGATGAAAGTGTCCGACACGCTGCTCGATGCCGCAAAAAACGACGAACAACGCGCGATCGACATGGTCAATTTGTGGCAACACACGTCGATCGCCCACAAACCATCCTGCCCCGGCCCCGGCTTCTATGTCATGGGCGGGGCGCAGCGCTTGATGCAAAGGATTTCGCAGATCAACCCGGCACAGGTGTTCTACACTGACTTTGCCGCCTGCAATGGCTACGTCAATGGCGAAATCGCCGCCGAATCGGTGCGTTGCCCGGCCCTGTTCCTGTTGGCGAAACAGGACATGATGACCCCGATCAAGGCCAGTGCCGTGCTGAGCAAGGCGATACCGCACGCAAGGACGGTACAGATTGACCGCTGCGGCCACGCGCTGATGGCGGAGCAGCCGGATGCGGTGCTCGATGCCCTGTTTTCATTCGCCAACAGCGACTGACGTCGGCCCAGCGGCTTGCCTGGCAAGCGATTATCCTTATTGACAGGAGTTCATTATGGCCGCAGCCGATCCAGCAAAATTCTCCAGCTTCGCCGAGTTCTATCCGTTCTACCTGAGCGAACATCGCAATCCGACTTGCCGCCGACTGCACTTCATTGGATCGACGCTGGTATTGCTGTGCCTCGCAGCGCTGGTCGTTACCGGCAATCCTTGGTGGGCGCTGGCAGCGCCGCTGTGCGGTTACGGTTTTGCCTGGATCGGCCACATCGGTTTTGAAAAGAATCGGCCCGCCACTTTCAAGCATCCGCTATATTCGCTGATGGGCGATTGGCGCATGTACTGGCAGCTGTTGACTCGACAAATGCCACTGTAGGGCCAGATGCCGTTCAGTTGGACCAGACGCCGCGGCGATTTGCCCCTCGCGAATGCGGGGGCTAGGCACGCAACGCTTCTCGATTTCCCGCTTCGCGGGAATGGCGCCCAGAAATTCACGCGGCTAAATTCATTGCCTCCGAAGCATTAAGTTCCGCCCAAATTCCTCGTGAGCACAAAAAAATAAATAAAATCGCTCCCTAAAGTTTTGAAAATCAAGGCCGATTAGCGCAGTGCGGGCTCAGAGCTGTACCTTCAAAACGCAAAAAAAATCTGCTGTTTTCACTAAACTTTCGTGCTCCCCTTCCGTTACAACTAGCAACGGCGGTGTTATTGCCTCGCAGAAATTTCGAGACACACCAACGTTTTAGGCGCCAAGCCGAAACCAAATAATCAGCAAGGGGAAACAAAATGTCCGCATTTATCAATACCAACATCTCGTCGCTGAACGCACAGCGCAACCTCAACACCTCCCAATCTTCACTCGCGACTTCATTGCAACGCCTGTCGTCCGGTATGCGCATCAACAGCGCCAAGGACGACGCTGCCGGCATGGCAATTTCGTCCCGCATGACATCCCAGATTAACGGGCTCAATCAGGCTGGCCGCAACGCTAACGACGGCATTTCGATGGCACAGACCGCAGAAGGTGCGCTCGGCCAGGTGAGCGACAACCTGCAGCGTATGCGCGAACTGTCTGTTCAGGCGGCAAACGGTTCCCTGTCAGCCGCCGACCGTAAAGGTGTGCAAAGTGAGATCAGCCAGTTGAAGAATGAAATCAACCGGGTTGGCAACCAGACATCGTTTAACGGCACAAAACTTCTGGATGGGACAAATGGCGGCTTTACCTTCCAGGTGGGCGCAGACGCAAATCAGACCATCGCCATTAACTCGCTAACCGATGCGCGCTCTACCGCATTGGGGACGTCGACATATGCAGAAGCTGCCGGTACTACGATGACCCTCGTTGCCGCTAACACCGCAGTAGTACCACCAGGTGCGGCAGGCTCCACGTCGGCGATGGTCGGCGGATTCACACTCAACGGTATTGCCATTACAGGCACCGACATGGCTGTCGCCGACAATACCGCGATGACTGCATCTGAATACAAAGAGTTCATGACCAAGTCGGTCGATGCAATTAACGTGAAATCGTCCGAGTCCGGCGTCACTGCGCAACTGGACGTCGCAGCAAACGGCGACATGAGCATCAAGATGTTCGGCACAGCCACGACCGCCAGCACATCCGGGAATATTGTATTCACCGCTGGCACAAACGATGGAAAAGCGCTGGGCATTGACGTTGTCACCGGAGCGGCAGCAGCAACAGGATTAGCCCAATCGCAAACCGGTTTTGACACTATCGATGTCAGCACGGTTTCGGGGGCCAATAAAGCACTGACCATGCTCGATGGCGCCATTAATGCCGTGAACACGATGCGCGCGGACCTTGGCGCGGTCCAGAACCGCTTCAGCTCAACGGTATCGAACCTGCAAACAACGACCGAAAACTTGTCTGCTTCACGCAGCCGGATCCAGGATACTGACTTCGCCGCAGAAACAGCCTCACTGACCCGTGGCCAGATCCTGCAACAAGCTGGTACCGCCATGCTGGCACAAGCAAATTCGCTGCCTAACGGTGTGTTGGCTCTGTTGCGCGGCTAATTCACTGCCTGAGGCTTCATGCTGAATTGCTCCCCGACTGCTTTTCCCGGTCGGGGACTTTTTTATAAAGGAAGTAATCATGGACATCCGATCGCTTAACGATATCGCTCCACCAGTGCACCGCGCCGCGGTCAAAGGTGGTTCAGGCATCGAACCGTACGTGGTTGCGCCAAAATCTACCTTCGTTTCCCTGGACACCAGCACCGCAGTCGAACCGCCTGGCGCGACGCCTTCGTTAGACCAAGTGCATCACGCAGTCGAAGAAATCAACAAGGCAATGCAGGCGCAGGAGCAAGATCTCGTTTTTTCGGTTGATCAAGACAGCAACCGAACCATCGTCAAGGTTGTCGATCAGCGAACCCAGGAAGTCATCCGCCAAATGCCCTCACCGGAAGCGCTCGAAATAGCCAAGGCACTCGACAAGATGCAAGGCTTGTTGATTCGACAAAAAGCATAGCAATTTAAATAAACGGGTGAATCGCCCTCTAAAGTCTGCATTGGCGCAGCCGTAAACTAGCTACAGTATTGTTTTCGCAGGAGGCGCAGTGGCAACTCTCTCATCACCTGGTATTGGTTCCGGGTTGGACGTCAATGGTATCGTTACCAAGTTGATGGCCGTTGAGTCACAGCCGTTAACAGCACTCGACAATAAAGAGGCCAGCTATCAGGCAAAATTGAGCGCGTTCGGCTCGTTGAGCGGCGCACTCGGGTCCTTCCAGAGCGCCTTGGCCGGATTGACCTATCCCGCCAAGTTCCAGGCCGTAACCGCCACTTCAGCCGATACGACGATCATTACCGGCTCTGCCACCAGCAAGGCGATTGCCGGCACCTATAACGTCAACGTGACTCAGCTCGCGCAAGCGCAAACCATTGCGACCGCCGGACAAACCACCTCGGCGACCGCGATCGGCGATGGCATGGCGACCACACTGACATTTCAGTTCGGCGCCATCAGCGGCGGCACGTTGACGAACGGCGTGTATAGCGGCGCGGCCTTCAGCCAGGATGCCAATCAAGCCCGTGGAAGCGTTGTCATCGATAGCTCGAATAACTCATTGCAAGGTATCCGCGATGCGGTCAACAAGGCAGGTATTGGCGTCACGGCGACCATCGTGTCCGACGGCAGCGCGACCCCGAACCACCTGGTATTTACGTCGACCAAGACCGGCGCAAGCTCCAGCATGAAGATTAGTGTCGCACGCAATCCGCTCGATCCGGCCGATCCTTCGTTGGCAGACGTGCTGGCTTACGACCCCGCAGCAGCACAACAGATGACGCAAAGTAGTGCGGCACAAAGCACCAAACTGACGGTCAATGGCATCGATGTCACTAGCTCGACATCGACCGTTAACGAAGCAATTCAGGGCGTCACGCTCAGTGCGGCCAAGATCGGCAGCACCACCATTTCGGTTGTCCAAGACAGTACGGCGGTGAAATACAGCATTAATTCGTTCGTAAAAACGTATAACGATCTGGATAGCACCATTAAAGGTCTGACCGGATACGATCCGAAGACGCAGAAGGCTGGGTTATTGAACGGTGATTCGACTGTGCGCGAGATCCAGACCCAGATCCGAAACATGCTTTCGTCGAAACTGAGCGATTCGGGTAGCGGCTTGGCCACCCTGTCCCAAATTGGTTTATCTTTCAATAAAGATGGCTCAATGGCACTGGACTCGACCAAGCTCCAAACCGCCATCACGAGCAACATTGGCGGAATTGGCAGCCTGTTTGCCACCGTGGGAACAACATCAGACAGTCTGGTCAGTTTCGTCAGCTCAACGTCGGCGACACAACCCGGCAGTAATGCGATCAATATCAGCACATTGGCAAGCCAGGGTACGCTCACCGGTTCGGCAGCACCCGCGAACCTGACAATTACCGCGGGCAGCAATGATCAATTGGAATTGGTGGTTGATGGCGTCAGCACGACGATCAAGCTGGCGCCGAGCACCTACACCGCGAATGGCTTGGTCGCCGCGCTGCAGTCTTCGATTAACGGCGCGACTGCCTTCTCGTCGGCGGGAATCGCCGTCAGTGTCAGCGTCGACGGCAGCGGAAAAATGAGTGTCACCTCGAATCGATATGGCTCTGCCTCCAACGTGGGCGCGACCGGCAATGGCTTGAGTAATTTGCTGGGTACACCAGTGGCCGCTGCCGGTATTGATGTAGCTGGCACCATCAACGGGCTCGCTGCCACGGGCTCTGGCCAGACCCTCAGCGGAGCATTAGGATCCGCGACAGAGGGACTCAAACTGCAGGTTACCGGTGGACTAACCGGCCCGCGCGGCAGTATCAATATGTCACAAGGCTATGCGTACAAATTGAACAAGTTGGTCGATAACTATGTCGGGAGCGCGGGACTGATCGCCGGAAAATCCAAAGGCATCAATAGCAGCATCGACAGTATTGGAAAATCCCGCGATAGTTTGAACCTCAGATTGGCGGCCATCGAAAAGCGTTATCGCGCCCAGTTCAACGCCCTCGACGCTGCAATTAGCAGTATGAACTCGACCAGTACGTTCCTGACACAGCAGTTAGCGCAACTGAGCAGTCTCAAATAGTCCGCCGCCACAGATAAGATAAAGGAAACCGTCAATGTTTGGATCGACACGCAACGGAGCAAACGCCTACGCCAAGGTCGGGATTGAGACCGGCGTGGTATCTGCCAGTCCACATAAGCTGACTGCCATGCTATTTGATGGCGCAACCATGGCCGTGGTGAGCGCCATACAGCAGATGAAGTCTGGCAATATCCCCGCCAAAGGGCAAGCCATATCCAAAGCCATTCTGCTGATTGATAGTGGTCTACGCGCCAGTCTGGACAAGAAACTTGGCGGCGAAATAGCCGAGAATCTCGATGCTCTGTATGAGTACATGAGCCACCAACTATTGCTGGCGAACCTGCATAACCAGCCGGAACGATTGGAAGAGGTTCACGGCTTGCTGTCGGATTTGAAAGCGACCTGGGATGCGATCGGCGTTACGACCAACACCATCAGCGCAACCACGACCGATGCCCCGGCCACGCCGACCGCATCGTCGTTGCCAAAATCTTCTGCGTACGACGCGCTCGCGCCACGTTCAGTTAACTTTATGACTGCTTAAACATGAATAGCGAAGAAATCATCAGCCTCTATGAAACGGTCGCGCAATTGAGTGAGCAGATGCTTGCCGCAGCACGTTCGGCCGATTGGGAACGATTGGTGACGCTCGAATCCGACTGCGCCAATCATGTTCAAATGCTACAGTGCGGTGAACCGGTTGCGGCGCTGTCCGGCACGATCCGGGAAAAGAAGGTCAGAATCATCCGCAAGATCCTGGCGGATGACCGCGAAATTCGCATTATCACCGAACCCTGGATGGCCGAGCTGTCGTCGTTGATGAACAGTGCCGGGACAGAACGCAAGCTGTCCAGAGTGTACGGCGCCAACCAGTAAGGTAGACCAACATGCTGCCACGGGTGGATAACTCCATCAGGCCCGTGACCTCGATCGAGGCACCGGCCGCCACGGTGGTCGTCGGCGATCCGCGCCAGCAGGCATTGCAGCGCTCGACCCAGCTGGTCATCGGCCGGCAACTGCAAGGCGAAATTTTGTCACGCCTGAATGACGGGTCCTTCCTGGTCAAAATTGGTGGTACCGCGGCACGTATGATGCTGCCGGCCGACACCCGCATCGGCAGCTCGTTGCCGATGACCCTGGTATCGACCGAGCCGCGTCCGGTATTCCTGCTTGGCGCTGATGCGTCTGCTGCCGTTTTAGCCGCCGAGCTAGCGGCACATCCGGCGGAACTTCTTCCTACAATTGCACAGCAATCCGGCACGGCCAGCAGTGCAGTCGGCAAGGCAACGCTGGATTCCTACCTATTCCACCAAACAGATTTGAGCGGCGCCGAATCCGGCGCGTCCAGCACGACGCTTAGCAGCGCCGGGCGCCTGATCGACAGTCTGCTGCATGCGGTCCAACAAGGCGGCGCGCCGACTGCAGTGCTGGGCAAGTCGCCGTTGGTCAATGCGCCGACGGTCGGTGCCGACCGCATCGCCGAAGCCTTGCATGGTGCGGTCGCGACCAGCGGACTGTTTTACGAATCGCATGTCGTTGAGTGGGCCGATGGCAAGCGTGAGATGAGCGACCTGCTGCGCGAGCCCCAGACCCAGCTGGGCAATTCCGTTTCCAACGACACCAAGACGACGGCTTCGATCGGCAACGAGGCAGCACAGTTGATCAATGCGCAACTTAACACACTGGAACACCAGCGTCTGCAATGGCAGGGCGAAGTCTGGCCCGGTCAGCGCATGGATTGGCAAGTCAGTCAGGACGCACCTGAAGGCGGCGACCGCGATGGTCCGGAACTGCAATCATGGCAAAGCGCGGTGCGCTTCGAGCTGCCCGGATTGGGCGTCGTCTCGGCCACAATTCACCTGCTCGGCGAGAACCTGCATATCCAGCTGCGCACCGCGACCGAGACCACGGCGACTGCCTTGCGCGATCACAGCCAGCAATTGGCGGACGCGCTTGGTGCCGCCGGTTCGCCACTGGATTCCTTGACGGTAAAGCAGGATGAGTGCGCAGGATGAGCGAGCCTAAATTGCAACATGCAGTCGCGCTGGCCTATCAGACCAATGATGCGGCGCCGAAGATCGTTGCCAAGGGTCGCGGACTGATCGCCGACGAAATCATCGCGCGCGCAAAGGAACATGGCGTGTTCGTGCATGAATCCAAAGAACTGGTCGCGCTGCTGATGCAGGTCGAACTCGACCAGCATATCCCGCCGGCCCTGTATCGCGCCGTTGCGGAACTGCTGGCCTGGCTATATCATATTGAGGCTGCGCAAAAAAGTGACAGTTTGAATTTGCCACCTCCTCCCAAATCCCTCAAATAGCTGCCCGTGATGCAATCAGATAACAACGATTTGGGAACAGAAGTCCAGAATCATTATCAGGTCCAGTCGCGACGTGAAATCCTGGCCATTCTGCGCAATCTCGCGGAAAAAAATCAGTTGGTCAGCGTCAGTATCGACAATGGTGCAGAAGTGGCGGTTACTACCATTCTGGAAGTAGACAATGACGCCGTGATTCTCGACTGTGCGCCTGATCCGGGGTTGAATCAACGCATCATCGCAGCCGATCATATTTCGTTCGAAACTTCGCTCGACAAGATCCGCATCGTGTTTTCAGCCGCTGAGGCAGAGTCATGCGAGCATGAAGGTCGGCCCGCCATTGCCATCGGCATACCGGCCAGCCTGATCCGCCTGCAGCGGCGCGAATACTATCGCATCAATACACCGGTCACCAATCCCCTGCGCTGCACCATTCCGCTGCCGGAAGAACTAGGTGGCGGCGCATACACGATGTCGTTGGTCGACATCAGCTGCGGTGGCATCGCGGTACTGGATGACAAGAAGACGCTCGACAAGACCATCGGTCGCAATTATCAAAATTGCCGGGTCGATATTCTGGGGATTGGCACCATCGTCGTGACGCTACAGATCCGCAGTTCGCAGGATATGACGCTATTGAACGGGAAAGTGAACCGGCGCCTCGGATGCCAGTTCATCGATCTGCCGAATTCGATGCTGACCGTGGTGCAGCGTTACATCATGAAGCTGGAGAGGGAGCGCAATTCGAAGGCAACAGGTCTCGGCTAGGACCCTGAGTGCATTCGTTACCCAGGTTTAAAGTCGAACATCGAAGTTAATTCCGGTCCGGTATGGCGGAAGATTCACGTGTCACTCGGATCCCGTGCCGCGTTCGGCACATTGGTAAATGTGCGTAAAGCGCTGCCAGCACAATAGGCAGGCGAGGTGCCGAAACCGAGAGATCCCGATACCAGTGGAGCCGCCACGCTTCAATCGAAACGTTCGTATCAATGCGGCCGAATCGCCACATTAATTGCGACGGAAAACAGGAACGGCAATTTGAACGCAGAGGCCTCCCTTAGAGAGGTTAAAGGCTCTTATACTCCCGCTATGCGCTTCGATGATCCGTCTCGCAATGGCAAGCCCCAATCCATGACCGCCTGGATTGCCGTCTGCTTTGCTGCCACGGAAAAATGGCTTGAAAATTGAATTGAGCTCTGCCTCAGGCACGCCCGGGCCGTGGTCCGAAATGGATATCTTCAGCATGTCATTCTCGGAGTCTCTGTTGACCTTTACATAAACGGCGCAGCCTTGGTGAGTATGTTGGATTGCATTGCGGACCACATTCTCGATCGCTCGATGTAACAGCTCAGCGCTACCTTTAATGATGGCCCCGGATTCGCCTGAAAAATAAAATCTCTTCTTCGCTGATTCTGCCTCGAATTGCGCGCTATCTACAATGTCATCGAGTACTTCATCGATACAGACTTCTGCATCGAGCACCCCGATTTCACTGGTTTCCAGCCTCGACAAAGTCAGCAGCTCTCCTATCAGCCGGTCCATACGAATGATTTCACTATCGATCCGGTCTAACATATCTTTCGTTTTTTCCGGCTGCTGCCTTGCCAGCCCGGCGGCTGCCTGCATCCTTGCCATCGGCGACCGCAGTTCGTGTGAAACATCATGAAGCAGGCGTCGCTGACCATCCATTAGGACGCGCAGTTGCGCAGCCATGCGGTCGAACTCACGTAGCAGATCGGCCAATTCGTCTTTCCGCTTTGCTACGGCATTTGCAACGCCGACGCGCAGGTTCCCGGACGCTACAGCCTGAAAAGCAGACCGCAGGCTGCGGATCGGTCGCGACAAGTAGTGGGCAAGAAGGGCGGCGACAATCAGGCTCGCAAGCAAGTGGGCCACCAGCGGCTCAGTCGGGAGAAGTTTCGATCCGTGGGGAGGCCGTGGGCCAGTATCCATCGGCCTGGTCAGCTTTTGTGCTGCATCAACAAACAACAGATAACTATGTCCGTCAGCCAGTGTTATCCGGCGAACACCGTCGGCATTTTCTCGTTGATGAGATTTTGCCTGCGCCCGTTGCAATGCGGCGGGATCCACTGTTCTTCCAAGGAGTTCACGATTATTTTCATCTACGACTACCAATTCGTGTCTCGTCGTATCGTCCATGAGCTTCCGCAGCGCCATGGGTCCTCCGTACTGAAGGGCCGTCGCGGCCGATTCAATCAAGAGATTGGCCGACCGATCCGCTACCGCGTTGGGCCGGTTGTCGCCTTCAAAACCCTGTTTCAGCTCGACCGCGACCATCACCGACATGGTGCCGATGATCTGGGCTATCCAGATGACAATGAAGAACTTCCAAAATAACCGACCCATGCCTTATCTACTTCTTGATGAATTGGTAACCGAACCGGAAAACCGTCTGAAGACACGACCTGCCGTCTTCCAATCGGCCTAACTTACGACGAAGGCTGCTCAAATGAACGTCGATGTTTCGATCATAGGGGGTAAGCGAACGGCCTAATCCTTGTTCGGAAAGTTCGTTCTTGCTCACCGGGCGGCCTGCATTCCGGACCAGCACTTCGAGTAGACTAAATTCCGTGCTGGTTAGCTCAACGGGCCGTCCCTCCCATTCAACCTGCCGTCGCTCGGGCCACAAGGTCAATAGGTCGACGACTAGCGGGGCATCCAACGCCGGCTCCGGAGTGGAGGATTGGGTACGGCGGAGAATCGCACGTATTCTCGCCGTCAGTTCACGAGGCGTGCAGGGCTTGGCTACATAATCGTCTGCGCCAAGTTCCAGACCGGCAATACGATCCATGTCATCTCCCTTGGCGGTCAGCATCAGTACCGGTATCTGGCTTTCCGTGCGGATACACCTTAGGGTTTCCAGGCCATTCAGACGGGGCATCATTACGTCAAGCACGACTATCCTGTACTTTCCCGACAGCGCTTCCGTAACGCCCGTCTTTCCATCCTGCACCGCGACAACATCAAATCCTTCCAGGTGCAGGTAGTCCTTCAACATCAGGGAAAGTTCACTGTCGTCGTCAACTAACAAGACTTTCATCTGCTTCTCCGTCACGAAGAGACACTCATTACGTGATGGTATCAAGTGCCGTCCTGAAGAAATTTTCCAATACCGGTCTTTACCTAAATTTACATCGTCAGACGTTGTTTTTTAACGGGAAAGTTGGATACTAAAAGTGTCTTCTTCACAGGCTGCGCATTACTGTTTTTTCTCGAACACGCCGCCCGGCCTGGCTCCGAAAATTGATTGAGGGGGAAGGCGCCACCAGTTGCTTTGTCAAAGCCCTTTACGCAACCCATCTGGAATTCGCGTAGGACGTAACGCTACTCACGAATCACACGGCTTCGCCTAGACGGAACATGTCGATTGCAAGCGACATGCCGGCCACTTTACAGCAGCACCGCGTACGAAATTGCGCTAACCGCAGGAATGTTGCTTGTGGTTTTAGCACAGGAGATCTAGATCATGTATCGGTTTCAAGCTCGCGCGACCATTAACAGACGTTTATTGACCCATTTAGTCAACATTCTATCCCCTCACTACTACACTTATCGCGATCCAGCCATTCATGGTAGGGCTTCCATGAATCATCGTCCGTTTCTTCTGCAAACTGACGCAATTGGTCAAACGATCATTAAGACGGCTTTCGTAGTGCTGATGGGTGCAGTGTTTGGCGTACCCGTAACAGAGGCCCAAGAGCCAACTCCAGCAGTCACGTCCACTCCGCCAGTTTCCCTCAAGACCGTTCCGACACCGGGCCCATCCCAAGCGATCCTTGATGCGTACGTGCAGGACAAGAAGGCCGTCGTTCAACTTGGCAAGGCGCTCTTCTGGGATACGAAGGTAGGAAGCGATAATAAAACCTCATGCGCCACTTGCCACTTCCATGCCGGCGCCGATAATCGCACCAAGAATCAGCTTAGCCCAGGGCTCTTGGCAAATGACAAAACATTCCAGTTGGGCGGGCCGAACTACGCGTTGAAGGCGAGTGACTTTCCTTTAACGAAGCATGCTGACGTCAACGATGCGGCCTCGCGCATCAGCGACATAAATGACGTGGTCGGATCGCAGGGCGTTTTCGCGACTGCCTTTGCTGATACGAACGCATCAGGTGCGCCTGACGCCTGCACTGCGGTATCCGATGCGGTTGGTCATGGGGGCTCAGGATTCAACGTCAACGGCGTCAATACGCGGCGGGTGGAACCTCGCAATACGCCGACGGTCATAAACGCGACGTTCAATTTCCGCAACTTTTGGGATGGCCGGGCTAATAACATGTTTAATGGGGGCGATCCATTTGGGATGAGAAACCCTAACATCCTCGTCTGGAAATTGGAACACGGCGTACTCAGACAAATCAAGGTGGCGATTCCAACCTCTGCGCTATCGTCCCAAGCGTCAGGCCCGCCATTGAGCGAGAACGAAATGAGCTGTAAAAACCGTACGTTTGCAAATGTTGGGAGAAAGCTGCTGGGCAACCAAGCTTTGGCCGACCAGGTCATCTCTGCCACGGACAGTGTTCTCGGCTCCATGGCAGCCAGCAGACCCACCTATGCATCGCTCGTCAAGACAGCCTTTCGGTCCGAATATTGGAGTTCGCCCTCGATCATGACTATCCCGGTGGCCCACGCTCGACAATTTGGAACAATGGACCTGGCAAATAGCCGCCACTCCAATCAACCTCGGACAGTGCAAATGGACGGTGAGGTTACCCAGATGGAGGCCAATTTCGGAATGTTTTTTGGGTTCGCGGTTCAAAGCTATCTAGCTACGCTGGTCGCCGACGATACGCCGTTCGACCGATATGCGGAGGGTGACAGCAGCGCGTTGAACGCGCAACAGATACGCGGCTTTGAACTCTTTCGCGGACCCGCCCAGTGCATCCACTGTCACGCGAATGCTGAACTCACCAGCGCTTCGACCCACAATTTTGATACCGACGTACGACTCGACCAAAGGACAGGGGCGAACAACCAGCAGATTTTCCGCTACGACAATGGCTTCTTTAATACCGGCGTGCGTCCGACCGCGGAAGATCTTGGCGTCGGCGGACTGGATCCGTTCGGCAATCCGCTTTCAGAAACCCGGATGTCCCAACTCCGTCGTACCAATTTGCTTGGCAACGATTTCCATGAGGCTGCGGTTGATCCGAACGCACTGACCGCCGTCGATGGCGCGTTCAAGACGCCGGGACTGCGTAATGTAGAGTTCACCGGGCCCTACTTCCATAACGGGGGAAAATCCACATTAATGCAGGTAGTTGATTTCTATAACCGCGGCGGCGATTTTGCCAAGGACAATCAACCGACTCCCGACCCGACCATCAAGCCGCTTGGTTTGACCGAGAAGCAAAAGCAGGATCTCGTGGCTTTCCTTCTAGCTTTGAGTGATGACCGGGTAGCTCACGAAAAAGCACCATTTGATCATCCATCCATCTGCGTCCCAAATGGACACCAAGGTGATCAGAATTCGGTAAATGCAGACAAATCCGGACATGCGATCGACATCATGAAGTGCATTCCGGAGGTGGGTGCCCGAGGAACGAAGGAACGAGTCTCAACGTTCCTCAATCTGGACCCATTCCAGCGATAGTACTCACCGACCGATATGGTCCTCGGAACGCAAGCGATTATCAACTTACGGCGTAGCGGCAGGCAAGTAGAAGACGTAAACATGGATATACGATTAATCATTTCTTTGAGTAAGCAAAGAGAGTACGCGGAGCAGGTGCCTCCTATCCAGCCAGCATGTCCGCAAATTCGCAACGCATTGCCGGCGAGCCAAGTCCCGGTTATTTGCCCAGGTTGACAACCCAATCACGAAAGGTTCCTGCGATGGATCGTGTACTAGCGCTCAAATCACTCATCGACCTGCGCGTATCGCTGCCACTTGCACTTGCTCACTTGAGCGAGTTCGAATGGGACTGCAGCGAAAAGCTGGTGGACCTGGAGCCGGTTCACATTGCCAGCGTGCTCAATAAATTCCTCGCCGGAGAACTCAACTCCCCGGAAGTGGAATCGTGGGCGAACGCCATCGCGGGTCTCGAAGACATCGACGTACCGGAACCCCTCATGCGCGCCGCGGTGCATGAACTGGCAAATCCAACACTGACGCCTGCACTTACCGGCTGGCGTGCGCAGTGGTGGCTATCGCGTCTGCGCGTTCTTGGCAACTAAGCCTTACTTCCAGCCGCAGTCGCGTCTCGTCTCGCCTTTCCGGTTGAGACGCAGCCGTTTGCGCGCCGCAGACAATGGATCAGAATGTCCGTTGTCTAAGGTGACGCAGGGATTTCGCGGGGCAAGTCCCGCGCCTGCGTCCGAGACTGAAGCCATCAGCCTGGACATGTGGCCCGATTGAAAGACACCGTCCCAATATATTGACGTATTTCAAACATCGTATAACCAACGCTGTAGCAGAAGGATTGAACTCCAAAATTGCAACCGTACAAAAACGCGCCTGCGGGTTCAGAAACCGTGACAACTTCAAGATCGCTGTCTACTTCCATTGTGGCGGACTTGACCTGTATCCGGTTTCAATGACCCACAGAAAACCCGGATGAATCAATTATTGACAGAAATCAGAAGTGACTTTTATACCTGCATGTTCATGATGTCGTGATAGGCCGACACCAGCTTGTTGCGCACCTGGACCGCGGCCTGAAATGAGATATTCGCCTTCTGCATCGAAATCATCACATCCGACAGGCTGACCTTATCGTCGCCCATCGCAAAGCTTTGCCCCAGTTTTTCGGAAGTCTGCTGCGCGCTGTTGACCTGCTCCAACGACGATTTCAGCAGGTCTGAAAAATTTGCCTTGCCGACCGGCGCCTCGGCTGCAACCGAACTATTATCCATGCCCGCTGGACGCGTTGCGGCCGCACGCAATTGCGTGAGCATTGCCTCTATCCTGCCGCTATCAATTAGCCCGGTTTTCATCGGTAGCCTTTTTCTATCAAGTAACCATGGCAACCATGGCCGGTCGTGGTCGACGCGGCAATAGTCATAGTTTTTCCACCCTGCCACCTTAGCAGTCACCTGTCCCGCATCCGGCCTGATTAGAAGCCCAAACGCGCTTCTATTCGTCCGATTAAAAATTGCTCCAGGGAATAATATCGACGCTAATCTAAAAATCTTGAATTCTTTCCACAAAAATATCGTGACATCGACCAACCCACCACGAGCAGGCGGAAGAACATCATGGCTGTAGCCGAAGAAGGCGCCCTCGTCCCCAGAATCGCAGGATTTGCACAGAAACCGGGCGGCCGCAATTTTCTGCTCGCTCTCGGCGCGGCGGCTGTGATGGCCGTGATGGCCGGGGTCTGGATGTGGAGCCAGCAGCCGGAATACCGCGTGTTGTTCGCCAATTTCAACGACCGCGACGGCGGCGCAATAGTTGCATCATTGCAACAAATGAACGTACCCTACAAGTATGCCGAAGGTGGCGGCGCGATTCTGGTGCCGGCCAATCAAGTCTTCGATGCGCGCCTGAAGCTGGCGGCGCAAGGCTTGCCAAAGGGGGGCAATGTTGGCTTCGAGCTGATGGAAAACCAGAAGCTCGGCGTCTCGCAATTTTTGGAACAAGTCAATTTCCAGCGCGCGCTGGAAGGCGAATTGGCGCGCTCGATCCAGTCAGTGGGCGCGATACAGGCCGCCCGCGTCCATCTGGCGCTGCCGAAACCGTCGGTCTTCGTGCGCGACCAGCAAAAACCCACTGCATCCGTGTTGCTGAACCTGCATCCGGGGCGCACGCTCGATACGCAGCAGGTCAGCGCCATTGTCCATCTGGTCGCCAGCAGCGTGCCGGATCTGCCGCCCAGCAATGTCACTATCGTCGATCAAAGCGGCAATTTATTGTCTGAATCCGGCAAAGCACCTGGCGCCAAAGGACTGGATCCGTCGCAGCTGAAATACGTGCAACAACTGCAACAGAACATCGTGCAGCAGATCGAATCGATCATCACACCGATTGTCGGCCTCAACAATGTGCGGGCCGAGGCGACAGCCGATGTCGATTTTTCCAACACCGAGCAGGCGGCCGAAACCTACAAGCCGAACCAGACTCCCACCACATCGTCGGTACGCAGCCAGCAAACCAGCGAATCGCAAAACAGCAGTGGCGGCAATGCATCCGGCATACCCGGCGCATTGAGCAACCAGCCGCCGGCACCGGCCACCGCGCCATTGACGGCGCCGGCGTCGGCCCAGGCCAATGCCAGTGGCACTAATACGCCGATCAATACCCGCAAGGACTCGACCGTCAACTATGAAGTCGACAAGACGATCCGTTATACGCAGCAACCGATGGGTGGCATCCGACGTCTGTCCGTCGCGGTGGTGGTCAATTACAAACGTGAAATCGACAAGAACGGCAAAGTCACGACGAAGGCGCTGACCGATACTGAAAAGGCACAAATCACCGATCTGGTGAAGGAGGCAATGGGCTTCAACAAGGATCGCGGCGATTCGATAAACGTCGTCAACAGCCCATTCGCAAGTTCCGAAAAGGAAAACTTCATCGAGCTGCCGTTGTGGAAGCAGCCGGACAATATTGCGCTCGCCAAGGAAGCTGGCAAATACCTGATTGCAGCGATCGTGCTGCTGTATTTGTTCTTCCGCGTATTAAAGCCGATGTTGCGCAGGTTGACCCACAATCTCAATACGGCAACGACAGCGCCGGCGTTGAACGGCGCGGAGCCCAACGCCGGCATCGGCAGCGATGGACAATTGCTGCAGGACGATCTGGTGTCGATCTCGGGCTATCAGAAGAATCTTGGCATGGCCAAGGAACTGGCCAGAAGCGATCCGCGCATTGTCGCCAACGTCATTAAAACCTGGGTGGGCAGCAATGAGTGAGAACGGAATTCAGAAGGCCGCGATCCTGATGCTCGCACTGGGCGAGGATGAGGCAGCCGAAGTAATGAAGTTCCTCGGCCCGCGCGAAGTACAAAAGCTCGGCTCGGCGATGGCCGGCATGAAGTCGATCCCGAACGAGCATGTCGAATCGGTGCTCGACAGTTTCCGTATCGAGGCGGCGAAGAGTTCCTCGGTCGGTCTCGATTCGGATGCCTATATACGTCAAGTGTTGACCAAGGCGCTGGGCGACGACAAGGCGGCGTCGCTGCTGAACCGCATCCTGGGTGGGCGCGATGCCAGTGGAATCGAGAGTCTGAAATGGATGGATTCGCAGTCGGTGGCCGAACTGATCCGCAATGAACATCCGCAAATCATTGCGACCATCCTGGTCCACCTGGAGCGCGACCAGGCCTGTGAAATTCTCGGCCACTTTACCGAACGCATGCGCAACGACGCGGTGTTGCGCATCGCCACGCTGGACGGTGTGCAGCCGGCCGCCTTGCGCGAATTGAACGATGTGTTGACCAAGCTGCTGTCGGGCAACGAGAGCCTCAAGAAACAGTCGATGGGCGGCATCCGCGCGGCTGCGGAAATCCTGAACTTCATGACCGGTGAACACGAGACCGCGATCATGGACAACCTGAAGAATTATGACGGTGAAATGGCCCAGAAGATCATGGACGAGATGTTCGTGTTCGACAATCTGCTCGAGATCGATGACCGGGGCATCCAGTTGCTGTTGCGAGAAGTGCAGTCAGAGATGCTGATCATTGCGCTCAAAGGCGCCGGTCAGGATCTGCGCGAAAAAATCTTCAAGAACATGTCTCAGCGCGCCGGTGAAATGATGCGCGAGGACCTCGATTCCAAGGGGCCGGTGCGCTTGTCGGAAGTCGAAGCCCAGCAAAAACAAATTCTACTGGTCGTGCGCCGTCTGGCCGATGAAGGCCAGATCATGTTGGGCGCAAAAGGCGAGGATGCCTATGTCTAACGCGGTGATCCCGAAGGAACGGCAGTCCGCTTACCAGCGCTGGGAAATGGCCTCGTTCGGCGACGACCAACGCTCGAGATCTGACATGGCAACACAGTCAGCACAGATGCTGAGCAACGAAGCGCTGGCCCAGATCCGCGAACAGGCGCGGCAGGAAGGCTACGCCGCCGGTTTCGCCGAGGGGCAAGCCGCCGGCCATGCAAGCGGATTGATCGAGGGCCAACACGAGATCGCTGCGGAAATTGCGCGGCTGAACGATATTGCACAAAATTTTTCTGCAGAAACGGCGCGCGCCGATGAATTAATCGCGCATGACATGCTGGACCTGTCGCTCGATTTGGCCAAGGCCATGCTCAAAACGGCGTTAGCGGTACGGCCGGAACTGGTGCTACCGATCGTCAGCGAAGCAATACGCTACCTGCCCAATGTGCAGCAGGCGACGTTGACGCTCAATCCGGATGACGCGCAGTTGGTACACAAGCATATGGGTGACGTGCTCGGCAAGGCCGACTGGCGCGTATCGGAAGACCCTCGTCTGGAACGCGGGGGCTGCCGCATCGACACCGCCAGTAACCAGATCGACGCATCGGCCACCAGCCAGTGGCAGCGACTGGCCAATGCCCTGGGCAAAGAATCGGATTGGCTGGCGCCATAATGAGCCCAACGCCCGCCGGCCAAGCGCACAGCACCCGCTGGCGCGCCTATCTGAAAGATTGCCGCGCGCTGGCGGCGATCGTCGAACCAATGCAGATATCGGGTCGCGTAACCCGTGTCGCCGGCCTCGTGATGGAAGCGGTTGGCCTGAAAATTCCGGTCGGCAGCGCCTGTACCATTCCGTTGCACAACGGTGCGCGCATTGAAGCCGAAGTGGTCGGCTTTGAAAACGATCGGCTATTCCTGATGCCGCAAAGCGATGTCGAAGGGATCACGCCCGGTACCCGCGTATTTCCGGTCGAAGTAGTGCACACCCTGCCCCGCCCCGGTCAGGTAGCACATCCGCGCCGCCGACCGAGCGACCGCGCCCGTCACCTACCGGTTGGCCACGAATTGCTGGGACGGGTACTCGATGGTGCCGGCCGTCCGCTCGACAAACTGGGGCCGCTGCACACCCAGCATTCCGCACCGATCAGCGTACGTCCATCCAATCCGTTATCGCGTGCGCCGATCACCGATACGCTCGACGTTGGCGTGCGTGCCATCAACAGCATGCTGACCGTCGGCCGCGGCCAGCGCATGGGCCTGTTCGCCGGTTCTGGCGTCGGTAAAAGCGTCTTGCTCGGCATGATGGCACGCTACACCAGCGCCGACGTGATCGTGGTCGGCCTGATCGGCGAACGAGGCCGCGAGGTCAAGGAATTCATCGAACAAATTCTCGGTACGGTCGGCCTGGCACGCGCGGTCGTCGTCGCGGCACCGGCCGATACCCCGCCGCTGATGCGTTTGCAAGGCGCCGCCTATGCCACCGCGATCGCCGAACATTTCCGCGATCAGGGAAAAAACGTTTTGTTGATCATGGATTCGCTGACCCGCTATGCAATGGCGCAACGCGAAATCGCGCTGGCGATCGGCGAACCGCCAGCGACCAAGGGCTATCCGCCATCGGTGTTCGCGAAACTGCCGGCCCTGGTCGAACGCGCCGGCAATGGTGAGGTCGGCGGCGGCTCGATCACCGCGTTCTATACAGTATTGACCGAGGGCGACGACCAACAGGATCCGATCGCCGACGCCGCACGCGCCATTCTGGACGGCCACATCGTGCTCGACCGCACCCTGGCCGAGTCGGGGCACTACCCAGCCATCGATATCGAACAGTCCATCAGCCGCGCGATGCACGGCATTACCACACCCGAACATCAGAAACTGACGCGTCGCCTGAAGCAGTTGTACTCGCGTTATGAACGCAGCCGCGACCTGATCAGCGTCGGCGCCTATAGCGCCGGTAGCGATCCCGTGTTGGACGAGGCAATCGCGTTGCACGCCAGGATCGAGGCATTTTTGCAACAGGATATTCCCGAGCGGGTTGGCATTGACGAAAGCTTGGGGCAACTTGCCGCTCTATTCTCCTGATTGAAGCAGGATTGCTGTTTCTATAATCAGGCCCTATGGCTAACCGCGCGCCCTTTGAAACCCTGATCGAACTTGCCGAAAAGGCGACGGATGACGCTGCCAAACGCCTGGGTGCTGCGATCCGGGCCGGCGCCGAAACTGAACAAAAGCTGAGTCTGTTAAATGAGTACCGCAATGACTATGCCGTTCGCTTCCAGGCAGGTCTGGCGGCCGGATTGACAGCGATCGGCTACCGCAATTTTCAGGCATTTCTGGAAAAGCTCGACAGCGCGGTCGCGGGGCAGGAAAAGATTGTGTTCGAAGCCAAACGCCGCATCGCCATCGAACGTGCCGGCTGGCAGGCGTGTGAACGGAAGCGGCTGTCATACACCACGCTATCGAACCGCGCTCAGCAGGAACTGCTGTTGCGGGAAACAAGGCTAGACCAGAAACAAACCGATGAACGCGCGGCCAGGCAGTTGGCGCATAAACGATAAACAGCATGCACCCACCGATCACATTGAATACTGTCAGCGCCTTGCAAAACCCGGCGCCGGTGCCGAAGCTCGGCAGCGGTGAGCCGCGCGACGGTCAATTTCAGCAATTATTGTCGCGTGAAGTCAGCGATCGGAACAATAACAACAACAGCGACAGCAGCCAGCACGTCAATCAGGGCAGCAATAAAGTCGCGGCCAAAGAAACCGATCGCAGAGCATCGCCGCCACAACCCGCACCTGCCGCGAAAACGGCAGCCAAGTCGTGCGACGGCGAAAAAGCCGGCAAAACGGCCGATGGCACCGACAAGGCCAGCGACGCCAAGGCTGACAAGAATACGAATGACGCCGCGGCAAGCGCTATTCCCCCGAATGCCGCGGCCGAACTGCTGGCGCTAGTGGCCAACCTGAATCAGGCGGCAGCCAGGACCGTGACCGCGGAAGCCAAGCCGGCAGACATGGACAGCACGGTCACGGCCCCCGCTGACGCCACCGCCTTCGCACGCCAAGGCAAAGACGCCCTATCCGACACCGCCGATGCACATGCAGGCGAAACCGATCTGCGCGGCAAAGCGGCAGCGGCCGATATTGCAGATCAGAAGAACAATGCGGCATCGATTGCCGGTCTGGGCGAGCGCAGTGCCGACCAGGTCCAGCAGACAGCTCTGAGCATCGCCGCAGCCGCCAAACACCAGGAAGCATTGCCGGCCGTCTCGTCCACAGCCATGGCTGCGGCACAGGCTGCGCCGTTCAATTTGGCCCAACTGACGCCGGCACTGCCGACAGCAAAACTGACGCCGCCAGTCGGCAGCTCGGCGTGGGATCAGGCACTTGGGCAAAAAATAGTCTGGATGGTCGGTGGATCGCACCAAACCGCATCGTTGACGCTTAATCCTCCCGATCTCGGCCCACTGCAGGTAGTGCTGCACGTTACCAACGAACAGACTAACGCGACTTTCATCGCAGCGCAGCCGGAAGTGCGCCAGGCCATCGAAGCGGCACTGCCGAAACTGCGCGACATGATGAGCGATGCCGGCATTCAGTTGGGCCAGACCAGCGTCAACGCCGGGTCCAGCAATCATGCCGGCAACCAGGCAGGTACGCCAGGCGAGCAGTCACGCCAGGCACAGTCCGCCGGCCACCAACAGGATGGCGCGACAGATATTGCACCGCGCAGCGTGCGCCCGAGAGTCATCACCAGTGGCTTGGGTGTGGTCGACACCTTCGCCTAAAACTACTCCCGGTTGCACTGCGTAGTTGAATCCGCCATTCAAAATCCGAGTCATTCCAGCCGAAGGGCGGGGACGACAAACCAATTAATAGAGATACCCTTAACGGGATATGCACCGATTTCCGCCCTCTTTTCATGGCATCCGATCTGGCGCTTTCGGCCAATAATATCCATCATCGACACACCGCGCCAATGCTGAACCAGAGGAAAAAATGGCGACTTCTGCCCCTAAAGCAAACCTGAAAGCCGCACCCAAGGCAGCCGCCAAGGAAGATGCGCCAGCAAGCCCGAAATCGAAAAAGAAGCTGTTCCTGATCATCGGCGCCGCGGTGCTGGTCGCTGGCGGCGCTGCCGGCGGCGGCTGGTACTACACTCATCAAGGCGACAGTCACAGGGCAGGCAAGGTCGAAGCCGCCAAAGTACCGATTTACATCACGCTCGAACCGTTTACCGTCAATCTGCAACCGGAAAACGGCGATCAATACCTGCAAATTGCGATGACCTTGCTGGTCCATGAGCAGAGCCAGGTCGAGCTGATCAAACTGCAGATGCCGCAGGTGCGCAATCGCCTGTTGATGGTATTGTCCAGCAAAAAGGCATCCGAGATTTCGAGTGTGGAAGGAAAGAACAAACTATCCGCCGACATCGTGACCCAGGCCAATCTGCCATTTGCGCCGCAAACGCCGCCGCAGCATGTGTCCGGCGTGTACTTCACCTCTTTCATCATCCAGTAAGATCATGGCCGATAATTTCCTTTCACAGGAAGAAGTCGATGCCCTTCTGAGGGGCGTCAACGGCGATCAGGACGAGGCGCCGACGCCGCAGGACTCTTCCGCGGTTCGTCCCTACAATCTGGCGACCCAGGAGCGCATCGTCCGCGGCCGGATGCCGACGCTGGAGATCATCAATGAACGCTTTGCCCGTCTGTTGCGGATCGGTCTGTTCAATTTTCTGCGCCGCAGCGCCGAAGTGTCGGTCGGCCCGGTGCGCGTTTCCAAATATAGCGAATTCATCCGCAACCTGGCGGTGCCGACCAATTTGAACCTGGTCCACATGAAGCCGCTGCGTGGTACCGCGCTGATCGTATTCGATCCGGGTCTGGTATTTCTGCTGGTCGACAACCTGTTCGGTGGCGACGGTCGTTTTCATACCCGCGTCGAAGGGCGCGATTTTACCCAGACCGAACAACGCATCATTCAGCGCGTGCTGAACATCGTGTTCGAGACCTACGCCAAGTCTTGGGAGCCGGTCTATCCGGTCGAGTTCGAGTTCATCCGCTCGGAGCTGAACACGCAGTTTGCCAACATTGCGACACCTAACGAAGTGGTGGTGACCACCACTTTCACCGTCGAGCTCGGCTCGGTCAGCGGCGAAATGCACTTCTGTACGCCGTATTCGATGATCGAACCGATCCGCGACACGCTGACCAGCAGCCTGCAGGGCGAAGCATTGGAAGTGGACAAGCGCTGGATCCGGCTGATGACCCAGCAGATCCAGGTGGCCGAAGTCGAAATTGTCACCAATCTCGGTCAAGTGAAGGTCACGCTCGGCGATATTTTGAACATGAAGGAAGGCGACGTGATCCCATTCACGGTGCCCGACAGGGTTTCTGCGACAGTGGACGACGTGCCGGTGATGGAATGCACGTACGGCGTCTTCAACGGCCAGTACGCGTTGCGTGTCGAGAAGCTGCTGACCTACGGAAATGGTGACGCAACGCAAGGAGACAAGCATGGATGACAACGCACAAAGCATCGCCGAGGACGATTGGGGCGCCGCAATTGCCGAACAGGCCAAGGCGGAAGCCGATGCGGCCTCGATGAAAGTGCAGCCGGCACAAACATCGATATTCAAGGAATTCGCCAGCAAGGGCCTGGGCGAAACCCATAACGACATCGATTTCATTCTCGATATTCCGGTGCAGTTGACGGTGGAACTGGGTCGCACCAAGATTGCGATCAAGAATTTGCTGCAGCTGGCACAAGGCTCGGTAGTCGAGCTCGACGGCCTGGCCGGTGAACCGATGGATGTGCTGGTCAACGGTTGTCTGATTGCACAAGGCGAAGTGGTGGTGGTCAATGACAAATTCGGTATCCGCCTGACCGACATCGTCACGCCGGCCGATCGCATCCGCAAATTGAATAAATGAACGGTGTCCGCGCCACCTTTGTGGCACTGCTGACGGCCGCCGCTAGCGGGGCGCAGGCCGCCGCTGCGCCATCACCAGCGGCATCGGCATCGGCTGGCAGCCTGTTCCAGGTGCTGCTCGGCTTGGTCGCAGTGCTGGCACTGATGGCAGGCGCCGCCTGGCTGTTGAAGCGCTTTGGCCTGGCCAAGAACGCCGGCAGCTCGACCGCCAGGATCGTCGGCGGCGTCAGCGTCGGCAGCCGCGAACGGGTCATCGTGGTGGAAGTGGCAGATCAATGGATCGTGGTCGGTGTCGCGCCTGGACGGGTCAATGCACTGGCCACATTGCCACGTCAGGAGAGCGCCGTCACACTGGAAGCCGACGCGCCACCCGCCAAGAACTTCGCGGCATGGCTGAAACAAACGATAGACAAACGCAATGCCGGCTAATTTTTCTTCCCCGCAATCCCATCCTGTCTGCAAGCTATTGGTGCGCCTGCTGCCGCTGACACTGCTGGCATTGCCGCTGATGGCGGCCGCACAGCAGGCCGGGTTGCCGGCGCTGACCAGCACGCCGACCGCCGGTGGTGGTCAGTCGTACTCCTTGAGTCTGCAAACATTGCTGTTGCTGACTTCGCTGTCCTTCCTGCCGGCGGCATTGATGATGATGACCAGTTTCACACGGATCATTATCGTGTTGTCACTGTTGCGGCAGGCGATCGGCACCCAGTCGGCGCCGCCCAATCAGGTAATGACCGGACTCGCGCTGTTTCTGACGCTGTTCGTGATGGGCCCGGTATTCGACAAGATTTACGTCGATGCCTGGCAGCCACTCTCCGAAAACAAGATCACGATGACCGCCGCGCTCGACAAGGGCGTGGCACCGCTCAAGACCTTCATGATGAAGCAGACCAGGCAGTCCGACCTGGCGCTGTATGTGAAGCTGTCCAACTCGCCCGCGCTGCAGGGGCCGGAAGACGTGCCATTGCGGGTGCTGGTGCCAGCCTTCGTCACCAGCGAGTTGAAGACCGCTTTCCAGATCAGCTTCGCGATCTTCATCCCGTTCCTCATCATCGACATGGTGGTGGCGAGCGTGCTGATGTCGATGGGTATGATGATGGTGTCCCCGGCGATCGTCTCGCTGCCGTTTAAGCTGATGCTGTTCGTGCTGGTCGATGGCTGGCAGCTGCTGATCGGCTCGCTGGCGCAAAGCTTTTATTAAGGAATCGCGATGAACCCGGAGAGCGTAATGACATTGGGCCGTCATGCCATGGAAATCACCTTGCTGATCGCGGCGCCCATGCTGCTGACCGCGTTGGCGATTGGTCTTCTGGTCAGCATCTTCCAGGCCGCGACGCAAATCAACGAGGCAACGCTGTCGTTCATCCCGAAGCTGGTCGGCATTTTCGTTGCCCTGGTGATCGCCGGGCCATGGATGTTGTCGGTCATGCTCGATTACATGCGCGAAGTGTTCGGCAGCATTCCCGGCATGGTGGGATAGCATGAACGTTGGAGCTGCCGCATTGAGTTCCCTCCCCCTTGAGCGGGTTAGGGGCGAAGCAGGGAATTCAGGAGGCGAGCCTCCTGCCTGCGTAGCGGTATCCGCTTGCAAGCGGATACGACTGGACGTGGGGGTAGTGCGGTCGATGAATGATGCACGTTGCCGATCGGCCGTCCTACCCCCATCCCAACCTTCCCCCTGCAAGGGGGAAGGGGCTAGAAGCCTTGTTCAGCAACGATCTTCGTGTGATTGTCCTGAACCATCCCTGCCCATCGCTTTCGCATTGAGACGACAAGCGTCGCCATGATCACTGTCACCAGCGCCCAACTCAATATCTGGATCGCAACCCTGATCTGGCCGCTGACGCGCATCCTGGGGTTGATCGCGGTCGCGCCACTATTTGGCAATAGCGCTGTCCCGCTACAGGTCAAAGTCGGACTGAGTATCTTGATTGCACTGATTGTGGCACCGATGGTACCGGCCTTGTCGGCACAGGATCCGATGTCGCTGACCGGCCTGTTAATCCTGGCGCAGCAGTTGGTGATCGGGCTGGCGATGGGATTTGCGATGCGGATGGTATTTGCCGCAGTGGAAATGGCGGGCGAGCTGACCGGCTTGACCATGGGTCTCGGTTTCGCCACTTTTTTCGATCCGCAGTCCCAGGGCAGATCGTCCGCCATCAGCCAGTTTCTGGCGCTGTTGATGACCCTGATTTTTCTGTCGGTGAACGGCCATTTGATGCTGCTGTCGGCGCTGGTGGAAAGCTTCACGACCTTGCCGATTTCCGCCGCGCCGTTCGGCTCTGGCGGACTGAATCAGCTGGTGATGCGGGGCAGCGGGATTTTCAGTGCAGGATTGCAGATCGCGCTTCCGATCATCGCCGCCCTGCTCATCACCAATCTGGCACTCGGCATCTTGACCCGGGCCGCGCCGCAACTCAACCTGTTTGGTATCGGGTTTCCGATTACCTTGACGGTGGGATTCGTGCTGATTGGACTCGCCCTGCCCTATATGACGACACCAATCGAACGGCTGCTGCAGGAAGGAATCGAGCTGGTCCGCAGCATGCCGGGCGCGTCGGTCGCGCCCCCGCTCCGGCAGTAAACCTGCGGGCCTACCCCGACGCAGTTGGCATCTGGCGCAGCATCTTGTGGCCCGCTTAGTCTGCGTTTGTATTACTTCAGGAAGTTGAGCAGCGACAGATTCGATACGCTGGCAAACGCCTTCTGCGCTGCCTGCAGCACGAACGATTGCTGATTGAGCGTGGAGATGGCCTGATTGTAGTCCACGTCCTGCAGCGTCGACAGCGTCTGGCTGTACTGCAGACCCTTGGCGCTGCCTAGGTCGTCCAGCGAATCGAGTTCCTTCAGGCGGCTGCCAACGGAAGAGCGCACCGTCAGCACGGTATCGAGCGACTGATCGACATTGCCATTGGCAAGTGCCAGCCCAGCGGCAAGCGCCGCACTGCTGCCGACAACCGGAGGCGGCGGTGGCGTACCGGCCGCCGCTGCGGCAGCGACCGCCGCTGCCTGCGCGGTGTTGGCGGTAACGGTTACCGGCGTCGACAGCAGGGTAATCATGTCGTTCATGGTTTTGAACAGGTCTTGCCCATTGGCCTGAAAAATGGCCTGGCCGGAATCGCTGGTGGCCATTTTGCGCGTTGAATCGACCTGCAGCATTTGCTGTCCCTGATCGCCGTTGTAGCTCACGGCACCGGTGGCCGGATTGGCGACAAACGGCTGCGTCGCGACCTGGAAACCGCTAAACAGATAATTGCCCGAGCCATCGGCCGCGTTGGCATAGCCCATTAATTCATCCAGGCGGCCGCGCAATTCAGTGGCGATATTGGCCCGCTCGGTATTTGAATAGCTGCCGTTACCGGCGCTAACAGTGCTCTCCTTGACGTCTTGCAGCAAAGTTGTGACGCTGGTCAACACGCTCTCGACCTGATTCAGCGAACTCTTGGCATTCTGACGGTTGGTGCCGTATTGCGTATTGACCGATTGCGATTGCGTCACGTCCAAGACACGGGCCGCCCCCACCGGATCGTCAGCCGGTGTCAGAATCCGGCGCTGGCTGGAGATTTGTTGCATGGTCTTGTCGACCCCGGCTTGCAGATCGGTCAGGCGCGCTGTTCCGCGCTGATAAAGCATGCTGGTGCTAATACGCATAATTAATCCTCACTAAGCCTAACTAAGCCTCAATGGCCCAAGCTAAGCAACACATCGAACATCGTGCTAGCCGTTTGCATCACTTTCGCCGCCGCCTGATATGCCTGCTGGTACCGGATCAGGTTGGCCGTCTCTTCATCGACGTTGACGCCGGATTCCGATTGCTGCGCCTGCGTTACGGTATCCAGGCGCGCGGTCTCGGCATCGCTGCTGACATTGATCTCGCGCGTCTTGTTGCCGACTGCGCTGACCAGTTGCGAATACGCGCCCTGAAACGAAGTGGTGCCATTGGCAACCGTGTTGGCGGTTTGCAGCGCGCCGAGCAACAACGCGTTGCGATTGTCGCCGACGCCATTTGTATTCGGGCCGATATTGAACGTGTCGCCGTCGGCCGGCACACCGCTGACCACAAAACTGGCACTGCCGACGCTGATGGTCGCTCCGGCCGTATAGGTGCCGTCGTAGGGGATTGCGGTCGTGCTGCCCGGGAGCGTCACGGTGGTGCCCGCCGGATATCCGGAAAACTTGTTGGTGGCCGCGCTATACGACAGCGTGACCGGGGACGTGTATGGTGCCGAACTGCTGAAATTCTTGTTGGTCACCGTTCCGCTGCTGATCGTAGCGCTACCCGTGTTACCGCTGCCGTCCGCTCTTGGCCCCGCCGCGGTGCGGATCGGTGCTGCCGCCGCAATGAGCGATGGGTTCTTGATCGCGAGATCGATCTGCGCAGCGCCATTGATGGTCGGGCGGACCAGAAAGCTGTCGCCGGCGGCCATCGCGGGACTACCTGTGGCGAGATCGAAAGTCACGCCATCGACGGTCTGCGGCAGAGTGGCATACGATACCGGTGCACCGTCGGGCAGTTGCGTGATCTTGTAATTGCTGCCGTCGTACTGCAACGTGTAATCACTGGTACTCAGGGCGCCGGCATTGGTGATGCTGGCCGCCAGTTTGGCACTCGACGGGTTCTTGCTGCTGGGGGTGATGAGAGGTGTCGCGACGGTGAAAAAATCGCCGCCTGGCGCGCCGTTCTGATCCTGGCCCAGCTGATGCTGCGCATTGAAACTGGTTGCCAAGACGATGGCAACCCGGCCCAGCGCATTTTGGCTCGGATCCAGCGTCTGTGACCGATAATCGAACAGACCTGACAGCCGGCCACCGGATAGACTGCCCTCTGGAAGGACGACCTTGTTGCCATTGATCTGATACGCAACCTGCAAGCGCTCGGGGTCGGTGACCGACGGCGCGGTCGCCAATTGGTTGACCTGCACGCCCATTACCAGCGGCTGGCCGTTGCCGATGAATACATTGTAGTTGCCGCCGTCTTCCTTGTTGACGGTGACCTTCACTTCCTTGTTCAGTTCGGCAATGACCTGGTCGCGTTGATCGAGCAAGTCGTTGGGCGGATTACCGCTGCCCTGCGCCTGCGAGATCGTCGCATTCAATTTGGCGATCTGCTGCGCATAGGCGTTGATCGCGGTGACGCTGGAACTGATCTGGCTATTGACGCCGGCGCGGCTTTCGCTGAGCTGGTCGTTCAGGCTTTGAAAACGCGCCACCAGCGATTGTGCCGACGACAATGTAGCCTGGCGTGATGCCGCGGCATTTGGATTGGCACTCAAATCCTGCAGGCCGGAAAAGAAATCCTGCAATGCGGGTGAAATGCCGGCGGACGCATCAGCAAGCAAATTGTCGACCTGGTTGATCTGACTGGAGTAGGTTTCCAACGCGCTTTTTGATGTTTGCGCGGCAAGCACCTGGCCGCTGACGAAATCATTGTAGACGCGCTTGATTTCCGTTATCTGGGTACCCTGACCAACAAAACCGTAGCCGAAATTCTGCGCGCCCGCGCTTCCCTGAATCACCAGCTGCCGGTTGTAGCCAGGCGTGGAAGCATTCGCGATGTTGTGTCCGGTCGTGCTCAGTCCCACTTGCGCTGCAATAAGGGCAGATTGACCGATGCCGAGGATGTTGGTGGACATGTTCTCTTTTTTCTATAGCGTGATATACGTTATCAACGGCAGCCGGCGAAAAAACTTTAACCGGCGGGCCGCTGCGCGGGTCCGACTGGCGCTGCGGCCATAGCTATGGTCGGGCCTACGATTGATGCTGGCTTGTCAACCGAGCGCCTTTCACAGCGTGATTTTGCACAATAATCAATCGTTAGACAGACAAGGTTTGCTTAATGATGCGGGTCAGCTTGGCCGCATATTGCGGATCGGTTGCATAGCCGGCCTTTTGCAATCCCTGCGCAAACCCAGTCACATCCTGCGCGTTGGCGATCACGTTCTGATAACGCGGATTATTGCTCAGCATCTTGCCGTAATCGCGAAACGCATCGGCATAATTGTCGTAGGCGCGGAATTTCTCCAGCCGTTTTTGCGGCACGCCGTCCAAGTATTCGGTCGTAACGGCAGTCACCACCCGGCCCTTCCAGCTGCTGTTGGCCTTGATGCCGAACAAGTTGTGGCTGGCGTTGCCGTCGCTGTCTTTGATTTCACGCTTGCCCCAACCACTCTCCAGCGCGGCCTGGCCGAGCATGAATTTGGCCGGGATGCCGGTGCTGCGGCTGGCCTCTTCGGCGTGCGCTTCCATCCGCGCGGTGAATGCACGCACATGCCCCATCTTGCTGCGATCGCCGCTGGCATCAATTTTTGCGTCGGATGGCGTGTGCAATGCGTCGGCACCGAGCGCATAGGCCGCCATGCCTTGCTGATTCAAGACCGTTGGTGCGCCGTCCTTGCCTGGCGAGGCCGCCGGTGCGGTGCCCACCACATTCGATAACTGGCGGATCAGTACATCGGCCAGCCCGACGCCGCGCTTGGCCAGATTCTGGCTCAATTGCTGGTCCATCATGGTCGTGTACATCTTGCTTTGCTCATTGTCGAACGGACCATCCTGCGGGCTGGCCTCGCGCATACTTTTCAGCATCATGTTCATGAACAGCGCCTCGAACTGCTTGGCGGCGGCCTTCAATGCTTCCGGCGAATTCTGCTTGGCCGCCTGGCGCAGGTCATTCAGACCAGTCGCGTCGATCGCAAGTTTTCCGGAGATGTCGGTCGGGCTGTTCATGATGTGACTTAAATGATTTCCAGCTCGGCGCGCAGCGCGCCCGCGGCCTTCATCGCCTGCAGGATCGCCAGCAGGTCTTGCGGTGTGGCGCCGATCGAATTGAGCGCCTTGACTACGTCGGCCAGCGAGACGCCGCTCTTGAGCAGCAGCACCTGGCCGGGTTCCTTGTTGATTTCGATTTGCGAGCGCTGCGCCACCACGGTCTGGCCATTCGACAGCGGCCCCGGCTGGCTGATCACCGGCTGGGTATTGATGACCACCGACAGATTGCCATGTGCCACCGCGCAGGCATCGAGCGTCACGCTCTGGTTCATCACCACCGAACCGGTGCGGGCGTTCATGATCACTTTCGCGGCCAGCTGGGCCGGATTGACGTTCAGGCTTTCCAGCGCACCCAGAAACGCGACCCGGCGGTCGCTGCCTTCCGGCGAACGCACCCGGATCACGCGGCCGTCGAGCGCGGCGGCGGTATCGGCGCCGAAGCGCTGGTTGACCGCATCCACCACCCGGCTGGCGGTCGAAAAATCGGTGTCGTGCAGTTCCAGATTGATGGTATTGCCCTGACCGAGTTGCGACGCCACCGCGCGCTCGACCGTGGCGCCGGCGGAAATGCGGCCGACGCTCAAGTGATTGACCTGTACCTTGCTGCCGCTGGCGGCCGCGCCGACGCCGCCGACCAGCACATTGCCCTGCGCCATCGCGTAGATCTGATTATCTGCGCCTTTTAGCGGCGTCATCAGCAAGGTGCCGCCGCGCAGGCTCTTCGCATTGCCCATCGACGACACGGTGATATCGAGCGTCTGCCCCGGTTGCGCAAATGCCGGCAGCGACGAGGTGACCATCACCGCGGCAACGTTTTTCAGCTGCAGACTAGTGCCGGGCGGCAGATTGACGCCCGAATTCTGCAGCATGCTGACCACGCTTTGCACCGTGAACGGCGTCTGCGTGGTTTGATCGCCACTGCCGTCCAGACCAACCACCAGACCATAGCCGAGCAACTGGTTCTCGCGCACGCCCTGGATGCTGGCCAGGTCCTTCAGCCGCTCGGCATGGCCGGCCGCGGGTGCGAATGCGCCGAGCAGTCCGGCAGCACACAACAGGACCGCAGCGGTCTTGCCGAGTACTGATTTGCCTGCGCTGCCGTTTGTCATTTCCGGACCTTTGAACTGTGGTTTGATAAAAATCATACTGGACGGTGTATTTTTTAAGACCGCCGTGTTATTAGCGGGTAATGGCACATTTATGGCTATACTCCCACTAAAACGTGCCTTACAGCGGCATCACGCTATAAAAAAACCGCGCCAGCCAGTTAAAGGCCTCGGCCTGATCGATCCGGCTATTGGTGCGGTATTCGACTCGCGCATCGGCGACCTGGGTCGACGACACCACATTGCCTTGCGCGATCGTGTCGGGACTGACTACGCCGGAAAAGCGGATGAATTCGGCGCCCTTGTCGAGCGCGACCTGCTTTTCGCCGCTCACCACCAGGTTACCGTTCGACAGCACCTCGACCACGGTGACCCCGATCATGCCGTTGAAATTGTTGCTGGCGCTGCCGTCACCCTTTTCGTCGTACTTGAACGAGGACGAGGCGGTCAGCGCGGTACCCTGCAGCGTCTTGAACGGCAGTCCCATCACGGTCGGGATCGCCACCGTGGCGCCACTGGTCTTGCTGGCCGAATTGCCGCCGCTCTTGGTCGCGCTGGTTTTTTCGTTGATCGCGATGGTCAGGATGTCGCCGACCAGGCGCGCACGGCGGTCTTCAAATAGCGGCCGGTAGGCCGTCGCCTGAAAGATCGCGCCATTGGCCGCTGCAGTAGCCGCCACCGGTTGCGGCCGGATCGAGGTTGGGTGCTGGACAATCGTGCTGGGCACATTGGTGCAGCCGGTCAACAACGCCGCCATGCCAGCCGCCGCAATCCAAGCAATGCACGCAATAATCCTGAATGGTGAAAGCTTCATGTCCGCGCTTACAACTGTGTCAGTTTCTGCAACATCTGATCCGAGGTCGTGATCGCCTTGCTGTTGATCTCGTAGGCGCGCTGGGTCTGGATCATGTTGACCAATTCTTCGACCACGTTGACGTTCGAGGTTTCGACGTAGCCTTGTGCCAGCGTGCCGGCGCCGTTGGTGCCGGGCGTATTGGTGTTGGCGCTGCCGGAAGCGGCGGTTTCCACGTACAAATTCTCGCCCATGCTTTGCAGCCCGGCCGGATTGACGAAGGTCGCCAGATGCAGCGTTCCGACTTGCACCGGAGTTGCGGAGCCTGCCTGTACCACCGAAATCGTGCCATCGCGTCCGACCGTCACGCTTTGTGCGTTGGCCGGGATCGTGATCGCGGGCTGAATCGCAAAACCGCTGGACGTGACCATCTGGCCCTGGCCATCGATCTGGAATGAGCCGTCGCGCGTGTAAGCGGTGGTGCCGTCCGGCATCAACACCTGAAAGAAACCCGTGCCCTGGATCGCGACATCCTTGTCATTGCTGGTCTGCTGCAGATTACCTTGGGAAAAAATCCGCTCGGTCGCGACCGGACGCACGCCGGTACCGAGTTGCAATCCAGACGGCAGTTGCGTCTGCTGCGAGGTCTGGGCACCGGGCTGACGCAAGGTTTGGTACAGCAAGTCCTCGAACACCGCGCGCGAGCGCTTGAAGCCGCTGGTGCTGACGTTGGCCAGGTTATTGGAAATCACGTCCATCTGCGTCTGCTGCGCATCCAGACCGGTTTTTGAAATCCACAAGGAACGAATCATTTTTGTCTCCCGTCACTGCATTCGAGCGATGGATGTTCGATGTCCATCTTCAATTACTTATATTCATATTTTGAAGCGGCCAAGCTTAGAAAGTAGGATGGGTGAAACCCATCTTTCTCCCTTGGCGCTCAATGATGGGTTTCACCCATCCTACGAAATTGTGCATTTTGCGTATGTCCCAACTTACATTGCGTATTCTGACCCGACCAACCCTAGCTCATACTGAGGATCTGGCTGGCTTTACTGGCGTTACTCTCGGCGTTCTTCAGCAAATTCATTTGCATTTCGAACTGGCGGCCGAGGTTGATCATGCTGACCATCGCATCAACCACATTGACGTTGCTGCCTTCCAGCGCGCCGCCAACCACGCTGACGGCGGCATCGGCATCTGCTTCGCCGCCACCCTTGACGCGGAACAGGCCATCGTCGCCGCGTTCCAGGCTAGCCTCTTCCGGGTTGACCAGTTTGATGCGGCCCAGCACATTGACCGCGTTCGACTTGCCGCCGGTCGGGATGGCCGACACGGTGCCGTCGCGGCCGATCGCCAGCGTGACATCGGGCGGCACGCTGATCGGGCCGCCGTCGCCCTGCACGCTGAGGCCGGCCTGGGTCTGCAATATACCGTTTTCGCTCAATTTCAGACTGCCATGGCGGGTGTAGGCTTCCGAACCATCGGCCGCCTGCACCGCGATCCAGCCCGCACCCTGTACCGCCACGTCCAGATCGCGTCCGGTCTGTTGCAATGGCCCCGGCGTAAAGTCGCTGCCGACCGTCGAATCGACCACGAACGCACGCGTTGGCAGGCCTTCTCCGATCACCGGCACCGCGCGGAAACTGTCGAGCTGCGCACGAAAACCGGCCGTGGTTGCATTGGCCAGATTGTGCGAAACCGTGGCCTGTTGTTCCAGGATATGTTTCGCGCCAGTCATGGCGGTATAGATGAGACGGTCCATCGTGTTTTCCCGTGATCAGCGGTTCAAAATCAAACCTGAATTACCGGAGGTTGACCAGCGTTTGCAATACCTGGTCCTGGGTCTTGATGGTCTGCGCATTGGCTTGATAAACCCGTTGCGCCGTAATCATGTTGACCAGTTCCGCGGTCAGGTCGACATTCGATTCTTCCACCGCAGACGATTGCAACAAGCCCAAGCCACCGGTATTTGGCGAGCCGACCAGCGGCGCACCGGAGGTGGCGCTTTCCGACCACAGGTTATTGCCTAACGGCTGCAACCCGTTCGGGTTCGCGAAATTGGCCAACACTACTTGTCCCAGCACCGACGACTGGCCGTTGGTATAGCTGCCTACGATGCTGCCGTCGGCGCCGATGTTGAAACCCGCCAGGCGACCGGATACATAGCCATCCTGAGTTTGCGCATTGACGCTGAAAGTAGAGCCAAACTGGGTGGTGCCGGTATAGTCCAGATTCACGTTGAACGGAGTCGCCGCGCCGGTAGTGACGGCAACCGGTACCGCAAATGGCAACGTGGTGGTGGCGGCATCGATCGAACCATCGGTCTTGAAATTGATACGTCCAACCGGTGCCGCGCCGACCGGCGCGCCGTCGGTCGACGCGAACACGCTCCATGCGCCAGGAGCGGTTTTTACATAAAAGGTCTGCAGCGCGTGGACATTGCCCAGGCTATCGAATACCGACACCGAGGTGGCGTTGTTGTAGGTGGTCGGGACCGTGGCATCGAAGCCGGCCTCCGTCAATGCAGGTGAACGCGAGTCCAGATTGACCAAAGCCCCCACTTTGCTGGTAACTTTGGGCGGGATATCGGCAGTGTTGATCTGCAGGTCGACCGGCGTGGCGGAATTGAGCACGCCGCTGGCATTGGCCGCAAAACCCGTCAGGTGAGCACCGACCGCATTGACGATAAAGCCGGATTTGTCGAGCTGGAACTGGCCGTTGCGACTATAGGTTGCAGCGCCATTTTGGCTCATGCGGAAAAATCCCTGGCCATTGATGGCGATGTCGAGCGGACTATTGGTGGCACTGATGCTGCCTTGCGTGAATTGTTGCTTCACATTGGACACGGTGACGCCGATCCCGACCGCCGATGCGCCGGCGCCATTCATCGAGTTGGCATACACGTCGGCAAATTGCGTTTGCGCCTGCTTGAAGCCGACCGTGCTGGCATTGGCCACATTATTGCCGATCACTTCCAGGCTCTTCGATGCCGCATTCAGACCGCTTAGACCTTGTTGAAAACCCATTTTGTTCTCCCAGTATTCGGTTGTAGTCGCTTGTTATGCAGCCAATTACAGAATTTGACGAATGTCGGCCATCACGACACTACCGATGTTTCGCACATTGAGGCTGACGCCTTGCGCGCCGGTCGACACGCTCAGGACCTGCCCCAGCGCCAGCGCGGTCGCTGCGACCGGGGCACTACCGGCGACGGCCGACACTGCAAAGGTATATTGGCCATCGGCCGCGGCCGCACCGGTGTCGGTAGTGCCGTCCCACACCAGCGGTTGCATGCCGGCCGGTTGGCTGCCGAGATCCATCTTGCGCACCGTATTGCCGGCTGCATCCTTGATCGTCACCGCGACCTTGTCGACAGCTGAGGCCAGATCGACGCCGAACACGCTCTTGCCGGAAGCGAGCTCCAGCCCCGATCCCGGCGCCAGCACGCTATGGCCGATCATGCCGGCCGCCTGCAACGACTGGCCGGACTGCATGCTGCTCATCAGCGACTGCAACGTGGTGTTGACCTTGTCGATGCCGGTCACGGTCGACAATTGCGCCAACTGGCTGGTCACCTGCGCGTTATCGAGCGGATTGAGCGGGTCCTGATTCTTCATCTGCGTGACCAGCAGCTTCATGAAGCGGTCCTGCGTGGCCGCAGTGCTATCGGTCGACGCCGCCGTCGTCGGGTTCATCGTATTTAGCAAGCTGGGGGAGACTGTATTGTTTTGGATGGTGGTCATGGCATTGCCTCTCTTATTGGCCGATCGTGAGTGTTTTCAACAGCAGCGTCTTGGCCGCGTTCATGGTGTCGACATTGGACTGATAGGCCCGGGTCGCGGACAACATATTGACCATTTCCTCGACCGGATTGACGTTCGGCATCGCCACATAGCCCTTGTCGTCGGCCAGCGGATGCTTTGGGTCGTACACCATTTTTGGCGCGCTCTGGTCCTCCACCACCTGCAGCACCTTGACGCCGGTCGCATCGACGCCGTTGACCGGCACCGCACTGAACACCACCTGTTTGGGCCGATACACCTGGCCACTGGAACTGGCGGCACTGTCGGCATTGGCCAGATTGCTGGCGACGGTATTGAGGCGCTGGGCTTGCGCGCTCATCGCGGACCCCGACACATTGAAAATATTAAATAGCGACATGATTACTATCCTCCCTGGATCGCAGCCAGCATGTTCTTGATCTGCGCGCTGATCATGGTCAATCCCGCTTCATAGCGGATCGCGTTATCGGCAAATTGGTTGCGTTCGACATCCATATCGACGCTGTTGCCGTCGATGCTGGCTTGCTGCACGGTGCGGTACAAGGTCTGCGCAGAACCGGCACCCACTGCGGCGTCACCGGACAAATGGCTGTCGGCAGTTTTTACCAGCGTCGCGCTGACCTGAGCACTGCCGGACATCGCGTTTTGCATCGCATTGGAAAAATCGATATCGCGCGCCTTGAAGTTGGGCGTATCGGCATTGGCAATATTGGAGGCGAGCAATTGCTGCCGCTGTGCGCGAAGCGACAGCGAGGTCTCGTGAAAACGTAGATAATCGTCAAGCTTTCCAGTCATGGCCGCCTCCGCAGTTACCGCCCAATACTCGATGTGCAATGTTAGATTTGTTCGGTCACGGCTAAAGTTTTCCCGCCGCAAGCCGATAAGACTTTTGATGACTGCCATCTTACAAATGGAAAAGCAAGCGTCATCGACCAATAAGACCCGGATTCGCAGGCCTTTTCGTCGCTTCAAACGCGCTGGCCTTGCCTAGAATGACTATGGAATTAATCCATCGGTCATCATGAAAATCCTCTTCAAAGCCTCGCTTGCGCTGTGTCTGATGCTGTTGTTACCGGCAGCGATCGCGCAAACATCCGCTTCAAGGCAGGATCCGGCCGCGATCCGACAGAGTGTCGAACAATTTCTGGCGGTCCAAACGGCCGGCTTGCCGGGGCAAGTCAGCGTCGTCGTCGGACCGATCGATAACCGTACCAACCTCGCGTCCTGCGCCGAGCCGCAACCGTTTCTGCCAAACGGTAGCCGCGCCTGGGGCAAAACCACGGTAGGCGTGCGTTGCACGGCACCGACACCGTGGATCATCTACGTCCAGGCCAAGGTGGCGGTCACCGGCGATTACTACGCAACCGCCGCGCCGTTGGCCCAGGGCCAGGTGATCGGCAACAATGACTTGATCAAGCAACGCGGCGAACTTAGCGCTTTGCCAACCGGCATCATTACCGATGCGACGCAGGCGATCGGCAAAAGCATGACGGTGTCACTCGCCGCCGGCACGCCGTTGCGCCTCGATGCGTTGCGCAGCCAACTCGCGATACAACAGGGACAAATGGTACGACTGGTGTCGTCCGGCGCCGGTTTTCAGGTGTCGGCCGAGGTACGGGCACTGACCAGCGCGACCGAAGGCCAGGTGGTACAGGTCAGAACCCAGTCCGGGCAACAAATCAGCGGTGTTGCCCGAAGCGGCGGCGTGGTTGAGGTGGCGTACTAAGCGCTGACGAGCATGACTTATCGACCTGCCACCAGCGACCAACGAGCGCCAAGCCCTCAGACCGCATTCAGCATGACCGAGGTTCTGCAGCAGCGGCAAAGGCGGTTGGAGCCTGAGCCGGAACGCGTCGTCGGACGAAGGTACGGCGAGCACCATCGGATTTCGGCCGGCCCGTGTACTCGCGCAGACGGAGGTCACCTAAAGTTTGTGGCAGAATTGCCGTTAATCTGGCATGACCAAGGGGCTTTATCCCTGACCAGATGAGGATGAATTCATGAAAATCTCTGACAGCATCAAAAAAGCCGCCGGTTTGCCGATCGGACCAGCGCAATCCGCGCCCAGCAAGGCCACCGAAAAGACCAATGCCGGCGCAACCCAGGCCAGCAGCGTCAAACTGTCGTCCCAAGTGCAATCCCTGGGCGGTCAGGCGAGCAGCGGCGCCGTGTTCGACGCCAAGAAAGTCGACGAAATCAAACTCGCCATCTCCGATGGCCAGTTCCAGGTCAATTCCGAAAAAGTCGCCGACGGCCTGCTGCAGACCGTCAAAGACCTGCTGCACCCTGCAAAAAGCTAGTAAAGGCAAACCCATGCGCTCTCCCGTGCCCAGTCCAATCGACCGTCTCGCCGAAGAGCATCAGGCGATTGTCGACCTGAACCAGATCCTGGAACAGGAACAGGCACACCTGATTCAGGCCGACATCGACGGGCTGAATAGTCTGGTCGACGAAAAAAACCGGATCGTCGCGCGGATGACAGCGTTGACAAATGCCCGCCACCAGTCACTCGCTGCTGCCGGATACGCTGCCAGCGATGCCGGAATGCAGAGCTGGCTGGACCACAAGGGGGACCATAGCGACCACTGGAAGACCCTGCTCTCGCTCGCAAAATCCGCCAAAGAAATCAACCGCACCAACGGCCTGCTGATCAACAAGCATATGACGCGCAACCAGCAGGCGCTCAATGTATTGCAAGGCACGGCACCCAGCAGTAACTTCTACGGCCCGAATGGGCAAGCTACTTCACAGGCGTCAACCCGGCGTCTGGTGGTTGGCTAAATCTCCATCGGTGTCGATGCGCTATTCGGCAAATAGAGCGCTCGGTCAGTAGTCCCGCTCTACCCAGTTGACGCCCCGACTAGTGTAGTGTTTCATTCTTGATGGAACAAATAAAAGCGATGGATTTTCGTGCCAGACTAGGCGCAAACCGCAGCGATAGCGAGCTATCGCGAGGATTTGCAACGACGTATGGCGCGAAAAGACGCGCTTTTATGTTACGGCAAGAGTGAAACACTACACTAGGAGCCTGCCGGACTTAGGGGGCGCATTGAGCAGGTAGGATGGGTGTAACCCATCATTGCGAACATGGATGATGGGTTACACCCATCCTACGGTGCTACCCCCAACCTTGCCTTGCCCTCTCCTGCAAGCATGTCCTGAGCTTGTCGAAGGGGGCGTAAGACCTCTTAGCCCGCGCGGCATTATTTCTGCGCCGGCACGCCAGTGGGTACTTCAATCACCGTATCGGGCAGCGCCGACAGGATCGTAATCGTCACGCGCCGGTTGCGGGCGCGTCCTTCCACGGTGTCGTTCTCGCGCACCGGCCGGTTGGGCCCGTTGCCCACTGCGGTCAGGCGGCTTTCAGCAATGCCATTTTCGATGAACAGCCGCACCACGCTGCTGGCGCGCACGGCGGACAGCTCCCAGTTGGATGGGAAGAAAGCGGTATTGATCGGCACATTGTCGGAATATCCCTCGACCTGCATCGCATTCGGCGCCGTCTTCAGGATCTGGGCGACGGCCTTCAGCGCCTGGCTCGATTCCGTCGTGAGTTTGGCGTCGCCCGGCGCGAACAGCACGCTGGCGTTGATTTCCAGGCTGACGCCGCGGCTGTTCTGGGTGACTCTGACCTTGCCTTCGCTGACCAGCGGCGCGAGTACCGTCAACAACTCGCGCGCGACGTTGGTCATGTATGCCCGTTCACGCCGCACCGCTTCCGATGCGCGTTGCTGCTGAGGCGTGATTTGTTTGGTGCGCAGCGCTGCCGGCTGCGGTGTTTCTTCGAGAAAGATCGGCGCGCTCTGACCGAAGGCGCTGCCGAGCGAGTTGGCGAGGATCCGGTATTTGCCTTCGTTCACCGACGAAATCGCGTACATCACCACGAAGAATGCAAACAGCAAGGTGATGAAGTCGGCATAGGAGACCAGCCAGCGCTCGTGATTCTCGTGCTCTTCTTCGTATTTTTTGCGGGCCATGGTGAACCGATAGACGTGGATTGGGTCGACTGCAATTGGCTGCGCCTATCTCAAATAGCCGGCTACGCGCTCTTCGATGATATGGGAATTGTCGCCGGTAGCGATGCCACAGAACACGTCGGCCAGCATTTCGCGCTTGTTTACTTCCCGCGATACGATCGCCTTCAACTTGTTTCCGATCGGCAGCAATACCAGATTGGCCAGACCGACACCGTAGATGGTCGCGACAAATGCGACCGCGATGCCGCCGCCGAGCTTGGCCGGTTCGGCCAGATTCTCCATCACGTGAATCAGTCCCAGCACGGCGCCGAGGATACCGACGGTCGGCGCATAGCCGCCGGCGGATTCCCAGATTTTGACGGCCTGTCGTTCCCTGGTTTCAAACATCGTGATGTCGACGTCGAGGATTTCCCGCAGCTTTTCTGCAGAAACACCGTCGATTATCATCCGCAAACCTTTGACCGTGAAGGGGTCGTTTGCGGCATCCATATGCGATTCGAGGCGCAAGAATCCATCACGCCGTGCGGTCTGGCTCCACAAGCCGATGTCGCGGGCGATCTCCAGACTGTTGTCGGGCGGCGGCGAAAATATCCAGCGGACCATGTCGACCCCGCGCAAAAAACTTTGCATATTGCTCTGCAATAGCACCGCACCGAGTGTGCCGGTCACGACCACCACGAAGGCCGTCGGCTGAATCAAGGACCCAAGATGGCCCCCCTCCAGCAGTTGTCCCAGAAGGACGCCGCCGAGCGCGAGCGCCAAACCTATCAGACTAGCCCAATCCATTCCTAATCCCTCAGTACTGAACGCAACCGGGCGATTGCCTGGCTGTGCAACTGACATACGCGCGACTCCGACACGCCCAGCACGGCACCGATCTCTTTCAGATTCAGCTCCTGCTCGTAATACAGCCCCATCAACAGCTTTTCACGTTCAGGCAGTCCTTCGATCGCATCGATCACCCCTTGACGGAAGTCGCCTTCCAGCAAACCGTGCAGCGGGTCGCCTGCATCATCGGAGCCGTAACGGTCGAGAAAATGCTCGTTGGCGTCGTTGACGTGAAAATCTTCGTAATACACCAGCTGGTGGCCGCCGCCGTCGGTCAGCATCCCCTGATAATCGTCGAGTGACAGCTTGAGCTGCTTGGCGACTTCCGATTCATTCGGTGCGCGGCCAAGGCGTTGCTGAAGAGCGCTCATCGCAACTTCAATCTTGCGCATGTTCTGGCGCACACTGCGCGGCAACCAGTCGCTGCTGCGCAGTTCATCGAGCATCGCGCCGCGAATGCGTAGCACCGCATAGGTTTCAAACTGGGCGCCGTGCTCTTCCTCATAGCGGTTGACCGCATCGAGCAGGCCTATCATGCCGGCCTGCACCAGATCGTCGACCTCGACATTGGGCGGCAGCTTGGCTTTCATGTGATGCGCGAGGCGCTTCACCAAAGGGGCGTGCTGCTCAAGGAGGTGCTCCTTGTCAGATTTTCCTTTGACTGTGTACATGGTCAGATTCCGAGATTGCTGCCGCTGCTGGTGGCCTTGACGCGCAAGCCAACGGTCGACAAGTCGGGCACGGCAAGGCGTCCGGCCAGCTGGCGGAACGCGACCGAGGCGCCAGCCAACGGGAAGGCATCGATCACGGCCCGGCCCAGATGCGCAGCCCGATTCAGGTGTTCATCCGCCGGTACCGAGCCGACCGAAATCAACTGGATCGCCAGATAACGGCTGGCCGCCTGCGCGATGTTGTCGTACACCCGCTTGGCTTCCACCTCACTGGCGCCGGTGACCAGCAAGCTGAAAGGCCGCCGGCCAAGGGTGTTACTGAGACGCTTGATCAGGCTATAAGCCGATTTGATCGATGCCGCACTGGTCGACACCTGGACCACGATCTCGCTGCTTGCCATCGCCGGAATCGGCAGGCTATCGTCGGCGCCAAGCTCCGCGTCGACCACCACGATGCCGGCTTGTTTGGCAAGCAGATCAAACACCTTGGCCAGACGCCGTGTCTCATCCTCGGTCGCCGCGCCGCGCGACTGGCTCTTGCCGCGTGTCAGGCTGACCAAATTGAAGCCTTCCGACATTTGCTGGAGCGCCTGATCCAGCGCGCATTCCTGACGGGCAACGTCCAGCAACGACGGTGCGCCGCTGCGACCAGCCACGCCGCGCGTCGCAGAGCGCGCATCGACCAGCAGCACGTCGCTGCCGGCACCCACCAGCGAGGCGCCGAGATTGACCAGCATGGCGCCCTTGTCGTCGTCCGCCACCGCCGACAGAAATGTGACGATGCGCGGCCGGGGTCCGGCCAGCATGCGCCGCAGACCTTCGGCCTGATCGAAGTCGAAATTAGCCAAGGCTCACCCCGCGCAGGCTGCTGTCGTTCATCGGATTGCCGGCGGCGGCCATCACCAGCGGCAATTCATCGTCCTGAAACTGGAACGGCGCCGTTTCCCGCTTCAGTTTGAATGCGCGGTCAACCAGATACAGCTTGTTGGCGAGATGCAGGTCTTCCGGCACGCGCTGGCCGTTCGACACATAGAATAAATTGAGCTTTTGGCGGATCATCAGGTCGAGCACACTGCCGATGGTGGCCGCCTCGTCCAGTTTGGTCATGATGCAGCCTGCCAGACCCGGACCTTTATATGCACGCACTACTTCATTGAGGGTCTCGCCGGTAGAGGTCGAATTCAGGCACAGCAGGCGCTTTACCTCGGTATCGGTGCCGGACAGCATTGCGATCTGTTCTGCCACCATCTGGTCACGCTGACTGACGCCGACGGTGTCGATCAGTACCGTATGCTTGTTCTTCAGTTCTTTCAGCGCGATCCTCAGATCGGCTTCGTCACGCACGGAATGCACCATGACACCAAGAATCTTGCCGTAGATGCGCAGCTGTTCGTGGCCGCCGATACGATAACCGTCGGTGGTAATCAGCGCCAGCTTGCCGGTGCCGTGCCGCATCACGCAACGCGCAGCCAGCTTGGCCGTGGTGGTGGTTTTGCCGACGCCGGTGGGTCCGACCAGCGCAAACACCCCGCCCTTTTCGAGGATTTCGTTTTCGTTGGTCAAGGTGTTCAGATTGCGTGCCAGGATCGACTTTATCCAGTTCAGGCCGCCTTCTGCGTCGCTTACCGATGGCAGCTTTTCAGTCAGATAACGCGACAGGCTGGCGCTGAAGCCGGCCGCCAGCATTTCACGCAGCACCTCGGCCTTATGCGGCTCGCGCTTTTGCAATGTGCCCCACGAAATTTCCGCCAGCTGACTTTCCATCATGCCGCGCATCGAGCGAATTTCGCTCATCACGGCCTTCAGCTCTTTGGCCGTATTGTCGGGCGCCAGTGTGATATCGCGCGCATTGTTGAGCGCTTCAGCCAGGCCCGAGGCCTGGTCCTTGTTCTGATCCTGATTGCGCGCGTAGTCGTGGTCGTAACGGCGCTGCTGGATAAACAGCGCGCTACCAGGCATGGCCGGCGATGCGACGCCTGGCGCTGGCGCCGACGTCGGCGCCGCTGCTACCTCATGCATGATCGCCGGTTTTTCGACCGCGGGCGCGGCCAAGGATGAAATATCATCGTTCGCCAGCGCCAGAATCTCGACCCCGCCCTCGACCGTGCGATTGGACAGGATGACCGCATCGGGACCGAGCAGCTCGCGCACTTTGCGCAGCGCATCGCGGGAATTCGCTGCGGTGAATTTTTTTACGTTCATACTTGGCCTCCAACCAGGCTGGTCACTCTAATGGTTTTTGAATCGGGAAGTTCGGCGTGCGATAGCACTTTCAGTTGTGGCAGTGCGCGGCGCAGGAAGCGCGCCAGCAACGCGCGCAGCGGCGCCGGCACCAGCAATACCGGAGTCAGGCCCAGCTGTTCCTGCTGACGGGTAGCCTGTTCGGCCTGCGCCACCAGCGTATCGGCCAGCCCCGGCTCGATGCCGGCGCCATCCGGGCCGCTGGCCTGCAGTGCCTGCATCAGCAAGCGCTCAAGACGGTTATCCAGCGTCATCACGGACAGCTCGCTGGTGGATTGGAAAATCTGCTGCACGATCGAGCGGCCCAGCGCAATCCTGACCTGTGCCGTCAACTCGTTGGGCTCCTGCGTCTGCGGTGCGAATTCGGCCAGAATTTCAATCACGGTACGCATGTCGCGGATATGTACGCCTTCGATCAGCAGGTTCTGCAACACCTTCTGCAGGCAGGACAACGAGATCAGTTTTGGCACCAGATCTTCGACCAGTTTGGGCGATTCCTTGCCCAGATGGTCCAGCAGTTGCTGCACTTCCTGCCGCCCCAGCAAGTCGGCCGCATGCATCGTGATCAGATGGTTCAAATGCGTCGCCACCACGGTGCCTGCATCGACCACGGTGTAACCCATGGTCTGCGCCTGTTCGCGCAGCGCCGCATCGATCCACGTGGCTGGCAAGCCGAATGCCGGGTCGCTGGTCACCGGGCCCGGCAGGACGCCGTTGGCCATGCCCGGATTGATCGCCAGGAACTGGCCGGTCAGAGCCTCGCCGCTGCCGACTTCGACACCTTTTAACGTGATGCGATAGGCCGATGGCTTCAGTTCCAGATTGTCGCGGATGTGTACCGGCGGTGCCAGGAAGCCAACCTCCTGTGCGAATTTTTTGCGGATGCCCTTGATCCGGCGCAGCAGCTCTCCGCCCTGCGTTTTGTCGACCAAGGGGATCAGGCGGTGGCCGACTTCCAGACCCAGGGTATCGACCGGCACGATGTCCTGCCAGGTCGCCTCTTCCGATTCCGGCGCTGCCACTGGCGCAGGTGCTTGCGCTTCCAGTGCCGCTGCCTGTTCGGCGCGCTGTGTCAGGACATAAGCTGCACCGCCCAGCACGGCGGCCAGCAACAGAAAGGCGATATGCGGCATGCCGGGAATCAGGCCCATGCCGCCGACGATGCCGGCGGTGATGTACAGCACCTGCGGCTTCGCAAACAGCTGGCCGATCAGCTGCGTGCCGATATCCTGGTCGCTGGCAACGCGGGACACCACGATGCCGGCCGCGGTGGAAATGATCAGTGACGGAATTTGCGCGACCAGGCCATCGCCGATGGCCAGCAGCGTGTAATTCTTGAGCGCGGTCGAGAAATCCAGATCGTGCTGCAACATGCCGACCACCAGACCACCGACGATGTTGATCACGGTGACCATGATGCCGGCCACGGCATCGCCGCGCACATATTTGCTGGCACCGTCCATCGCACCGTAGAACTCGGCTTCCTGCGCGACTTCAGTACGGCGGCGGCGGGCATCCTGCTCACCGATCAGGCCGGCGTTCAGGTCGGCGTCGATCGCCATCTGCTTGCCAGGCATCGCGTCCAGGGCGAAGCGCGCACCGACCTCGGCGATGCGACCAGCACCCTTGGTGACGACGGTGAAATTGATGATGGTCAGGATCACGAACACCACAATACCGACCGTGTAATTACCACCGATCAGGAAGTGGCCGAACGCTTCGATCACCTTGCCGGCCGCATCCGGACCGGTATGGCCTTCGGTCAGCACAACCCGCGTAGACGCCACATTGAGCGACAGGCGCAACATGGTACTCACCAACAGAATCGTCGGAAAAGCCATGAAATCGAGCGGCTTGACCGTGTACAGGCTGGTCAGCAGCACGATGATCGCCAGCGCGATATTGAAACTGAAGAATACGTCCAGCACGAAGGCCGGCAATGGCAGCACCATCATCGCCAGCAGCATGATGATGATGATCGGAGCGACTAGCGAGCGGCTGCCGTCATTACTGAGCCAGGCCGGCAGTTTCAGACTATTCATTGGATCGCACCATTATTCGACTGCGGCGCTCTGGTCGCGTTCGCTGGGTTCGTTGCTTTTGTTGGATTTGCAGCGGGGTTGTGCGGATCGAGTTGCGGCGGCACGTCAAAGTCGGCGGGCGCTTGCGGACGCACGCCGCCATGCTGGCGGTAGGCGCGCAACTGGAACACATAGGCCAGTACTTCGGCTACTGCGGTATACAAGCCTTCCGGAATTTCGTCGCCCAGTTCCGCATGCTGATACAGCGCGCGCGCCAATGGCGGTGCCTCCAGCAACGGCACATTGTTTTCGGAAGCGAGCGCGCGAATTTTGGCGGCAACCTCGTCGGCGCCCTTGGCCACCACTTTCGGTGCGCGCATCTTGCCGTCGGCATATTTGAGCGCGACCGCATAGTGCGTCGGGTTGGTGACCACGACGTCGGCGGTCGGCACTTCGGACATCATGCGGCGTCGTGCCATCTCGCGTTGCTGGGCACGGATTTTTGCCTTGATCTGCGGATTGCCGTCGGATTCTTTGGCCTCTTCCATCAATTCATGGCGGCTCATCTTCAGCTTGTTGGCGTAGTGCCACATCTGATACGGCGCATCGATGCAGGCGACCAGCACAAGCGCGCAGACGATTGCGATGAAGCTGCCCATCAACAGGCTGGCAAGATGGGCGCTGCCGGCCTTCAGCGGCTCGACCGCCAAGCCGAGCACCGCTTCCTTTTGATGCATCATCACCAGCCACGCCACGGTGCCGACCAGGGCCGCCTTGCCGATGGCCTTGCCCAGTTCCACCAAGGCGCGCGAAGAAATCATGTTGCCCAGCCCCTTGATCGGGCTGATCCGGCCAAAATCCGGTTGCAAGGCTTTTGCGCTGAACAGCCAGCCGCCGATCAGCAGCGGCGACAGCACTGCGACCAGCATCAGCATGAGGCCGAACGGTGCGAGCGCGATCAGCACATCGACGAAATTGGCGCTGATACGGTGTAACAGCACATCAAAATCGAACGCCTGTGCCCGGTCAAAGGCCAGGCCCGAGACCAGCGTGCTGGTCAGCTTGCGCACCAAGCCCTCGCCGAAGATCCAGAAGCCGCAGCCGGCCGCCAGCAAGATCGTGCACGTCGCCAGCTCGCGCGAACGTGGAACGTCACCCTCCTCGCGCGCCTTTTCAAGGCGTCGCGCGGAGGCTGGTTCTGTACGTTCCTGATCGCTATCTTCGGCCATCGCCGACTCCCGTTCCGGCGCCACCCACGTTCAAACGACGGGATGGCGCAGCTTACAGAGTCGATTATTGATGCAAAGCAAGAAAGATCATCGGGGGAACAGGTGGCAAAACTGCCCGTATTTCGCGATTGAGGCTGCGGCATGGCGCCAACGATGGCGGAACGTTGGTAGGCGCTTGGTTTGGTCACGCGGCTGGGTCGACGCGACCCGCAGCCTACCTGAGGCGCTCGGCGAGTCTAACCAAGTCGCGCCGCCGCTGCATATACTCGTTAACGAGATGCGCCAACGCCGCAATAAAACCAAGGACAAACAACCCATACTCCGCAGACCGGATCGCCATTGAAGAAGTTATGGTGCAAACAGGGTGATCACTGCAGGCGCTCTCGCCGCCACCTTATGCCTTCATTCGCAACATGGATATCGATCTGCCAACAAGAGCGCCACCCGCTCGGCCAATAATGGCCGGGATGACTGACGCCCTCATCACAGCGATAAATCAGGCCCCGATGTTTTGCGACCAGGCCAGCGCGGCCAGATGCGCTTTGTTGACATCAGACGGACTAATATCGAGCGGAGCGGCCAAGCTGCCGATCAGTGAGGAATTGAGCTCACAGGCCTCGGCCAGCGCCAGATATGGCCCATACATGCCGCCACGCGTCAGCAACGCCTCAGATACCGCCTCGGACAATTGCACCTTGTCCAGCACCTCGGCCATCGGGACGCCGAGCAACCGGTCTAGCAACGAGAACATGCCGGCGACGAACAAATTTTCCGCTTCGCCACGCGGCAGGAAAGCCTGTCCCAGCAATTCGGTCAGGCGCCCGCGGATCACTGCGGTCTCGAGCAGGACGGGAGAATATCCGGTGGTACTGGCGGTCGCCAGCAGCAGCGACAGCCAGCGATACAGCGGCTGATAACCGAGCATGGCGAGGGCCTGACGCAGTGATTGAATCTCGCGACCGAGGCCAAAACCGGCCGAGTTGATATAGCGCAGCAGCCTGTACGACAGGGTCGCATCCCGTTTCAGCACCGCCTCGATCTGCGGCAGGTCGGCATTTTTGCGGACCATGTCCATCAGCTGCAGGATAACGGCCTGCGCCGGATTGATACCCGTGGATTCCTTGCCTGGGCGCGGCGTCAGATGCAGCTTGCCGACGAAGGCGTCGAGGCCGAGCTGCGCACAAGCGTCAAAATCCTGCCAGGTCGTGACTGGCCGGCCAACCATGCGCATCGAGGCCTGCTTTAGCGCCGCATAAGTCCTGGCCTGGGTCGCGAAATCGCTGCCGGAAAAACGGACTTCGACACAGCTGACATCGGACAGCAGTTTGCCCTGGGTCTTCAAATCGGCGCCACGCAACGAAATGCCGAAACCTTCGGCGCGCACGGCACGGACCTGCGCGAGCGTGGCTGGATCGGCGAAATCGTTGACATTGAGCGTTAATACGGTACTCTTGGCCGGCAACAGCGGCAGCATCTCGTTCGACAGCATGGCTGGCGACATTTCCAGAAACAGAATTTTGTCGCCCAGTAGCCAGCCCCCGTCATCATCGTTGAACTGCTGCGCCGCAAGGTGCAGCAGTGCTTCCAGCTCATCTTCGGTCGGCCTTGCGTTATTTTCGACCTGCTGCCAGCTCAGCTCATAGCCCACGACACGCTGTTTTGGGTCCAGCAATGGCTCCCTGACGATGAAATTCATCTGTTCCATGTGCGCCTCAAAAAATACTTAGTATTAAATTTGTGAGCGAATAAGCAACCGGCTGTATCGACCAGACGCGCGCTTTAAAAACCGAGGCTATCAAGCAGATCGTCGACCTGGCCCTGGTCGGCTACCACGTCGCCGTTGCCGACCGGCTTGATCTGGGGACCATTGAGCAAGGCGTTGCCATTGATGCCACCATCAATGCGACGCCGCGCATCGGCTGGTGAGTAATCCAGCAACATCTGCACCAACTGCTGCTCCAGGTTTTGCGCCAGTTCGGTCACCTTTTTGATGACTTGACCGGTCAGATCCTGAAAATCCTGCGCCATCATGATGTCCATCAGTTGCGCCCTGGTCGCGCCTGCATTGCCGCGCGTCTGGTTCAGGTACTGCAGGGTCTGGCCGGCCAGATGCTGGTACTGGGTCGGTGCAAACGGCGCGCCGATCGCAGCCTGCCAGTCCGCGGCGAGCCTGGCTGCGCCGCTGTCGATCTGGTCTTGCAATGGTGCTGCGGCGTCGGTCGCGTTGAGTACGCGCTGCGCCGCCTGCTCGCTCATGCGCGCCACATAATCGAGCCGATCGCGTGCCTCAGGCATCCGGTCCGCCGCTTTTTCGAGTAGCTTGTCGAGACCGAGACCACGCAGGCTGTCGTGCAAGGTGCGTGTCATCTGACCGATGCGCGCCAGTACCTCGTCAGTCGGACCGGCGTCCGAGGCAGCTATCGCAGCCTGGTCCGGTAGCGCTGCATTGCGCGCGGACGTCACCTCAGGCCCCCGCCTTTTCGAGTTTTTCGAAGATCTTGGCCAGTTTTTCGTCCAGCGTGGCGGCCGTGAACGGCTTCACCACGTAGCCGCTGGCACCGGCTTGAGCGGCTGCGATGATGTTTTCCTTCTTCGCTTCGGCGGTGACCATCAGCACTGGCAGTTTGCTCAGCGCCGGATCGGCGCGGATTTGTTGCAACATTGTCAGTCCGTCCATGTTCGGCATGTTCCAGTCGGACACGACAAAATCGAATTGTTCGCTCCTGAGCTTGGCCATCGCCATGACGCCGTCTTCCGCCTCGTCGACATTGGTGTAACCGAGTTCCTTCAACAAATTGCGGACGATGCGACGCATCGTTGAGAAATCATCTACTACTAAAAACTTCGTCTTTGGATCAGCCATGAATTACTCCGTTGTTTCCTAAATCCGGTTATCTGTATTGTCGGCAGTGCGGGCGTGAACTTGAATCGGGACTCGGCTGGCAGAATAGCGCCGCGTGCTATACGCGCAATGCACGGCTGCCATGCGTTGCCAGATGGGCCATCACCTTGCCAGGGAGTTCGTTCAACGGTGCCACTTCGTCGGTCGCGCCGACCGCGATTGCCTCGCGCGGCATACCGAACACGACGCAGCTCGCCTCATCCTGCGCAAAATTATAAGCGCCGGCATTTTTCATTTCCAACATGCCGAGTGCGCCGTCCTTGCCCATGCCAGTCAGTATAACGCCGACCGCGTTTTTTCCGGCTGCTACAGCGGCCGAGCGGAACAGCACGTCGACCGAGGGTCGATGGCGGTTGACCGCCGGCCCCTGATCGAGTTGCGTCACGTAGTTGGCACCGCTGCGCGTCAGCAACAAATGCGAATGGCCCGGTGCGATATAGGCATGCCCGGGCAGGATACGCTCGCCGCCTTCGGCCTCGTTGACAGAAATCTTGCACAGACTGTCGAGCCGGCGGGCAAACGATCGTGTAAAGCCTTCCGGCATGTGCTGGGTGATCAGGATGCCGGGGCAGTCGGACGGCATTTGCATCAGAAACTGCTTGATCGCTTCGGTCCCGCCGGTCGATGCGCCGACCATGATCAGCTTTTCACTACTGGCCAGCGGGTTGCGCATCGGCGGCAACTGCTCCCCCGGCGCTCTGGCCGCATCAGTGGTCGCATGCGGACGTGCCCGAATCCGCGCTTTCGCGGCGGAGCGTATCTTGTCGGCGATCATCTCGGTGTATTCGAGCATGCCGTGCTGGATCGAAATCTTCGGTTTGGTGACGAAATCGACGGCGCCCAGTTCGAGCGCACGCATCGTGATTTCCGATCCGCGCTCGGTCAACGACGACACCATGAGGACCGGCATCGGCCGCAAGCGCATCAGCTTTTCAAGGAAATCGAGGCCGTCCATCTTCGGCATTTCGACGTCCAGCGTCAGCACATCAGGATTGGTGCGTTTGATCAGCTCGCGCGCGACGATCGGGTCAGGCGCGGCGCCCACCACTTCCATGTCCGGCTGACTGCCGATAATTTCGGTCATCACACTGCGGATCAGGGCGGAATCGTCCACGATCAGCACTTTAATTTTCATGCAGCCTGCCTTCCGGGCGTAACCCTTTGTCTGTCTTCAATCATGTCAGAACAGCTCGATCTCGCCGCCAATCGGCGTCGTCTTCAGTCGGCTGGCGTAATCCTGCTCGCGCTTGACCAACACCTCGTTGTGCGTCTGCATCAACTTCTTGACCAGCACCCTGCCGGTGCGCGGAAAAAAATACACCTTGCGCGGGTGAATGTCGTTCAGGTCTTCGGCGGTGATCCTCATTTTTTCCGCGCGCAAATAATCGCGTACGAAATCGGCATTGCGTTCGCCCACGTTCATCGCGGTAAACCCGCGTAGCACGTTGCCACCGCCGAACACCTTGGCCTCCAAGTTTTCGCGCCGCGCGCCAGCCTTCAGCAGCTGGTTGATCAGCATCTCCATCGCGTAGGTGCCATAACGCATCGACGCCGATACCGGACTGTCACGATCGCCCGCCCCGCCGTCGGGCAGCATGAAATGATTCATGCCGCCGATACCGGAGACGCGATCGAAAATACAGGCCGATACGCATGAGCCGAGCACGGTAACGATCAGCATGTCCTCGCCGGTGTAATAGTATTCACCCGGCAAAATTTTTGCGGCATCGCAATCGAAGGTCCGGTCGAAATAGACGTTGGTTGCGAACTGGCCCTGAATGGTTTGACTCATAGGTGTGTTCTCATGCCCGACGTGGGGTCAGTGGCGCCGTCAGATGTCTGCCGACCAGCTCATACACCGTCTTGCCGCGCAGCCGCAACGCCTCCGACACGTACAGGAAATTTTCCGAATGTCCGGCAAACAGCAGCGCATCCGGTTTCATCAGCGGAATAAAGCGCGACAGGATCCTGCCCTGGGTCGGCTTGTCAAAATAAATCATCACATTGCGGCAGAAAATAATATCGAAAGGCCCCGCTATCGGCCAGCTGTCCGCCAGCAAATTGAGTTGCTTGAAGGTCACCATCTGGCGTAATTCCGGGCGCACTCGCACCAACCCCGCCTGCTCGCCTTTGCCCCGCAAGAAAAACCGCTTGGCACGGTCCGCCGGCATCTTGTCCAGCCGGTCCATCGCATACACACCGTTGGCTGCGGTCGTCAGTACATTGGTATCGATATCGGTGGCGATGATCTGGACCGGCGGCGTCAGCGTGTTGAATGCCTCGCACAGCGTCATCGCAATCGAATACGGTTCCTCTCCGGTCGAACTGGCAGAGCACCAGACCGTGATCGGGCCTTTCAGGTCGCGCACATGTTCGGCCAGAATCGGGAAATGATGGGATTCGCGGAAAAAAGACGTCAGATTGGTCGTCAGTGCATTGGTAAAGGCTTCCCATTCACCGTCATTGCGTCCTGACTCCAGATCCGCCAGATAGGTCGAAAATGAGATGATCCCGGTAGCGCGCAAGCGCCGCGCCAGCCGGCTGTAGACCATTTCCTGCTTGCTGGCGGCAAGCGAGATCCCTGCGCGCTGATAGATCAGCGTCCGGACCCGGTCAAAGTCTTGCGCGGTGAACGCGAATTCCTTGACATTGTCCGGTTTGGATGACGACATGGAGCGCTCGCGCAGATGGTCTTGTGTATTCACAGGCATTCGACTTTTCAGGCCTGTGCCGTCGCATCAGCGACGAGCGGTTGCCGCGAGCGATACCCGATCCTGAAAGCGCCCCAATGCTTTCCGGCCACAGAGATCGGTACCGAAAGATCGTGCATCACTTCGCCGGTGTCGCGCTTATAAGTCTGCAACAGGAAGGGCGCGGTATTGGCGCCGCAACGGGCGCCGGTGCGGTCGTTAAAGATGCGCTTGATACGATTGTTGACCAGGTCAACATCGTGGCTACCGGTCAGTGGCTGCGAAAACTTCTTGTTATGCGTCGGGAAATAGCCATTGTTATCGACGGCGCCGGCATAAGCGATTTCCCCGGCCGCGTGCACGTCGTGCTCGACTTTTTTCTTGACGCTATCGACAAAAAACGAGGTCTCGGCGGCGCCGATCATGATGCGATCGAGATCCTTGCCTACTCGGACAGAGAATCGCGCCGCGCCTGCATCGCGGGACCGATGCAGGACAACGATTGCGACCGCAGCCGCCATGCTGGCAATAGCGGCCACGCTCTGCACGCAAAACGCCGTCAGCGTCCCGACTACCAGCGCGACGCAGACTGGCGCCAGATACCGTAACGATTTCCCCAGCGTCTTCATGACCTACCCTAAAAAATTCCTGCCTGCCCGACTGATCTGCTTGTGAATCTCATGAAGATTGTTGCTGGCTTAGGCTTTTTACCCCTTCCCCCGTGCAGAGGGAAGGTTGGGATGGGGGTAGGACGGTCGATCGGCAACGTGCATCATTCATCGACCGCACTACCCCCACCCTAACCCTCCCCCTGCAAGGGGGAGGGAACTCAACCCGGCAGCACCAAGATTCACGCGGATCTTCATGCGATTTACCCTGACCGCAAGCCATGTGCCGACCAGCGACCACTTTACCAATCAATACGACATTTCCGCACACTCCAACACAAAATTACATGGAGTATATGAGCATTTCACTCTATTTATTTGCGGATAATTGACTATGCCATATGGAGTATAGGAACATGCGAGGCCCGCCTCAAAACTCTTCCCACTCATCGGCGCCGACCTCTGCCGCTGCCAACTTTTGATGTTTGTTCGACAAACTGGCTGGCACAAACTTCGGTTTCGACGCGACCTGCGTGATTTCCCGCGCTTCATGCAACACCGGAATCCGGGGTTGCAGCGCCGGCATCGACTGCCCTTGGTCGCCCAGGTTGAACGCGCTCACCGCCTGCGACAATTTCAACGCCTGCTCCTGCATGCTCTCGGCAGCAGCCGCGGCCTGTTCGACCAGTGCAGCATTCTGCTGCGTCATCTCGTCCATCTGCGTGATCGCGTTATTGACTTCTTCAATGCCGACGCTCTGCTCCTGGCTGGCGGCCGTGATCTCGGCCATGATGTCGGCGACGCGTTGGACCGACAGTACCAACTCCTGCATGGTGTTTCCGGCATCGTCGACCAGCTTGCTGCCGGCATCGACCTTGTCGACCGAGTCGCCGATCAGCGCCTTGATTTCCTTCGCGGCACCGGCCGAGCGTTGCGCCAGATTGCGCACTTCCGATGCCACCACCGCAAAGCCGCGGCCCTGCTCGCCGGCACGTGCAGCTTCGACCGCAGCATTCAACGCCAGGATATTGGTCTGGAACGCGATGCCGTCGATCACACCAATAATATCGACGATCTTGCGCGAACTTTCCTTGATCGAACCCATGGTATTGACGACCTGGCCGACCACTTTGCCCCCTTTGACGGCGACGGTCGATGCCGACACCGCCAGTTGATTTGCCTGACGGGCATTGTCGGCATTTTGCTTGACAGTCGAAGTCAGCTGTTCCATCGCACTGGCGGTTTCTTCCAGGCTGGAGGCCTGCGACTCGGTGCGCGAGGACAGGTTGGCGTTACCGGAAGCGATCTCGCGCGAGGCGACCGTGATGGTTTCGGTCCCGAGCCGCACTTGGCCGACGGTTTTGGCCAGACTGTCGTTCATGTCGCTGAGCGCTTGCTGCAGTTCGCTGATCTCGTCCTTGCCAACCACGGTGACGTGAGAGCTGAGATCACCGAGCGCGACCTTCTTTGCGACCGCAACCGCGCCCTGCAGCCGAGAGGTAAGGCTGCGTGTGATGCGCCACGCGCAAAATATGCCGAACGCCAGTGCCGCCACGCCGGCCAGTATCAGCAGGTTCATCATTTGCTTGCCGGCGGCCGCGGTAGTTTCAAAAATGGCGGCCGATGCCGTGCGCTGACTATCGACCAGCTGGTTAAGCTCCACCATGATTTTTTCGCTAATCGGATCGATCTTGGTGGTCATCAATTCGGCCGCGCCTTCGGCGTTGAATGCATGCGCCATGGTCAGCGCCTGCTTGAACGGTTCGTCAAAGTCTTTGTCGAGCCGGCTGATTTCATCGATGGCTTTTTTCTCGGCATCCGTCAAACCGAGCGCAGTCAGCTTGTCGCGCAAGGCTGCGTAGCGCTTGCGTTGGTCATTGACCTTGGCTTCTTCTTTCGCCATCAAGGCGACTTCAGATTGAATGCGCATGTTGCGAATCGCGATGCTCGTTTCCAGCATCGCGCTCTTCATGCCGTTGGCCAGTTCCGCTTTCGAATTGGCAAAATTGAGCCCTTCCATCATCTGCTCGCGATTTTTCGTGCCTACCATGCTACTGGCAACCAGGATGGCAATCATCAGTGTCAGCACGATGCCGAAAGCAAGGCTCAATCTTGCGCCAATACGTAAATTATTCGTGTCCATCATGCTTCCCCTGTCGCTTAGCTTTTTTAGTTTGAATAGCGCATTACGCTTGCCACATTCACCAACTACCATTTTCACGGGGTATCGATATCACACCCACCAAGCTCGTTTTGCGAGTATTGATTTCCCAACATCATTACTGGCCGGAGGAAGCATTACTTCCATCACACCTGGCTTCGTGCCGCCTCAGGTCGCCAGTTTTTCGATCAAACCCATTTCCGCACTCGACATCAGCTTGTCGATATCGATCAGGATCAGCATCCGCTCTTCCAGCGTGCCAAGGCCGATCAGGTAATCGGTATTGAACGCAGCGCCCATCTCCGGCGCCGGCTTGATCTGTTCCGGCGTCAGTGTCGTTACGTCCGATACGCTGTCGACCACCATACCCATCACCCGACCGCTGATATTGAGGATGATGACGACGGTGAACTGGTCGTACACCGGGGTGCCGAGATTGAATTTGATGCGCATGTCGGCGATCGGCACGATGATGCCGCGCAGATTGACCACGCCCTTGACAAACTCGGGCGCATTCGCGATCCGCGTCACTGCGTCGTAGCCGCGGATTTCCTGCACCTTCAGGATGTCGATACCGTATTCTTCCTGGCCCAGGGTGAAGGCGAGGAATTCGCTGCCGGCGCCGTCCTTGCCGGCGATCGCGTTGACTGCTGCGTTACTGGATTGTGCTCGTTCTTGTACATGCGTCATGGCGTGAGATCCCATCAGATAATCAGGTGAAGGCGGATTCAAGGCCAAGCTGTTGGCTTGACCGTAATAGTGCAGAAACATCGAGGATCAGCGACACGCCGCCGTCGCCGAGAATGGTGGCGCCCGAGATACCGGCCACCTTGCGGTAATTCGACTCCAGATTCTTGACCACCACCTGCTGCTGGCCGACCAGTTCATCGACCAACAGGCCTGCCTTCTTGCCGTCGGCTTCGAGGATCACGATGATCCCCGCCGACGGGTCGGTGTAGCGCGGTGCAATGTCGAACATCTGGTATAGCGGGATCAGCGGCAGATAGTCGCCGCGCACTTTCACCACGCAACCCTTACCGCTGATCTGCTTGATATCGTGCGGCGCGGGTTGCAGCGATTCAGTCACAAAACCGAGAGGCAGGATGTAGATTTCATCGCCGACCTTGACCGACATCCCATCGAGGATCGCGAGGGTCAGCGGCAATGAAATCGAAATCGTGGTGCCAAATCCCTTGGCCGAGCGAATGTCGACAGTACCGCCCATCGCGGTGATGTTGCGTTTGACCACGTCCATCCCGACCCCGCGGCCAGACACATCGGTGACCGCCTCTGCCGTCGAAAAGCCGGGTGCGAAAATCAGCTGCCAGACCTCACTGTCACTCATCGCATCCGATGCCGGCAACCCTTGCTGCACGGCCTTGGCCAGAATCCGCTCGCGGTTCAGACCGCCACCGTCGTCACTGACCTCGATCACGATATTGCCACCCTGGTGGCAAGCCGACAAAAACAGCCGGCCCGATTCGCTCTTGCCGGCCGCCGCGCGGGCCGCCGGCATCTCGATGCCGTGGTCGATGCTGTTGCGCACCAGGTGCGTCAGCGGATCGACGATCCGCTCGATCAGGCCCTTGTCGAGTTCGGTCGCCGCGCCATGCGTGATGAAATCGACCTTTTTTCCGAGCTTGCCGGCCAGATCGCGCACCATGCGCGGAAAGCGCGAAAACACATAATCCATCGGCATCATGCGGATCGACATCACCGCTTCCTGCAGGTCGCGGGTGTTGCGTGTCAGCTGACTGACGCTAGCCAGCAGCCGCTCGTGCAGCATCGGATCGAGCCCATCGCTGCGCTGCTCGATCATTGCCTGCGTGATCACCAGTTCGCCGACCAGGTTGATCAACTGATCAACTTTTTCGATGCTGACGCGGATTGATGATGATTCCGAAGCGCCGGCCCTGTCGCTCTCGCGCCTGGAGGGCGTTTTCTTATCGTTGGCGTTGACTTCCAGTACCTCGATCGGCGGCGCATGACGCAATTCGTCCGCAGCCGGTCCGGCTGGCTCGGCGGGGGCCCCAGTCTGTCCGCCGCCGTCAGGGACGAAGGGATCGAAGAAACCGTAACCGCGCTGTTCATCGGTTTTGGCATTGTTCCGGATGTATTCCAACGGCTCGAAGAAACCATAGCCACGCTCTTCGTCACTGCGGTCACCCGTCGCGCACTCTGACGGCATCGCTTGTTCGGTAATTTTCAGATCGTCGGGGTCGAGCACAAATGAACAGATCGCCTCGATATCGCTGACAGTTTCGGTCGTCACCAGCATAAGCACGAATCGTTTGCCATCCAGCGCCGCAGTGCTGATGTTGCCCAGCAGGCCCAGTTCTGTCGCCAACGCGTCCACATCGCGTTGCGCCACTTCCGGCATTTCGATCCGGAAGCAATGCTCGGCGCCTGCCTTTTCCTTCCCCGTCGCGATGCGGACGGATGATAACGGCACCACGACCCTGCTCAGCGAGTCCTGCAGCAAGGATTGCAGCAGCATGCGCACGTCGGCCACCGCATCCTGAGCGACCGCTGCGCCATGGCGATGACCGTCAAGCTGCATCTTCAAGATGTCCTTGGATGACAGGAAGGCATCCACATGTTGCGCCGTCAGCGCCAGCTCGCCGTTGCGGATTGCGTCCAGCAGCGATTCCAGAATATGGGTCACCTCGGTCATGTCGTTCAGGCCAAAGGTGGCCGCGCCGCCCTTGATCGAATGCGCCGAGCGGAAGATCGCATGCAGATCTTCGGCATCCGGTGCCGCGACATCGACTGCCAACAGCAATCTCTCCATTTCGGCCAGCAGTTCTTCGGCTTCATCGAAGAACACCTGGAAGAACTGGCTCATATCGATGGTCATTCTTGCACTCCGTCACTTGCTCGTGGTCTTGCTTTTTGATTTGTTCTCTGTCTTGCTCGCCGCCGTAACCGGTACCCGACGTCGCAGGGCAGTTCCCCGCTAGCCGATGACCTTCTTGACTACCTCGATCAGGCGCTGCGGATCGAAAGGCTTGACCAGCCAGCCATTAGCGCCGGCGGACCTGCCCTGCGCCTTCATCTCATCGCCGGACTCGGTGGTCAGCATCAGGATCGGCACCTTTTGATAATTGGCCATGCCGCGCAACTGCCTGATCAGCGACAGTCCATCCATGCGCGGCATGTTCTGATCGGTCAGCACCAGATCGACGGTCTGATTTCTGGCCTTCTCCAGCCCATCCTGGCCGTCGACCGCTTCAATTACCTGATAACCAGCCGCCTTCAGGCTGAACGCCACCATCTGCCGCAGCGAGCTTGAATCATCCACCGCGAGTATTGTCTTGGCCATCGTTGCTCCACTATTTCCGGTTTCGGGCTGGATGCCCATTCTTAATTATTTCGCTACCACTCACGGCCTGGCATCATGCGCGCCTGTCAGAACAACTCGATGGCGCCGCTGCCCATGTCATTCTGCTGCACCGCCTTGTGCAAAACGCCTTTCAGTTGCAGATGCTGTACTGCCAATGCCTCATTGATCCGGCTGAGCAGTTGCGTGACCTGTTCGCTGTCGCTGTCCTCGAACATGCCGGCACCGCCCGAGCCGAGGGTGCCGAGAAATTCGCGCAAGCCGGCGACCCGTCGCACGGTTCGGTCGATCAGCTGACTGGTCAGGTCCTGAAACTGCAATCCGGTCACGGCGGCATTGACATGATTGCCGATCTCGCCTTGTACCTTCTTCAGTTTTGCCTCGTAGTCGGCAGCCGGGGTCTGGCCCGACAGCAGCAGGTCTATCGTTTCGTGCTGGGCCGTTACGGCGGCATGAATCGCGATAAAACTGGCGCCGAGTTTTTCGATTGCCTCGCCCAGCAACAACGCCGTTTGAACCAGGTCGGTTTCGACCTCGGCCAGGTGCTGCAAGCCATGATCCGAGACGCCGGATAACAAATGTTTTACCTGCGACCCGAGCAATTTTTTGCCTGGCATGGAAGACATCCTCTTGCTGGTCAAGTCACAATGAAAAACGAGTGCATGCGATTATTTCTTGATCGCCCCAACTGCACCAACCACTTCCTGCCTGATCTCCGATTCGCCCGACACGGCGACCGTGCCGGCATCGTTGACGGCGGATTCTTCCGCCTTCTTGTTCATCACAATGATGCTGATGCGACGATTGACCGGATTGAGCGGATCCTGCTCGTCAAACAGCACCGCGGAAGAGAGGCCAACCACGCGCAATACCTTGGCCTCGCTCATGCCGCCGGCGACCAGTTCGCGACGGCAGGCGTTGCCACGGTCCGCCGACAGTTCCCAATTGCTATAACCCTTGTCGCCATTGGAATAGCTGGCAGAATCGGTATGACCGGAGATGCTGATCCGGTTCGGCACATCATTCAGCGCCACCCCGATCTCGTGCAAAATCTCTTTGGTGTAAGGCTGCAATTCGGCCTTGGCCAGCGCAAACATCGGCCGATTCTGTTCATCGACAATCTGGACGCGCAGGCCTTCACTAGTGATATCGAGCAGCAGCTGCTTCTTGTACAACCTGAGCGTCGGGTTACCGTCGATCGCGCCTTCGATCCTCGTTTTCAGCGTCTTCAGGCGGCTTGCTTCGGCCCGTTCCAGCTCCGCCTGTGCCGCCTTCAGGTCATAGCTCTTTTTTTTCTGAACGTCATCGCCCTTTTTCTGCTGACCGTCCTTGCGGGTCAGATCGCGGCCGCCGCCTGGGATGACGCTCGAACTGTCGCCGCTACCGGAACCGCCCGACATCGCGACCTTCAGTGGCGTCTGGAAATACTCGGCAATACCGTTCAGATCGCCTTTCGAGGTCGAGCCGAGCAGCCACATCAACAGAAAAAACGCCATCATGGCCGTCACGAAATCAGCGTAGGCGATCTTCCACGCGCCACCATGATGAGCACCAGCGTTCTTCTTGATGCGTTTGACGATTATTGGGCGCAGCCCTTCATCAGCCATGTCGTTCCTGCTTATCCGCTTATCTGCTTATCTGTTTACATGCCTGGGTGGCGCCGATTTATCTGGCCTTCGATTGCTTGATGTGATCTTCCAGCTCGCCAAACGTCGGCCGTTCGGTCGAATACAAAACCTTGCGGCCGAATTCGACTGCCAGTGCCGGCGCATAGCCGTTCAGGCTGGCCAGCAGCGTGACCTTGACGCATTGAAACATCTTGGTGGACTCCTGCAGTTTTTGCTCCAGCAAGCTGGCCAAGGGTCCGACGAAGCCATACGCCAGAAGAATGCCAAGGAAGGTGCCGACCAGCGCGTTCGCGATCAGGATACCCAGCTCCGCCGGCGGAATGCCGACCGACGCCATGGTATGCACTACCCCCATCACGGCCGCGACGATACCGAAAGCCGGCATCGCATCGCCCAGTTTGGCAATGCAGTGCACAGGCACCTCACCTTCATGGTGATGGGTTTCAATTTCGTTATCCATCAGGTTTTCGATCTGGAAGGCGTCCATGTTGCCGGATACCATCAGGCGCAGATAGTCGGTCATGAATTCGACCACGTGATGGTTCGCCAGTACGCCGGGATATTTGCTGAACAGCGGGCTTTCTTTAGGCGCTTCGATATCGCCTTCGATCGACATCAGACCTTCCTTGCGCACCTTGCCCAATACCTCGAACAGCAGCGACATCAATTCCATGTACAGGGCCTTGCTGTACTTCGAACCGTGCAGGAGCGTCGGCATTGCCTTCAGCGTGGCCCGGATGGCCTTGCCGTTATTGCCAACCAGAAAAGCCCCAGCTGCCGCACCGCCGATCATCAGCAACTCAACTGGCTGCAACAACGACCCCAAATGCCCACCGCCGAGCGCGAAGCCGCCAAAAACCGAGCCAATGACGACCAGATATCCAAAAATGACTAACAAGATTACAACTCCGGTTGTAATGATGGGATGCGGGTGCAATCCCAGCGTGAATGGGCAGGGCCAAACTGTCCCTAGGGTAATACACAACCAGATATGCAAATGGCCGAATACAGTGCGAAAAGCCGGCCTTCAAAACAAAATGGGAAGTGCATTCGACGCCGGTAACAATAACGTGAGAATTACCTTGGGGCAAGTGATTAAACGCACTATGCACATCACCGTGCGTCGCCTGGCGCACCCGGCAACACTTAGAAGCGCCAGCCGTAGAGCACTGGTCCACCGTCCCCTGGCCTGACACACATGTCAGGCACGACGCCATCCACCACAAATTCACAACTTAAGAGCAAGCTGCCGGGCTGCATCTGCGCACGTGCCTGGTCCCACAACGCGGGCATCGCGGCCGGCGACAGGTATGCAAAAACCACATCGTATTGGCCAAAGTCGAGCGCCCCATAGTCGCCTCGCAGGAACTCGGCGCGGCTGCTGGCGATCCGTCGCCGCAAGACGCTGACTAGCCATGGCAACGGAGCCAATTCGATTCCGGTGACCTCATTGTCCGGACGTACGGCAGCGAGATACAGCACCAGCCCGCCGAGACCGCTGCCGACGTCGACGACGCGCACCGGCCGGTCAGGCGGCAACAAGCCGGCCACGCCCTGCCAGGTCGCTGCGCCGGATGGATAAAATGGGACTTGGGTCTGGAAGATGGTCCAGTACACGCCGAGCAACAACAAGAAGGCCGCGAGAAAAATCCAGGATGGTATCTGCAGTGCGAGAGTCGCCAGCAAGGCGATCGGGAACAGTAACTGAATCCACAACCACCATGGCGCCAGGCGGCGCCAACGCGCGAGCGACGCCGCAATCGCGCCCTGCAGCACGGCGCCGATGACTACGACAACGGCAGCATGCCAGTCGATGAACGCCATCACGCCTTTGACCACCAGCAAAGTCAGCGGCAGCGTCACCAACTGGATCAGCAATGCCTGAACGGCCGGTTGTTGCAACATGGAGCGTGACCGAAACGGTTGTTTGGCCGGATTAACTGGAGACACGTGCAGTGGCAGCGGTGGATTGACGCGATGTCAGGCAGCAGCCTTGGACATGGATGCAGCTGGCGTGATCAGGCGATTACCGCTTCTGCGGCGACGGCCAGTGCATCCCTGCTTTTCTTGGTCTTGCCGGCGCGCGAAGGCATATGGCACAAGCCACAGACATAGTCATGATGCAGATCGAAGCTATGCACCACAAAATGACCGCGGCATTTGCTGCAAGACGCCGTCGTTAGCATCTTGCTGTCGAAAAACCGCACCAGGGTCCAGGCACGGGTCAGTGACAGGACCGGTTCGTCGTTGACCACCGGCGGCACCTGTTCCAGATACAGCTTGTAAGCCTTTATGATCGCTTCGATGCCCGAAATGCCAGCATGCTCGACCAGGTATTTATGGATGTCGATGAACACCGAAGAATGGATATTCGGCTGCCAGGTAACGAACCAGTCCGTCGAAAACGGCAGCATTCCCTTCGGAGGCGACACGCCCTTGAGTTCCTTGTACAGCTTCAGCAATCGTTCGCGTGATAACGAGGTTTCAGTTTCCAGCAACTGCAAACGCGCACCCAGATTGATCAGTTCGATGGCAAGCCGAATTTCCTGGGCTTCCGTCACCACGCTTTTCTTCGCCATGCGCTTACCTCTTACCGACTGATTATTTACGGGTGTGACTTGACGAGTATTTTTTGACGGAGCTGGCTGCCAATTACACGATTTCTTCGACCGGCTGACCGGCCATCAGGATCGCCGCGTGCGACTGGGCCAAAGCGCGATCCTTGTTATTATTTGTCAGAATGCCAAGTATCGCGCTGTCGTCGAAGCGGAAACGCGTCAGCATCATGTTGCCGCCGGCCAGCTTCAGAATCTGGGCCGTGCTCATCCCGCCGATCAGGTCGACAATGTCTTTGCTGAGGCCGAGGCGGAAGATGGCAGTCGCCTTATCGGAACGGATCATCTGCTGCGCCAGCATCAGGTAACTCAAGTTGGCGTCGCGTATTTCGGCCATCATATCGCTCGCAGTCATGTCTCTCTCCATCTCGTTGTATCTGGCGCGATATTCGCGTTGCCAGTGAGATAGATTCTGAAGCTCGCCGCAAATGAAAGAAATAGGCAGGAATCTGTATTTTTTGTCCGGCATAGGGACGACACAAGCGTAGGCGTTTGTCTTACAAACGCCTAACGTGTGCTGGCACGCACCAAGAATGGCGCGCAATGGGATCAAGCCGGTAACTAATGAAATGGCAATATTGGCCATTGCCTGCATTTTTACCGGCGAAGCTGCAGGAACTTTGGTGCATATTCGGCAATAAAATTGGCGAGTATGGGTGCTATCGATGCGTCTACATCAGGTAACGAACGCAGTTTGCAGAACTTTAGGGGGGGTGCAAAATAAATTTACAAATTATTGCAAATCCGCGTCTGCCCCTAATTAGCGACCGGAAACGAGAGAACTTTAGGGTGTTCGCAAAAAAATGTGGAAATAATTTGCGACCGCATCTATCAATTCAGCAGCCGGCTCGTGCCAGCGGACGCTGGAACCCAGCGCCTTTCGTCACGCACCGTTAGTGGGACATTGCAGGAAACACGTCGTTATAGGGCTAAACGAAGGACAAGGTGCGTCTTGGCGCAAATAAAGTGCGATGCCCCTCGCACGGGCCCAGCGTGGCCGTAGGCCAGTTTATCCTGAGCTTGACGAAGGGCTGGGACGACAAATTAGCTTATAGAGATGCCCCTGAAATCAGGATCGATGCAGCAATCGCCTGCCCTGCCGCACGATTCGGTGATGATTAAACAGCTTCCGGCCCGGTCTCGCCGGTGCGAATCCGGATCACCTGTTCGATATTCTGTACGAAGATCTTGCCGTCGCCGATCTTGCCGGTGCGTGCCGCCTTGATGATCGCTTCGACCGCGAGTTCGGCCACATTGTCATCGATCACCACCTCGATCCTGACCTTCGGCAGGAAATCGACCACATATTCGGCGCCGCGATACAACTCGGTATGACCTTTTTGGCGGCCGAAGCCCTTGACCTCGGTCACGGTCAGGCCGGTAACGTTAACTTCGGCCAAGGCTTCACGAACTTCGTCGAGCTTGAACGGTTTGATGATGGCGGTCACTTGTTTCATGGAAATTCCCCTCTAGGTTGAATCTGTACAGCGTGTGTCGGCGGAGGCCCAATCGGCTTGGCCATTATTATCTGTGTCCGGCAAGCTATTCGCGAAACTTCGACGTAATCGGATAACGCCAGTCACGCCCGAAACCGCGATGCGTGACACGGATACCGACTGGCGACTGGCGGCGCTTGTATTCGTTGATCTTGATCAGGCGGGTCACGCGCTCCACGTCTTCCGGCCGATATCCGGCGGCCAGAATCTCGGCGATGCCCTGATTTTCTTCCATATACCTCTGCATGATCGCGTCCAGCACCTCGTAGGGCGGCAAGGAGTCCTGGTCAGTCTGATCCGGCCGCAGCTCGGCCGATGGTGCGCGGGTCAGGATACGCTCCGGGATCACCGGCGAAATCTGGTTGCGGTAAGCGCAAAGGCGGTATACCAATGTCTTGGCAATGTCCTTGATCACCGCGAAACCGCCGGCCATGTCGCCGTACAGCGTACAGTAGCCGACCGCCATCTCGCTCTTGTTGCCGGTGGTCAGTACGATAGCGCCGTGCTTGTTCGACAGCGCCATCAGGATGGTGCCCCGGATCCGGGCTTGAATATTTTCTTCGGTTGCGTCTTCCGGCAGGCCGGCAAAGTCGGCCGCCAGCGTAGTGCGAAACGCCTGGAAACAATCGCTGATCGGGATTTCATCATAGCGGACGCCGACCCGCTTCACCATGTCGCGCGAATCGACCCATGAGATCTCGGCGGTGTAAGGCGACGGCATCATCACCGCCCTGACCCGGTCCGCGCCGAGCGCATCGACCGCCACCGCCAGCGTCAGCGCCGAGTCGACGCCACCGGACAGGCCGATCAGCACGCTGGGAAAACCGTTTTTGCCGATGTAATCGCGCACCCCCAACACCAGGGCCTGATATACCTGCGCCTCGATCGGCAATTCGTCGCCGAGCGCGATGCGGCGTGGTGTACCGGCGTCAAATTCGACGACCTGCAAATCCTCTTCACAATGCTTCAAGTGCGCACAAATATCGCCATCCTGGTCCATCACAAATGAATTGCCGTCAAAGATCAGCTCATCCTGACCGCCGACCAGATTCGCATACACCACCGACATGCCCTGCGCGGTCACGTTGTCGCGCATCGTGTTGAAGCGCAGATACAGCTTGTTCATGTGGTACGGCGAGCCATTCGGCACCAGCAACACCTGTGCCCCAGCGGCGCGCGCACGGGCTGGCGCGTGCGGGAACCAGGTATCTTCGCAGATATTGAGGCCGAATCTGACGCCTTTGACGTCGAATACCAAGGGCTGGTCCGCCGACGAAAAATAGCGTTTCTCGTCGAATACCGTGTCGTTCGGCAATTCGTGCTTGCAATAGGTGCCCAGCAGCTTGCCGTTGACGATCACCGAACTGGCATTGAAGCGCTTGCCGTCGCGCAGGATCGGATGGCCGACTACCACGTGCAGGTCTCGCAGTTCGGGCAACGCGGCCAGATCCGCCATGAGCGCGTCAAACGTGTGTGCGGTTTTTGCGTAAAATGCCTGACGCAGCAGCAAATCTTCCGGCGGATAGCCGACCAGCGACAATTCCGGCGTCAATACGACATCGGCGCCCTGCGCTGCGGCGCGGCGGGCGTAGTCCAGGATTTTTGCGCGGTTGCCGGCGAGATCACCGACGGTACTGTTGATTTGAGCGATGGCGACTTTGACTGTCATGGCGGCGTCTTTTGTTTGAAGAATCTACTGAATGAATTATCGCACGCGAATCGACTCTTCTCTGTCACAGATCGGCCAGTCCGCATGGGATGCGCTGCTGGCCACGCAAGCCGATGCCAATCCGTTTTTGTCGTTTGCGTTTTTGCATGCGCTACACGAATCGGGCAGCGCGGCAGCGGACACCGGCTGGCAGCCGCAGTTCCTGACGCTTTGGCGCGACAGCGGCGCTGGCGAACCCGAAAGCCTGGAAGCGGCGCTGCCCTTGTATGTCAAATCCCATTCGTATGGCGAATACGTGTTCGACTGGGCCTGGGCCGACGCCTACCAGCGCAACGGCCTCGAATACTATCCAAAACTGCTGTCGGCGATCCCGTTCACACCGGTCAGCGGCGCGCGCCTGCTGGCGCGCAACGATGCGGCACGGCGCGCGCTGATCAAGGCACTGACGGCGCTGCAACAGGGCAACGAATTTTCATCGACCCACATCCTGTATCCACCGGAACAGGAGGCCCAAGCCTTGCAGGCGGCCGGCTTCATGCTGCGCAGCGGCGTGCAGTTCCACTGGCTCAATGCCGGCTACGCCAGCTTCGACAATTTTCTGGCGACGCTGGAACACAAGAAGCGCAAAAATATCCGCGCCGAACGGCGCAAGGTGCAACAAGCCGGGGTGTCGTTTCGGCATGTGCGCGGCTTTGATGCGACTGACGCCGACTGGCGCTTCTTTTACCGCTGCTACGCCGACACCTATGCGGCCCATCATTCGACGCCCTACCTGAACCTCGACTTCTTCCAGCGTATCGGCCGCGCCATGCCGCAGAATATCTTGTTGATCATCGCCGAGCGCGCAGGCAAGCCGATCGCTTCCTCGCTACTGATCCATACCGACCAGGTGCTGTACGGGCGCTATTGGGGCGCGCAGGAATATCTGCCCTGCCTTCATTTCGAAACCGCCTACTATCAGCCGCTGGAATTTTGTATCGCCAACCAGATTCAATGCTTCGAAGGCGGCGCCCAGGGTGAACACAAGATGGCGCGCGGCTTTCTGCCGCAAAAGACCTGGTCGGCCCACTGGCTGGCCCATCCGGCATTCGCCGATGCGATCGAGCGCTTCCTGGAGCGCGAAAGCGGCGGCATCGCCGCCTATATCGACGAGCTGAACGAACGCAACCCGTTCAAGAGCCGAGACTGAACCTTCGCATGTCTCGACCACATCCAATACTCATCCCCAGTATGGTAAAAAATGAGCCCAACTCGGCTTATTTTATTGCGGCTTTGAAAATACTCTCAAGTATTGGCCTTTACGCCCTTACCGCTGTCGATACCCAATCCCACTCATTCGTCACGCTCCGATTGGTCCCCCATCCATGAAACCCACCGATATCCTGATCGCTCTGTGCGTCGTCTGCATCTGGGGCTTCAATTTCGTCGTCATCAAGCTTGGCCTGCAGGGCTTGCCACCGATCTTGTTTACCGCATTACGCTTCGTGTTCGCCGCCCTGCCGCTGGTGTTCTTCATCAAACGCCCGCAGATCCCATGGAAGCTGCTGATCGGCTACAGCATGTTCCAGTTTGCGCTGCAGTTCACCTTGCTGTTTACCGGCATGAAGCTCGGTTTTCCGGCCGGCCTGGCGTCGCTGGTGATCCAGCTGCAGGCCTTCTTCACGATCGGGCTGGCGGTGCTGGTGCTGGGCGAGCGGCCGGTGGTCACCCAGTTGATCGGCGCACTGATCGCCTTGTGTGGCATGGCGCTGGTGGCGATGCATCTGGAAGCGAAAGCGACCGTGATCGGTTTCTTGCTGGTGGTGGCCGGCGGCTTCTGCTGGGGCGTAGCGAATATCTTCACCAAGCGCATGATCAAGGTCAATCCGCTGGCGCTGGTGGTATGGGCCTCGTTGATCGCGTCGCCACCGCTGATCCTGGCGTCACTGCTGGTTGAGGGACCGGCGAGTTGGGTCGCCGCCGCCGCGCAGATGAACTGGTTGTCGGTCGCCACCGTGCTGTTCCAGTCGTATCCGAACACGATCCTCGGATTCGGCATCTGGTCGATGCTGATGCGCCGCTATCCCACCGCCACCATCGCTCCGTTCTCGCTGCTGGTGCCGGTGGCGGGCATGGTCAGCGCCGCGATCGTGCTGGGCGAACCGCTGCAGTGGTGGAAAATCGCGGCCGGCATGCTGGTGCTGAGCGGCCTGCTGCTGAACCAGTTCGGCGCGCGCATCGCGCTGGTCCGGCGCTGGGCGGTCAAGTGACGGGGCGGATGTGGGCTCAAACTCGGTGACAATTTGGGCTACACCCCTGAGCTTGCAACCCGTTGGCCGTCTCAGGTGAAACACCTGGGATGGAACCGGATTAAATCAATGCCGGGCGTTCTCGCCATCTCCGGGCGTTAACCGGATAACCGAATCCTGGCTGCCGTTGGACCAGCATCCAAGGTTGCCCAGCTGCATGCATAATTTCATAGATAATTTGGCGAACCCGTAAGGTCCAAACCAAGGTTCGCCCCGGGGTTACTTAGGCACAATCACGACGGTGTCGCCGGATGTGGTTCCTTTTGCGCCCGTGTTTCCTTTTGGACCTGTGCTACCGGTTGCGCCGGTGCCTCCGGTCGCGCCGGTGTATCCAGTTGCGCCGGTATCTCCGGTTGCGCCGGTGCCTCCGGTTGCGCCGGTGGTACCGGTCGCGCCGGTGTGACCGGTTGCGCCGGTGTATCCGGTCGCGCCGGTGTCACCGGTTGCGCCGGTGCCGCCGGCCGCGCCTTGCGGTCCGGCCGGACCCGCGGGAAGCGTAAGGCATCCACCCAATGCAAGCGTCGCCAGTACTGCTGCAAACAGTTTCGAATTCTTCATGGTGATTTCCTTTATGTTACTAACGAGAACTACCCACGTTATTGTGAGCAGTCACCCAGATTTGATCAGTTTCTGGCGACAATGTTCAGCGTCGGCAGATCAGGCCATCGCTACGGCAAGGTCGCATCCGCCGCTGACCCGCACCATTAACCACGGGCGTACCTGCTGTCGGCGGGTGACGATTACCGATGAGGCTACGCGAACTGCTCGGCCGATTCAGTACGCTGGCGCACATAGCGAGGTTTATCTGCAGGGTGTATGGGGTGCGCGCGGCAGATGGCGTGCGCATCACACTGCGGGCCGCACAAGAGGGTGGCGCAAGACTACGGAAAACGCTGCAGCAATATCGGGTCGCGCAGGCAAGGAGCAATGCTGGCCCCACTGTGAGCCTGCCCCATGCACAGGAAGGTTCGTACATTGGTCATTGGACATTGGCCAGGAATAAGAAAAGGCGCACCGTGGTGCGCCTTTTTCATGCATTCGTTGCAAAACCGATCTTAGAAGCTGGGCTTTTCAGCTGCCTTGGCATAGGCGTCCACCCCGGCCAGAATCTCGGCGCGCGCGGCATCGGGACCTTCCCAGCCTTCCACCTTGACCCATTTGTTCGGCTCCAGATCTTTGTAATGCTCAAAAAAATGCTGGATCTGACGCAGGCGCAATTCGTTCATGTCTTCCGGCTTTTGCCAGTGGCTGTAGATCGACAGGATCTTGTCGACCGGCACTGCCAGCACCTTGGCATCTTCGCCAGCCTCGTCGGTCATCTTCAGCACGCCGATCGGGCGGCAGCGCACCACCACACCGGGCAACAGCGCGAACGGTGTAATCACCAGCACGTCGACCGGATCGCCATCGCCGGCGATGGTGTGCGGCACATAACCGTAGTTGCACGGATAGTGCATCGCGGTGCTCATGAAGCGATCGACGAAAATCGCGCCGGATTCCTTGTCGACTTCATACTTGATCGGATCGGCGTTCATCGGGATCTCGATGATCACATTGAAATCGTTCGGCAGGTCGCGGCCGGAAGGGACTTTATTTAAGCTCATGGTGTTTTCTCAGTTTGCTTGGAATTTTTTCGTGACGCGCAATTATAGCGATTTTCGGCCTCAAATTGCGCAGTGCAGCATAATCTCGGATCGATGGTGGTGCTATCGTCCGTGCCCCGGCCTATAATATCGTGGCAAGCGCGCATTGGCGGTAGTGTGCGGCAGCTGCTTCATGCTGGTTCAGCGCATCGTGCAGTTGCGCCAACTTCAGGTGGACTTCGCGCACCGTGGCCGGCTCGATCGCATCGGACAGCGCCTGTTCCAGGTGGCGCTGCGCCTTGCCCCATAATTTTTGTTTCAGGCACAGGCTGCCCAGTGTCAGCGCCAGTTCGGCATCGGTCGGGCGCTGTCTGGACCAGACTTCGCAATGCTCGATCTGGGCCAGCAGCGCCGCCGATCCTTCGGCACCGGCCGATTCGCGATACGCCCTGACCAAGCGCTCATCCCAATCGGCAATCAGCGCTGTCTCCACGACCGTCCGCGCCTCGTCATGCAGACCGCGCGAGTTGAATGCGACTGCGGCATGGTTGGCGACAAACGGTCGGACCCGGTCTTCGGTCGGGATGGTTTGCCAGACCCGACGGATCGATTCGGCGTCGTGCTCGCGTCCTGCCAGCAAGTCCTCGTATGCCAGCTCGCGCAGGCGACGTGACAGCGCCGGATGCAGTGCGCGATGGTTGTCGAGCGACTTCACCAGACGTAGCACTTCGGTCCAGTTCTTGGCTTGCTGATTGGCTTTCAGCGCCCAGCGCAGCACATGGATGTGCCGGGTACCGCTGGCGTTCAATTCCTTGACCGCGTCCAGCGCTTGCTCGGACTGGTGGTCGTCGACCAGCAATTCGGTTTGCGTAATCAGCCTGGCGGTTTTCAAGCTGAGGTCGGCCTGCACCTTGGACAGCCAGCCGTCGCGCCGGTCCAGTTGCCGCATCGCATGCGCGGCGCGGGCACCGATCAATCCGGCCAGCCCGGCGTTTTCCGGCAGGTCGGTGGCGCGTTTGGCGGCCTTTTCGGCATGACCGAAACGACCTTCGAACAGCGCCTTCAAGGACTCACGCAATGCCTTGTTGCCTTCGCGCTCGCGCTTTTGCTGGCGATAGGCGGCGACCCGCGCCGGCATTCTGCGGGTGGTGCGGACCGCACGAACCACGACATACACCAGCACGAACAGCAGGACCAGCAACAACAGGAAGAAATTGAGCGACAGGTCGACCCGGTATGGCGGGTAGAACAGCACCACGTTGCCGGGGTTGAAGCGGGCCGACACTGCGGTGCCGATGGCAGCGGCGAACAAGGCGAACAGCCAGAGAAAAATGCGCATGGTGATTAGTTGGGATGTGACAGTTTAAGGCTTCGCTTTGTAGTTGCGCACCGCATTCAGGCTGTCGTTCAGCGTCGGCATCTCGATCGACAGATTGCTGGCCTGAACCTGCTTGAGCAGCGCCTGCGCCGTTTGCGTTTGTTTGGCGCGGGTGTCGAAATACTTCGAAATCGCATCCTGCGCCGCGATCATGTCGCTGCGGAACGCCGATTCGTTGCGTGACAATAGACCCAGCCGTGCGTTCAGCAGCCGCAGCTTCAGGTTCTCGCGCGCATAGTAAGCCTGCGATGGCGACAGTAACAGCGCATCCGGCGTGTCGACGGTGCGCACACGGATCAGCTGCCGAACCTCATTCCACATCTCGCTCGAGATGCTCTGCCATTTATCTTCCAGTTTGCTTTGCCAGTCCGGTGTCGACGCCTCCGCTGCGCTGGCGACCGAAGCCGGCTTGCTGCCTTTTTTCTGCAGAATGCGCAGCGGCGCCTTCGGCTGGGTCGCCGGCAAGGTCGGTTTTTCATCCGACAGCAGCGGCAGCGTGTCGATCTGACTGATCACGCTATCCAGACGCAGCGCGATGCCGGTCAAATCCAGGGTCGGCAAGGCCTTCAGCTTATCGGTGTCCTTGGCGATCGCGCGCCGGATCGTGATGAATTGCGGCTTGTCCGAACGCGACAGGCTGCGGTCGGCATTTTGCAATGCGATCAGCGCGCCCTGCACGTTGCCGGCCAGTTGCAGCTGCTGGCTGGCGGTCGACAGCACTTGTTCGATCTCGGCCAGCGCCCATTCGTCGCGATTTTTCGACAGGTCCTGATATAGCTGCTCGAGCGCCAGCTGCTGGCTCTGCGCTTCCGTCTGCTTGTTTTCGAGCACGCTGACCTTGGCCTGCAGCTCCTTGTTGCCCTCCTGTACCGCCTTCGCCAGTACCTTGGTTTCGGTATTGCTGGCGTCGCCGTTCTGCAGGCGCCGCGCCATTTCTTCGCGCAGCGAGCTGATTTCGGAGCGGGACGTCCACCATTGGCCGGCCAGCAGCGCGGCCAGCACGACCACCGCCAGCATCAGCGGTTTTTGCAGGGATTGGCTCATCGGTTCATTCGATTTGATATAAGCGGGAGGATAAGCGGGCGCAGTCGGTGCGGCAGACTGCTGCGCCGGGCGGACAGCCGGGCTGATCGGCCCATTGCTGTCGGGGGATGTTGGCGACGATGTTGGCAATTCATTCATGTGTCGGATTGTAACGCGGCAAGTAGTGATTCGTCGCCCGAAGCACTGCGCGTGATATGTTGAAAACCCAACTGTTGCGCGGTTTCTGCAATGCGGGCGTGGGGCACGATCAATTGTTGCTGTTGCAATTTTGCCACGCTGTCGGCGCCGCAATATCGCTCCGTCATCTGGTGCAGGATGCGCAGCGCTTCGGAACTGGTCACGATCCAGTCGTTGTCGCTGTCGATCAATTGCCGCAGTTGGCGTTGCGACGCAGCGTCCAGCAGCGGCGCGGTGCGCCGATAGCCTGCTACCTGCGTCACCCGAACCCCGGCCGCGCGCAACGCATCGCCCAACAGCTCGCGCCCGTTTTCACCGCGGATGATGAGCACCTCGCGTCCGCGCAACGCGTCCAGATCGAGCACTTCCAGCAAGGATTCGGAATCGCTGCGCGCCGCGTCAACCGGCCGGTAAATGGTCGCATTGGCATCGGTCACCCCATGCGCCGCGAGCGCCAACCGGCTGCCCTCGCCGACCACCGCCAGCGCGACACCGTCCGGCCAGCGCGGCAGATGGGCGAAGCAGGCGTCAATCGCATTCGGGCTGACAAACGCGACCAGCGCATAATGCGATTGATCAGCCAGTGCGGCCAGTACGGCCTGTAGCGGCGCAGGATCGGACAATGGATGGATTTCGAGCAACGGAAATACGATCGCCTCTCGTCCCAGCGCGGCGACTTGACGCGCGAACGCACCGGCCTGCGCCAGCGGCCGCGTAATGACGACCGGTCTAGGCATCCGGCGTGGTGTCCGCGCCGGACTCGGTCACGCAAGAAGCCAGAATCGCCGCCGCATCCTGGTTCTTCAGCGCATCGGCCACTTGCCGGCCCAAGGCATCGGGCGCATCGGCAGCGCCGCGCACATCTGCCGTCGCCATTCGCAGGCCATCCGGCGTCGCGACCATCGCCCGCAAGCGCATCTGGTCGCCATCGACGGTAGCGAACGCGGCCAGCGGCACCTGGCAACTGCCACCGAACACTTTCGACACGGTGCGCTCGGCCTGCACTGCGCGCTCGGTCGCCAGATGATTCAGCGGCGCCAACCAAGCGTGCAGATCGTCGCGACCGGTGCGAATTTCAATCGCCATCGCGCCCTGACCGGCAGCCGGCAGGCTTTGCTCGGGCGACAGCAGCGCCCGGATCCGTTGCGGCAGGCCGAGCCGTTTGAGACCGGCCGCTGCCAGGATGATCGCCGCATATTCGCCGCGATCGAGCTTGGCCAGACGGGTGTCGAGATTACCGCGCAAGGGTCGTATCACCAGGTGCGGATAGCGCGCCGCGATCAGCGACTGACGGCGCAGGCTGCTGGTGCCGACCACCGCGCCTGGCGGCAGCGCGTCGAGACTGTCGTAATCATTGGACACGAACGCATCGCGCGGATCTTCGCGCTCCAGCATCGCCGCCAGCACGAAGCCGGCGGGCAGGTCCATCGGCACATCCTTGAGCGAATGCACCGCCAGATCGGCACGACCGTCCGCGATCGCGAGTTCCAGTTCCTTGACGAACAGGCCTTTGCCGCCGACCTTGGATAGCGTGCGGTCGAGAATCTGGTCGCCGCGCGTGGTCATGCCGAGGATTTCTATCTGGCATTGCGGGTATAACGCCGCCAGTTGTGCACGCACGTGTTCGGCCTGCCACATGGCGAGGCGGCTTTCGCGCGAGGCGATCACCAACTTGGTGGGATGGGGTGCTTTCAAAACGGGCTCTTTCGGATGGGCGTTGCGGCCGGGCTTGCCACCAGCTGCTTGGCGTCCGGCAAGTGCACCGGCGCGCAGTTTCAGTGGAATTTCAAGCCCGTATCGCTGTGTAAACAAGCATCGATTTTATCATGCTGCCGTCGCCGCTCATGGGCGGGAGCGGACGTGTCTACAGGGCGTCCGGGGCTGCGAAGCGCGTGTCGCCAACGATTCTCCTGATTTCAACTCGCATACCGGATCACAAGGTCAAATCCCGAAACATATATACTGCACCGTGTATTTTTCAACCCCGCCAGAACACCTGCGGGAGAAGCGCATATTTTGCACATACTCCCGCAAAACATGTCAAATTGGGAGCATGGCAAGGTGCATTTTGGCATCCTGCCACCCCCAACAGCGCGATGGAATCACTGCGCCGGTAAATGCTGTTCGACCCGATCCAGTTCCTGTTCCGGCTCCTCCACCACCTCGCCGTTTAAATGCCGACGCATTCGGTCGCTGTCAAGATCGCCGGTCCATTTGCCAACTACCACGGTGGCGACGCCGTTGCCGACCAGATTGGTCAGCGCCCGCGCTTCCGACATGAAACGGTCGATCCCGAGAATCAACGCCAGTCCGGCCACCGGCACATGGCCGACCGCCGACAGCGTCGCCGCCAGCACGATGAAGCCGCTGCCGGTCACGCCGGCCGCCCCCTTGGAAGTGAGCAGCAACACCGCCAGCAAGGTGATCTGCTGCGTCAAGGTCATCGGCGTATTGGTGGCCTGTGCGATGAATACGGCCGCCATCGTCAGATAGATCGAGGTGCCGTCCAGATTGAACGAATAACCGGTCGGGATCACCAGACCGACCACCGACTTGCGCACACCCAGGTTTTCCATCTTGACCATCATGCGCGGCAGCACTGACTCCGACGACGAGGTGCCGAGCACGATCAGCAATTCTTCCTTGATGTATTTGATGAATTTCCAAATGCTGAAACCATGCAGCCTTGCGATGATGCCAAGCACAACAAAGATGAAAAGCAGGCAGGTCAGGTAGAACGTTCCCATCAATTTGCCGAGCGACAGCAACGATCCGAGGCCGTACTTGCCGATGGTGAAAGCCATCGCGCCGAAGGCACCGATCGGTGCGACCTTCATGATGATCGCGACGATCGAAAACAGCACGTGTGAGACTTTTTCGACCATGTCGAATACCAGCGTGCCCCTGCCGCCAAACTTATGCAGCGCGAAGCCGAACAGGATCGCGAACAACAGCACTTGCAGAATTTCGCCCTTGGCAAAGGCGTCGATCACGCTCGACGGAATGATATTGAGCAGAAATTCGGTTGTGCCCTGCATCTTGCCGGGGCCGGTATAGGCCGCGATGCCCTTGGTATCGAGGCTGGCCGCGTCGATGTTCATGCCGGCACCGGGTTGCACCAGATTGACCAGGGTCAGGCCGACGATCAGCGCGATGCTGCTGACGACTTCAAAATACAGCAGCGCCAGGCCGCCGGTCTTGCCGACTTTTTTCATGTCCTCCATACCCGCAATGCCGACTACCACGGTACAGAAAATGATCGGTGCGATGATCATCTTGATCAGCTTGATGAAGCCATCGCCCAAGGGCTTCATCGCGGCCCCGGTGTCGGGATAAAAATAGCCCAGCGCGACACCAATGACGATCGCGGTCAGCACTTGCACATACAGGGATTGATAGATCGGCTTTTTGCTCATTGCTGCTCTCCGTTTTATTGTCCTTGAGCGCCATTGCAAGACGGTCCACGTGCTCGCGTCACATCCGGCTCAAGGTATTAATGATGACTTAAATCGCAAATTCAGCGCTATTGTGGGCGCATGAGCGTGTCGGACGTAATTGTGGATTTCCGCATTGCGCAGAGGTTGCGCAAGATCAATCTTCAGGCGCCAGGCTGGAGCGCTGCTAGAAGAATTCCCCAACGGCAATATTTCGCCCCCCAGCCTGGCCTGGCTATCGCACCAAGGCCTTCACCACCGGCCACTGGCGGCGCGAAATGGGCAACCGCTCGTCGACGTCGCGCAGGATGACTTCCCACGATTCCTGCACCTTGTCCGGTTCACCGTCGCCATCGACCGCATGCGCACCGCGATTGACGCCAATGATTGCATTGCGCGCGACCAGCGCATTGCGGTGGACCCGGACAAAAATCGCGCCCAGGCTTTCTTCAATCGACACCAGCGATTCCTCGATCAGGTAGTCGCGCATTTTTGTGCGCAGCGTGACGTACTTCAGTTCCGCCTTCAGATACAACACGTCGGCCACCGGCACCAGCAACAGGCGATCGCGCTCCTGTACCGAAAAATACTGGCGTCCGGCCGGCAGCAGCGCAGTGTTCGCAGCAGTATTCACAACAGTATTGGCAGTCGTATTGTTAGCGGCCATTGAGCTTGAGGTCTGGCTCTGGGCTCGGCGTTCACCGGCGCGGGCGATTGCATCGTTCAGGCGGCTGGCGCGCACCGGCTTCAACAGATAGTCGAGCGCATGCACCTCGAATGCCTTCAGCGCGTAATGGTCGTAAGCGGTGATGAAAATGATGACGGGCGGGCCGGCCTGTTTCCCGATATGGGCCGCCAGCTCGATGCCGGTCATGCCGGGCATCTGCACATCAAGCAGCACGATATCCGGCGTCGTGGCGGCGATGCCGTCCAGCGCCGCTTGCGCGTTATCTGCTTCGCCGACCAGCTGATGCGGGCAGTCCGGCGCGATATCGGACAGCAGCATCCTGAGCCGGTCGCGCGCCGGCGTCTCGTCGTCCACGATGAATAGTCGCAAGGGATTCATACTATCGAGGTCGGGCCGCCGACCTTTACATAAGGAAAACGCAGACGCACTTCAAATTGGCCTTGTACGCTGCTCGCTGTCAGTTGTGCCTCGACATCGTACAACAACGCCAGCCGTTCACGGATATTCTGCAGCGCCATCTGGTTGCCGGCCAGTGCCGAGGATTCGCCATGCACTGGATTGGCGACCACGATTTCGATCCGGTCCAGCGAACGGCTCAGCTGAACCCGTATCAGTGCCGCTTCGCGCGACGGTTCAATGCCGTAGCGCACCGCATTTTCCAGCAATGGCTGCAGCATCAGCGCCGCGATCTGGGCCTTGGCGATCACCTCGTCGCTGATATTGGCGGTATCCCACTCTACCTGCAGCCGTGCGCCGAGCCGGATTTTTTCTATCGCCAGATACTGCTTGCACAGCCGAATTTCTTCGTCCAGTGTGGTCATGTTGCGCGTATCACGCATCAGGACCCGGAACAGGTCGGCCAGGTCTTCCAGCGTGGTCTCGGCGCGGCGTGGTTCGGTCCGGATCAGCGACAGCACCGCGTTCAGGCTATTGAAAAGAAAATGCGGGCGGATTCGCGCTTGCAACGCCTGCAAGCGCGCCTCGGACAAGGCCGGCGAAAATGCGCGCGCCCGCAATTCGAAATAATGCTGCAGCACCAGACCGAACAGGCTGGACACCACTACTCCTTCGGACACCGTCAGGTGCGTAAAACTCGTCGAAAACCAGTCAAAACCCGATAATAAATGAATCAGCAGCCCGGTCACGGTGGCAGGCACCAGCGCGCACAAGGCGCGCTGTGCCCACAGCGACAGTTTCGGTATCAGCTGCATCTGCAGCAGGCCGCGCCGGACGCCGCACAGCGCCACCAGCGACATCAGGCTGGCCAGCTCCAGCAGCATCGACGATTCGACGAAATCGATCAAACCGGCCAGCAAACCGCGGACATTCGTCAAGACCGCGGCCAATACCGCGACGTTGACCGCCAGCAGCGTGCGCAAAATCATGCCGATATTGCAGCAATCGGGAATGATGCAGTCGAACGGCAGTTTCTTGCGGTCGGCGGGGGGCAGCTTCATTTAATCGGCTTGTATCAATAGGTCATTAATGCTGAAGCGGTGCCGGGACGTTGGCCATGTTTTATAATCGTGCAATTCACAGGGATCCAATTATGACAGCACAACTCTCCAAAAAAGGCGAAGCCTGGTCGGCACGTTTCTCCGAACCGGTTTCCGATCTGGTCAAACGTTACACCGCGTCGGTCTTTTTCGACAAGCGGCTGGCGCCGTTCGACATCGAAGGCTCGCTGGCGCATGCCGAAATGCTGCAGGCGCAACACATCATCGATGCCCAGGATTATGCCGATATCCAGCGCGGCATGGAACAGATTCGCACGGAAATCGCGGACGGCAAGTTCGAATGGCTGCTCGATCTGGAAGATGTGCATCTGAATATCGAAAAACGCCTGACCGAACTGGTCGGCGACGCTGGCAAGCGGCTGCACACCGGCCGTTCGCGCAATGACCAGGTCGCGACCGACATCCGGCTGTATGTGCGTGCCGCCATCGACGACATCAACGGCCTGCTGCGGGATCTGCGGCTGGCGCTGGTCGATCTGGCCGAACAGCATGCCGACACCATCCTGCCCGGCTTCACCCATATGCAAGTGGCGCAGCCGATTACCTTCGGCCATCACATCCTGGCCTACGTCGAAATGTTCGGCCGCGATGCCGAACGCATGGCCGATTGCCGCAAACGCGTCAACCGCCTGCCGCTGGGTGCTGCCGCGCTGGCTGGCACCACCTTCCCGATCGATCGCGAACGCGTGGCCAAGACGCTCGGCTTCGACGACGTCTGCCACAACTCGCTGGATGCGGTATCGGACCGCGATTTCGCGATCGAATTTTGCGCTGCAGCGGCATTGGTGATGACGCATATTTCGCGCATGGCGGAAGAACTGGTGATCTGGATGAGCCCGCGCGTCGGCTTCATCGATATCGCCGACCGCTTCTGCACCGGTTCATCGATCATGCCGCAAAAGAAGAACCCCGATGTGCCGGAACTGGCGCGCGGCAAGACTGGCCGCGTCAACGGTCACCTGATCGCACTGCTGACCCTGATGAAGGGCCAACCGCTGGCCTACAACAAGGACAACCAGGAAGACAAGGAACCGCTGTTCGACACCGTCGACACGCTGACCGACACCTTGCGCATCTTCGCCGACATGGCCGGCGGCATCACGGTCAAGCCAGCCGCCATGCGCGATGCGGCGTTGCAGGGCTACGCCACGGCGACCGATCTGGCCGACTACCTGGTCAAGAAAGGCTTGCCGTTCCGCGACGCCCACGAGGCGGTCGCCCGTGCGGTGCGGGTCTGCGTCGACAAGGGTTGCGACCTGTCCGACCTGACGCTGGACGAGATGCACAAGTTTTCCGACCTGATCGAGCTCGATGTGTTTCAGGTGCTGACGCTGGAAGGATCGGTCGCGGCGCGCGACCATGTCGGCGGCACCGCGCCGAATCAGGTGCGAAAAGCGATTGCGCGGGTACGGGCGCAGCTCGGTTGATGTTTTGAGACATGGGGATTGAGGCGCGTCGGTGCGCGCCCGTCCCCAATGTAAAGTTCAACTCGATTGATACGCTAACGACACTGGGTCCCAGCGTGGCCGCAGGCCAGTTTATCCTGAGCTTGCCGAAGGGCTGGGACGACAGGATTCTAGGCGGATAACGGTGTGCGGCCTGTTGTCGATACTTTGGCGCTTGAGGGACTGCATTCATGCCGCGGCCTAACGGAACGCCGGTCAACTTAGGTAAATTCGCCGGAGAATAGACGTCAGTCAATTTGTGCGTAAATCAACACCAACGATCGACATTACCGGTTACCCACCCAGGTAAGCCTCAACCACCTTGGGATTACCCAGCAAATTGGCGCCGGTATCGGCCAGCACAATCTTCCCGTTTTCCAGCACATAACCGCGCTGCGCAATCCGCAGGGCCTGGCGCACATTCTGCTCGACCAGCAAGATCGTCAAGCCGGTCCGATTGATTTCGGTCAGGACCCGGAAGATTTCCTGCACCATCAGCGGCGCCAGCCCCATCGATGGCTCATCGAGCAACAACACGCGCGGTTTGGCCATCAGCGCGCGGCCGATGGCCAGCATCTGCTGCTCACCGCCGGACAGGTTGCCGGCAAAACCCGCAGCACGGTTTTTCAGTACCGGGAACAGCGTAAACACCCACTCCAGATCGCGCTCCACTTGCGCCTTGTCGGAGCGAACATAGGCGCCAAGGTCGAGGTTTTCCCGGACGCTGAGCGTGGTCAGAATGGCGCGTCCCTCCGCCACCTGCACTACGCCTTTTTGCACGATCCGGTGCGGCGGCAGTTTGCTGATGTCTTCGCCATCGAGCATGACCTGGCCGCGCACCGGCTTCAGCAAGCCTGAAATCGCCAGCAGCGAGGTGCTCTTGCCGGCGCCATTCGCGCCGACCAGGGCCGTGATTTCACCCTGGTTCAGCGCCAGGTCGATGCCTTTGACCGCCTCGATATGACCGTAGGACACGGCCAGATCGGTGATACGCAAAATCTCGCTCATGCCGCTTCTTCCTTGCCCAGATAGGCTTCGATCACTTCCGGATTGTTCTTGATCTGATCCGGTGATCCTTCGGCGATGATGCGGCCGAAATTGAGCACGGCGATCCTGTCGCACAATTCCATCACGAAGCGCATATCGTGTTCGATCAGGAAGATGCTGAAGCCGCGCTGCTTGATGTTGACGATCTCGGCCATCAATTCGGACTTTTCGGTCGAATTCATGCCTGCAACCGGCTCGTCCAGCAGCAGCAACTTCGGTTCGGTCGCCAGCGCGCGGGCAAATTCGAGCTTGCGCTGCTCACCGTAGGACAGGCTGTCGGCCAGCATGTGCGATTTGTGATCGAGCCGCAGCCACGACAGCAGTTCCAGCGCGCGTTCCCGCGCCTTGGCCTCCATGCGGCGGTACGACGGCAGATTCAGGACCGAACTGACGACGCTGTAATTAAGATGATCGTGCATGCCGACCACCACGTTTTCCAGCAGCGTCATTTCCTTGAAGACGCGGATATTCTGAAAGGTGCGCGCAATGCCGAGCTCGGTAATCCGGTGCGCCGGCACGTTGGCCAGATTCTGTCCGTTAAATTCGATGCCGCCGCCGGACGCACGCAACAAGCCGGTGACCAGATTGAATACGGTGGTTTTGCCGGCACCGTTCGGTCCGATCAGGCCGAAAATGCTGCCGTGCGGGACGGTGAAACTGACGTCCTGCAGCACCTGCAGACCGCCAAAATTCTTGCTGACTTTAGTGAGTTGCAACATCAGGCGATCTTTCCAGCTTTAGTGCGTTTCCAGAATGTGCGTATGCGGCGCGGATCCCACATGCCCTTGGGCAGATAAAGGATCACGAGAATCAGGATCAGCCCATTGACCGCCAAGCGGTATTGGTTCAGGCCGCGCAGCAGTTCCGGCAACAACGTCAGAACCGCGCCACCGAGCACCGGCCCGACCAGATTGCTGGTGCCGCCGAACACTGCCATGGTCAGGATGTCGACCGCATTCTCAAATGCATAATTATTGGCGCCGATGGTGAAGGTGTAATGCGCATTCAAGCCACCGGCCACACCTGCGATCACTGCGCCGAGCACGAAGGCCAGCAGCTTGTAGCGCGGAACGTTCACCCCCATCAGCCGCGCGGCCACCTCGTCGGCCTTGATCGCCTCGAACGCGCGACCGACCTTGGAGCGGCGCAGCCGCGCCAGCACGTAGAGGGTCAACAGCAGGATTAACAGGATATGCCACCACTCGGTCTTTTGCGGTATGCCGTTAATGCCCATCGGACCGCCGGTGATGTCCAGGTTCAGCACGATCACACGCACCACTTCGCCAAAGCCGAGAGTCGCCATGGCCAGATACACGCCGGACAGGCGCAGGGTCGGAATCCCGATCACCACCGCCACCAGCGCCGGCAACACGCCACCCGCGATCAGCGCCACCGGAAACGGCAGCCCGCTGTGCATCGTGATCATCGCCGCGGTATAAGCGCCGATGCCCATGAAGGCGGCATTCGCCAGCGACAGCAAGCCGCAAGACAGTGTCAGGTAAATCGACAGCGCCAGCATCGCGTTGACGCCGATGCTGAACACGACCGTGTTATATGTGGCCCAGAAGCCATCCCACCATTCCAACATGTCAGGCCTTTCTTTCGAGTACTTTGCCAAACATGCCCGAAGGCCTGACTAACAAAATCAGAAACAGTAATCCGAACGCGACCGCATCGCGAAAATCGCTGGACAGATAGGCCACCGTCAAGACCTCGGCAAAGCCGAGGAACAGGCCGCCGATCAGCGCGCCGCGAATGTCGCCCATGCCGCCCAGAATGATGACGGCGATGCCCTTGTGCAGCATCGGTTGCCCCATGAAAGGTGAAATCGCATTGAACGACAAGCCGACCAGCACGCCCGCCGCACCGCCTAGCGCCGCAGCGGCAAATGAGGTCAGATAGAACAAGCCTTCAACGTTGATGCCGAGCAGATAGGCCGCCTTCGGCGATTCGGCAATGGCGCGCAACGCCCGCCCCAGTTGGGTACGCCGCATCACGACCAGCAACACCATCATCAGCGCGAACGAAATGGCGACGATGCCGATCTGCACCGCGGTGACATGGACATTGCCCATAGTGATGCTTTGCTCGGGAATCGTGCCGGACGGGAAGCGTTTGTTTTCAGCGCCGAACAAACCCTGCGCCAGGTTGGTCAGCAGGATCGCAACGCCAATGGTGGCGATCATCGGCGTCAGATGGGGTGCATTGCGTGCACGCAGCGGCTTCAACACCAGATAGTCGACCAGCAGGCCGATCAGACCGGTCACGAGCATCGCCGCCAGCATGGCCAGCCAGAGCGGCATCGCCAATTTCTCTACCAGCAATAGTGCGGCGTAGCTACCCAGCATGAAGATCGCGCCATGCGACAGATTGATCACGCCCAGCACGCCGAACACCAGCGTGAAACCGAGAGCGAACAGCGCATAGACACTGCCCAGTGATAGCGCGTTGATAAGTTGTTGTTCAAGCATATTGGGTCATAAAAATCGCCGAAGCCCGGCAAATTTACCGGGCTTCGACGTCACAACATTACGAGAGAGTCGCGACCGGCAGATGTACAAAACCGCGGCTCGCGGCGCCAGGCTGGCACTGCAGGCGGCGCAATGATCAACCACCTGCATCTTTGCTGAGCTTACTTCAACAGCACGAACTTGCCACCCTTGGCGATATTGACGATGGCATCCTGCTGCGCGTCATAACCGGCTTCCTTGCCATCCTTGGCGGCGGCGCGGCGGAACGCGAATTTGCCGGTCGCGCCGTCAAATTTCACAGCAGGCAAGGCCTCACGCAGGGCTTGGCGATCCTTGTCCAGCGTGCCGGTGATGGTGACCTTTTGCAGCGCTGCGGTGACGATATGCATCGCGTCGTAGGCTTGAGCTGCAAACTGATCCGGATCGGCATTGAATTTCGCCTTGTAGGCGGCGATGAAGGCCTTGTTTGCAGCGGCCGAATTATCGGCCGACCATGGGCTGCCCATCACCGTATTGTCGGCGCCGTCCTTGGCGATTTCAAACAGCTTCGGCGAATTGAAGCCATTGCCGCCGATGAACGGCTGCTTCATGCCGAGCGTACGGGTCTGCAGGATGATGTTGGCCGCTTCTTCTGCCAGGCAGGAGCACACGATCGCGTCCGGATTGGAGGCCTTGATCTTGGTCAGCTGTGCCTTGAAGTCGACGTCGCCCTTGGCGTAGGTTTCGGTATTGGTCACCGCAATTTTTTGGGCGTCGAGCGTGGACTTGAAGACGTCATAGCCGTTCTTGGTGAACGCGTCATCGTTGCCGTAAATCACGGCGACTTTCTTGATGCCGAAATGCTTGATAGCAGCGCGCGTAGTGACGGGCAGCACGTCGGACTCCATCACCGAGTTGCGGAACGTATACGGGCCCATCGCGGTGATACCGTCGGCGGTATTGCTGGTGCCGAACACGACGACCTTGGCGGCATTGGCGATGGGGTCAGCGGCAAACGCCGAGTTCGACAAGGTCGGTCCGAATATCATCAGCACCTTGTCCTGGAAAATCAGTTTCTTGAAGACGTTGATCGCTTCTTCTTTTTTACCCTGCTCGTCATCGACCACCAGCGCCAGCTTGTTGCCGTTGACACCGCCCTTGGCATTGATTTCGTCGGCGGCAAGCGTGAAGCCGTTCTTGATCGCGACACCATACTTGGCGGCTGGTCCGGTCAATGCTTCGGCCACGCCGATCTTGAGGTCGGCCGCCAATGTTGCGCTGGCCAGGCCTGCGCTCAATAACAGGAAGGATAATTTTTTCAGACTGATTTTCATGTGCATTGTGTCCTCTGAGTCAAAAAAATGCTTGCCTTGAAACGGCAAGAATACCGTGGTTCGATGCGTCAAACCGAACAGCTTCCGGGGTCGACCAGCGTTATCACGCAGGGTGGCGGCAGCGGTCTGTCCTTCCGGGTGTCGGCAAATTCTCGTGCCGAAAGTATAAACAGAAAGAATCGCCCGGATTGGCTGGTAACGATCAGTAATTGTACTTAGCCGCGCCACCCGTCATGCAGTCGATCTGGTTTGAGTATTGGCATTGATTGCCGAGTATATTACACAACAGCAATAAATTAGCGCGCATCACTGTGGGCGGACCTGGAGTATATGGCGCCATCACGCCAATGCACGTCTCCGCATGACCTCAATGCTGCTGCGCCCCGCCCAGATAAGCCGCCCTCACCGCCGGATCGTTTTGCAGCTTCTCGGCCGGTCCGTGCACCGAGATGCGGCCGTTTTCCAGCACATAGCCGTAATCCGCCACTTGCAGCGCGGCCGCCGCAAACTGCTCGACCAACAGCATCGTGACGCCGTCCGCTTTCAGACGCGCGATGATGCGAAACACTTCTTCCACCAGAATTGGCGCGAGCCCCATCGACGGTTCGTCCAGCAGCACGACTTCCGGATTGAGCATCACCGCGCGTGCCATCGCCAGCATTTGCTGTTCGCCGCCGGACAGCGTGCCGGCCAGCTGGGTCTGGCGCTCTTTGAGCCGCGGGAACAGTTCCAGCGCGCGCTCCAGATCGTGCTTGATGTCGCCGCGTGGACGCGCGCCGATATAGCGCGGGAAGGCGCCGAGCAGCAAGTTGTCGGTCACGCTCATGGTCGCGAACACGCGCCGCCCTTCTGGCGAGTGCGCCAGCCCTGCGCGCGCGATGCGGTGCGAATCGAGGCCGGTAACATCCTTGCCGCCCAGCGTCACGGTGCCTGATTTCGGCTTCAACATGCCGGAAATGGCCCGCATCGTGGTGGTCTTGCCGGCACCATTGGAGCCGATCAGCGTCACCACCTTGCCTTTCGGCACATCCAGAGATATCCCATGCAGCACTTCGACCTTGCCATAGGCGGCGTACAAATTGGAAATATTCAACATGTCAGGCCCCCGCTGTGGTTGAGGTGATGGCGGCGATCGCATCGCCGGCCTCGCCGCCGAGATAGGCCTCGATCACTTTCGGATCAGCCTGCACTGCCGCGGGCTTGCCTTCGGCGATTTTCTGGCCAAAATCGAGCACCGTCACGGTATCGGAAATCGACATGACCACGTCCATATGATGTTCGATCAGGATGATCGTGATGCCGTGCTGGCGGATCTTGCGGATGATCGCAACCAGTTCGACGATGTCGGGCGCGGTCAGGCCCGCTGCCGGTTCGTCCAGCAATAACAGGTTCGGATTCAGACCGAGCGCACGGCCGATTTCCAGCAAACGTTGCTTGCCGTAAGGCAGGTTGCGTGCCTCTTCCTCGGCCAGGCTGGCGAGTCCGACGAACTGAAGGATGCTGGCGGCGCGAACGCGGGCCCGCTGCTCCTCGTCTCGATAACGACGAGTGTGCAGCATCACGTCCCACACAGTACTCTTGAACGTGTGGTGCAGGCCGACCAGCACGTTTTCAGTCGCGCTCATTTCGCCGAACAGCTGCACGTTCTGGAAGGTGCGTGCAACGCCGCCCAGCGCGATTGCCGACGGCGTGCGTCCTGAAATGCGTTGACCGTTGAATTCGACGGCGCCGGCGGTCGGCTGGTAGATGCCGGTCAGCACGTTCATCATCGTGCTCTTGCCGGAACCGTTCGGTCCGATCAGTCCGTGGATTGAACCGGCAACGACAGTCAGGTCGACCTGGTTTAACGCCTTCAGCCCGCCAAACTGCATCAGCACCTGCTGTACCTTCAGCAGGTCGCCGCTGGTGGCCAGGCCTTGCTCGGGCGCGGCCCACGCACGCGCCGCATCGCCATGCTCGATCGGCATGGCGGCGGTGGCCGCGATGCGCTTGCCGAACATGCTGCGCAGAAAACCGACGATGCCGTCCTGCAGGTAATACACGACGAATAGCGTCATCAGCCCAAATATCGTTAAGCGCCAGTCAGTGATGTTTTCCAACCGATACGAGAACACGGCCATGCCGACCGTCGCGATCACCGGTACCACCACCTGGTTCAGGCTCTTGCTTTTCTTGGCCAGCAAGAAAACGTTGACCGCGACCGTGACCACCGCGGCGGTCGTCGCGATCTTGCGGAACAGCTCGATATCCGACAGCAAGCTCGGCAGCATCACCACGATCAGGGCGCCGACCAGCGCGCCGCTGCGGGTCTTGCGTCCGCCCATGATGACCGCCAGCAGGAACAGGATCGTCAGTTCAAAGTTGTAGGTATTCGGTGAAATATACTCTTCCGAATAGGCATACAGGCCGCCCGCCAGACCCGCCAGCGCGGCGCTGATCACGAACGCATACACCTTGTAGCGATACACCGAGACGCCCATGCAATCGGACGCGACCGGGCTGTCACGCAGGGCCTGGAATGCGCGTCCCAGATGCGACCGGACGATCCGATGCACCACGATCAAGGACAACACCATCAGCACCACGATGAAATAGAAAAATTCGAACTTGTCGAATTTATGGCCGAACAGCGATGGTTTGGCCACCTTGATGCCGAGCGGTCCCTCGGTCAAGAAGGTCATTTCATTGATCAGGATCTGGATGATGGTCCCGAACGCGAGCGTCACCATCGCTAGATAAGGCCCTGTCACGCGCAGCGCCGGCAGCGCCAGGATCGCGCCGAATATTGCAGTAACCGCGATACTGGCCGGCAGCGCGATCAGGAACGGCAGTCCGAGCTTGATGTACAGCACACCGGTGGTGTACGAACCGATCCCGAACAGGCCTGCATGTCCGAGCGAGACCTGACCGGTGTAACCGACCACGATATCGAGCCCGAACAGCAGGATCGCGTAGATCAGGATGGTTTCGACCAGATGGATGTAATACGAATTCTGGACGAAGAGCGGGAACAACAGCAACGCCGCGAGCCCGAGCAAGCCCGGCAGATAATTTTTGAGTTTCATCGGTCAGACCTTTTTGATCGCAGTTTTGCCGAACAGGCCGGCCGGCTTGACCGCCAAAACCAGTAACAGCAGCAGCAGGCCCGGCACTTCCTTGTAGCCGGTCGATATGTAAAAACCGGTCATCGTTTCCGCAACGCCGAGGATCAGGCCGCCGACGATTGCACCCATGCCTGAAGTCAGGCCGCCGATGATCGCGACCGCGAATGCCTTCAGTCCGAGCGCGGACCCCATGGTGGCACCGGTCAGCGTCAGCGGTGCCACCAGCACGCCGGCAAACGCGGCGGTGGCGGACGACAATGCGTACGAAAACGTGATGACCAGACTGGTGTTGATCCCCATCAGGCCGGCGGCATCGCGGTCGTTCGAGGTCGCCACCACCGCCTTGCCGTAAATCGACTTGCGGTTGAAGATTTCCACCGCCAGCATGATCGCCAACGCGCCCAGCACCACCACCACCTGCATCGGCTGGACGTTGGCGCCGAACACCTGGAATGGTGTCGACGACAATGGCGACGGGAAAGTCAGATCGTCCTTGCCCCAGATGTTTTCCGCGACGTTCTTGAAGATGATGGCCAGCGCGATGGTCGACATGATCCAGCCGAATTCCGACTTGATCTTGATCGCCGGCCGCACGCCGATCCGCTCGACTACCATGCCCTGCAGCGCGCCGAACACGATCACGATCGGGATCATCAACCAGTAATTCAGATACGGGCCACCGTGGATATTGCCGACCAGGCTAAGGCCGACCAGCGCGCCCAGCATCAGCGCTTCGCCCTGACCAAAATTGAGGGTGCCGGAAGTGGCAAACGTGAGTTGGTAGCCGAACGCGATCACCGCGTAGATCATGCCGAGCGCGATACCGCTGATCATCAGTTGTAGCAGGATTTCCATTATTTCACCCGAGTGACGACGCCACTTTACCGTTGCCGGTAACAAGCGGTTCCAAGAAAAAGGCCAGTCCTCGCATCGCTAGGACTGGCCCGATTTGTAGCTATGCCGATGGCAAGTTCAACGCCATGCTGACCCGCAAGGTATCCGCCGCGCTTACTTGGCCAGAACGACGCGCCCACCCTTGGCTTCGCCCATTACGGCCATGCCCGGTTTGATGGCTTCGTGGTCGTCATGGCTAAATGGCTTGTTGTAGGTGGTGACGACACCCTCGACCTTCTCGTGCAGGTTCTCGAGCGCTTCACGGATCTTTGGTCCGTCGGTCGAGCCAGCCTGCTTGATCGCGGCTGCCAGCAGATAGACCGAATCGTAACCCTGTGCCGCTGACACGGGAGACGGCATACGGTCGACCTTGTAGGTCTTCTGATAGGCCTCGATGAAGGCCTTGCGTTTTGGCGTATTGCCGTCCTGGATGAAGGTCTGCGGCATCAATGCGCCGTCGCCATTCTTGCCTGCGTTATCGATGAAGTTGCCCATCGACAAAGTCCAGCTGCCGATCATCGGCACCTTCCAGTTGAGTTTTTCCATGCCGTTGGCGATCTGCGCCAGTTCCGGTCCGATACCGTAGGTCAGCACGGCCTGGGCACCGGCCTGCTTGGCCTTCAGCAGCTGCGGCGTCATGTCGACGTCCTTCAGGTTGTATTTCTCGACCGCCACCGGCTTGATGCCTTTCGCGCCCAGGGTCTTTTCCAGGTCCTCGCGTCCGAGCTGGCCATAATTGGTCGAATCCGCCAGGATCGCGACCTTGGTGAATTTACGCTTGTTGATGGCTTCGTCGACGATCATCGCGGACTGGATCGTGTCGTTGGCCGAGGTGCGGAAGATGTAGTTATCCTTGTGCTCCGGCGGTAAAAACTGCTTGGTGACGATGCTGCCGGTGGCGACGTTATTGATGACCGGGATCTTGGCTTCCTGGTAGAAGCGCTGCGACGCCAGCGCCACGCCGGTATTGATATAACCGACGGTGGCGACGACATTTTCCTTGTTGATCAGTTCTTGCGTGACCTGAACACCGCGCTCGTTCTTGGCTTCTTCGTCGCGTTCGATCAGTTGCAGCTGGCGTCCCAGCACGCCACCCTTGGCATTGATTTCGCTGACGGCCAGCTTGACACCATCGCGCATCGACACGCCCATCGGTGCCGAACCGCCGGTAAATGGGCCGGATACGCCGATCTTGATTGTCTCAGCAGCAAAACCTGCCGCGGACAAGCTCAGCAATGCGGTCGCAATAGTCAAGGCCATCGATTTCATCTTGAAATTCATTTCATCTCCTGACACAGGGTTATGCCGTGATATCGGCACGAATAATATTTGACGAATAAAGCGAACTGGTGCGAATTGGGGCTGGAACATTGATGCCGCAAACGATATTAAGTGCTGCTTCCCCATCTGGCAAGACCGCATCGCGCCGGCTACGTAGAATTACTTAAGTGCCGGCGACCGCACGGCCATGCGACGGCAACACTCAACCGCCTGCGACCATCATGCTTTCAAGCAGGATCGAACCGGTCTGCTTGGTGCCCCGAATCAGCCTGTCGTTGCCGATCGCGACGATTTGTCGCAACATGTCCTTCATATTGCCGGCAATCGTGATTTCTTCGACCGGATACTGGATCACGCCGCGCTCGACCCAATAGCCGGACGCGCCACGCGAATAGTCGCCGGTCACGTAGTTGACGCCATCGCCCATCAGTTCGGTCACCAGCAGGCCGGTATCGAGTTTTTTCAGCATCGCCGTGAAGTTGTCGGTCGGCTTGGTCAGCGACGACGTCAGCGACAGATTGTGCGAGCCGCCGGCATTGCCGGTGGTTTTCATGCCGAGCTTGCGCGCCGAATAGCTGGACAGGAAATAGCCCTGCACCACGCCGTTCTTGACGACATCGCGCCGACTGGTGCGCACGCCCTCATCATCGAACGGCGACGAGCCGACGGCGCCAATCTGGTGCGGGTCCTCGACGATCTGGATGTGCGGCGCAAATACCGCCTGGCCGAGCGAATCAAGCAGGAAGGTCGACTTGCGATACAGCGCGCCGCCGGACACTGCCTGCACGAATGCGCCGAGCAAACCGGCCGCCAGCGGGGCCTCGAACAGCACCGGGCATTTGCGGGTGTCGAGCTTGCGCGCGTTCAGGCGCGCCAGCGCGCGCTCGGCGGCATAGCGTCCGACCGTTTCCGGCTTGGCCAGATGTTTCGGATTGCGCATCGACGAATACCAGTCGTCGCGCTGCATATTGCGGCCCTTGCCGGCAATCGGCGCGACCGACAGCGTATGCCGCGAATACGGATAACCGCCGATGAAGCCGCGCGTATTGGCGGCGACGAAATGCGATTGCTGCGCATACACGCCCGCACCCTCGCTATTGGTAATGCGCGGATCGACCGCAAACGCCGCGGCTTCGCAGCGCTGCGCCAGCTCGACCGCCTCGGCGGCCGAAATCAGCCAGGGATAGCACAGCTTCAGGTCCTTCGGATGCTTCTCCAGCATGTCCTCGTCGGCCAGACCGGCGCAATCGTCTTCCGCGGTAAAGCGCGCGATGTTATAGGCGGCCTCGACCGTCGCTCGCAACGCCTGGGGCGAAAAATCGGAGGTGCTGGCATTGCCGCGCTTTTGACCGATAAACACGGTCACGCCCATGCCCTTGTCCTTGTTTTGCTCGATCGTCTCGATTTTGCCCTTGCGCACCGACACGGACAAGCCGCTGCCTTCGGAGAATTCGACCGCCGCATCAGTGCCGCCGGTTTCTTTGGCAAAACGCAACACATCCTGCGCCAGTTGCCTTAATTGATCTTGACTATGGATAAATACGGTATCGCTCATGAGCTGGTTTTCTTCGGAATGCCTGTAAAACAGTTATCATAGCAGTCGTTTACAGTATAAGTATGGCTTACCGCCTCCTCCATCTCCATCATGCCAAATCCAAACCGCGGGGCCTGCGGATTCCAGTCGAGCGAATTCGAGCAGGAATACGATCGCCCTTCCAAGTCACAACTCAAGCGCGAAATGACCGCCCTGCAGAAACTGGGCGCAGAACTGATCGCCGAACCGCGCGAGCGCGTCAAGCGCGTGCCGATGCCGGAAGACGTGCGCGATGCGATTCTCGAATGCCAGCAGATCAAGGATCACGAAGGCCGTCGCCGCCAGTTGCAATACGTCGGCAAGAAAATGCGCTCGCTCGATCCGGAGGAACTCGCCGCAATCCAGCGCACCATCGACAGCTGGAAAGGCCAGTCCAAGGCCGAGACCGCCACCATGCATGCGATGGAACGGCGCCGCGAGAAACTGCTGACCGACGACACGGTACTGACCGAGTTGCTGGCCGAGCACCCGCAGCTCGATGCGCAACATTTGCGCACGCTGATCCGCAACGCCCGCAAGGAACAGGCCGAGCACAAGCCGCCCAAGGCCTACCGCGAGATTTTCCAGATCCTGAAGCAGCTGCAAGGGAAATCCGCAGTGGACTCCGACACCGATACAGATGCGATGGATGACAACGATGACGACAACGAAGCCGAACAGGAGTAATCCGGATCAGTTGCTGATCGGCTTGGTGTCGATCTCCGATCGCGCCGCCGGCGGCGTGTACCAGGATCAGGGCATCCCGGCTTTGCAGGAATGGTTGGCGGCCGCTGTCAGCAGCCCGTTCCTGATCGAAACCCGGCTGATTCCGGACGATCGCGCGCAGATCGAGCAAACCCTGATCGACCTGGTGGACGAGCTGCAGTGCGATCTGATACTGACCACTGGCGGCACCGGCCCGGCCCGGCGCGATGTGACACCGGAAGCGACGCTCGCGGTCGCGACCAAGGAAATGCCCGGTTTCGGCGAGCAGATGCGCCAGATCAGTTTGAAATTCGTGCCGACCGCGATTCTGTCGCGCCAGGTGACCGTCATCCGCGAAACGCCTGGTCACGCAGCGCTGATCATGAATCTGCCGGGACAGCCGAAATCGATCAAGGAAACACTGGAAGGCCTGAAGGATGCCGATGGCAAGACGTTGGTGTCGGGCATCTTTGCAGCGGTGCCGTATTGCATCGACCTGATCGGCGGCCCCTACATCGAAACCAATGATGCGGTGTGCGCGGCGTTCCGGCCGAAATCGGCCATCCGCAACAAGGCCTGAGCGCTTCACCAGCTTTGAAGTCGGACATATACTCCCAAGAGCGAACAACCTTTGCGCGCGCATTTCAATCGCAATGACCATATACTGCCACCAAACATGACTATCAGCACGCTTGATGCGATCGAAATTGAATCCTCCCCGAACCCTACGACCTCGGTGATCTGGCTCCATGGCCTGGGCGCCGATGGCAACGACTTCGTGCCGATCGTGCGCGAACTCGACCTGCGCGATTGCCCGCCGATTCGCTTCGTGTTCCCGCATGCGCCGACGATGCCGGTGACGATTAATGGCGGCTACGTGATGCGAGCCTGGTACGACATCCTGGGCACCGATCTGGTGCGGCGCGAAGACGAGTCCGGCCTGCGCAAATCGCAGGCTGCGGTCGAACAATTGATCACAAGGGAAAAAGCACGCGGCATCCCGGCCGAGCGGATCGTCCTCGCCGGCTTCTCGCAAGGCTGCGCGATGACCTTGCAGACCGGCTTGCGTTATCCCGAAAAACTGGCCGGCCTGCTATGCCTGTCGGGTTACCTGCCGCTCAATGAGGTGGTGGCGGCGGAACGTCACGCCGCCAATCAGCACACGCCCATCTTCATGGCGCACGGTCGTGGCGACCCGGTGATCCCGATCGACCGCGCAGAAAAATCGCGCGACATGCTGCAAGCCCACGGCTACGACGTCGAATGGCATGAATACATGATGCCGCATTCGGTATGTGCGGAAGAGATTGATGATATCGGGGTGTGGTTGCGGCGGGTGCTGGGGTAGTTTTGCCTTGGCTTGACCTGCCCACGCAAGGTGGACGGCGCAGTTCAGCGCTTCAGCGTGATCGCAGGCCGGCCCTAAATCCCGGCCTACACGAAAAATATACTCCAGCGTGTATTTTTTAAAGCCCAATGAAAGCATGGGCGATAGCACTATTTTAGCCCATACTCCTAAGAAAACACCTTAGCGCATAGCCTCAGCCGCGGCCTTGAACGTCACCAGATCAATCTGCACCGTTTCATCCCCGCCCGTCATCCAGATCTGCCCATCCTGAATCGTGCATTGCAGCTGCATGTTGCGTTGTGCCAGTTTTTGCAATGCCTGACTGGTTTCCGTCGGCAGGTTGAAGACGGTCAGGTTCTTGGCGCGTTCGAGTCGGCTACCGATCTGGTTCCACCAGATGCTGCTGTTGCTGGCGTAGCTATACACCACTACCTGTTCGGCGCGGCCGCAGGCTTTCAGCAGGCGCTTGTCGTCGGGTTGGCCGACTTCGATCCACAGCGCGATGGCGCCGGTTAAATCCTTTTGCCACAAGTCCGGTTCATCGGTGTCGAACAGACCTTTCGTAAAGCTCAGCGCCTCATGTGCGTGACGGGCGAAGGCCAGCACCCGCACCATCATGCGCTCATCGGTTTCGGACGGATGGCGGGCAATGGTCAGGTTTTGTGTTTCGTAAAAATTGCGGTCCATGTCTGCGATTTGCAGATCGGCTTTGTAGATTGTTGCCTTGAGTGCCATCGTGTCGGTTTTCTTTATTTCTGTTTGGTTCTATTTGATGCTTGCTGCCGTTATCTGGCGTTAGCCCAGTCGCGCGCTATTTGAATACCACCGTCTTATGCCCGTCGAGCAAGATCCGGTGCTCGACAAACCATTTGACCGCGCGCGCCAGCACCACGCATTCGACGTCGCGTCCGATCGCGGTCAGCGTATCGGGGTCCATCGCGTGATCGACGCGCTCGACATCCTGTTCGATGATCGGGCCCTCATCCAGCTCGCCGGTGACGAAATGCGCGGTGGCGCCGATCAGTTTGACGCCGCGATCGTGCGCCTGCAAATACGGCCTGGCGCCCTTGAAACTGGGCAGGAAGGAATGGTGAATATTGATCGCCCGCCCCTGCAGCGCCCGGCACAGCGTTGGCGACAGGACTTGCATGTAACGCGCCAGCACTACCAGTTCGATCTGCTGGGTGTCGATGATGTCGAGCAGGCGCTGTTCCTGTTCCTGCTTGGCTTGCGTCGACGCACCGGCCGCCAGCGGCAGATGGTGGAACGGGATGTTGTAGCTGGCGGCGAGCTGGTAGAAATCCATATGATTCGACACGATCGCCGGAATCTCGACCGGCAGCAGCCCGCTCTTGTAGCGGAACAGCAGGTCGTTCAGGCAATGGCCGATCTTCGACACCATCAGCAGCACGCGCGGTTTGCGGCGTGCATCGTGCAGCTGCGCGTTCATTCCCAGGCTGCTCGCGAGCTGCGCAAATTCGCTGCGCAGCGTGGCATCGGGCAGCGCCGGATTTTCCGACGCGAAGTGCACACGCATGAAAAACAGCCGTGAATCGGCATCACCGAACTGCGCAGAGTCGATGATATTGCAGTCGTGTTGCGCCAAAAAACCCGACACGCGATGGACGATGCCGCGTTGGTCCGGGCAGGACAAGGTAAGGATGTATTCGGGATGCATGCTGGACTCGGCGAAGTGCGGGGCGAAGTGATTGGAAGAGTAACGTCAATGCAAAGCGCACATTGTCGCATGGCTGCGGGGCGCCGCGCCGAAATGCAACGCCGCCGGTGTCGCGAGAAACCGGCGGCGTGCTGGGAAGTTGCGGCTCGACGGATGGTTGATCCGCCTTGAGATCGGCTTATTTGGCCGGAAATTTCATGCCGAGCTGGTCGAACAGGAAGCTGTACACGTCAGCTGTCTGGTTGATCCGGATCGATAGCGAGCTGCCGATACCGTGGCCGGCGTGGGAATTGATGCTGAGATACACCGGGCGGTCCGAACCGGTCGCCGCTTGCAAGCGCGCGATCATCTTGCGCGAATGCATGGGATTAACGCGGCCGTCGGTCTCGCCGGTCGCCATCAGGATCGCAGGATACCGGGCGCCATCGACCACGTGGTGATATGGCGAGTAGGCATACAGCGCCTTGAACTGATCGGGATTCTTGACGCTGCCGAATTCAGTCACGTTGAATGCGCCATTCGGATCGAGCTCGACGCGCAACATATCGTACAGGCCGACCTGCGACACCACGGCGCGGAACAGCCGCGGCTGCTGGGTCAGTACCGCCCCCATCAGCAGACCGCCGTTGCTGCCGCCGATGCTGGCCATGCGCGCGCGGCTGGTGTACTTCTGCTGCACCAGGTATTGCCCCGCGGCGATGAAGTCGTCGAACACGTTCTGCTTCCTGGTCAGCATCCCCTGCTGGTGCCATTCTTCGCCGAACTCGCCGCCGCCGCGCAGATTGACGCTGACGAACACACCGCCGCCATCGAGCCACAGGCGCGTGGCCGCGCCCAGGAAGTGCGGCGTTTGGCTCACGCCGTAGCCGCCGTAGCCGTTCAGCAGCAAGGGGTTGTTGCCGTCGAGCTTGACGCCTTTGCGACGCACGATATTGAGCGGAATCTTGGTGCCGTCCTTCGAGGTCGCAAATTCGCGCACCACCTCGGTATCGTCAAAATTGACGGGACTGGTCTGCACCAGTTTGGTCACCGCGCCCTTGCCGCTCTTTTCGTCGTAGCGCGCGAAATAAGACGGCTTCAGATAGGTGCCGATCGAATACACCAGCGCGCCATTGCCGAGTGCTTCGACTTCATTGACCGTTGCCACATCCGGCAGCGGCAACATGCCTTGCGGTTTGCCGTCATGGTCATAGATCGCGACGCGCGACGGACCGCCGACCAGTTCGTTCAGGTAAATCGCGCGCGGCGTCACCACGATCGCGGAGCTGCCCAGATTGCCGCCCGACTGCATCACCGCATCCGATTGCGCGACGATCGCCTGCGCATGCGCCAGTTGATAGTCGCCGCTCTTTAATTTCAGCAGCTTGCCACGCGGCGCGTCCTTGCGCGACACCAGGTACAGCGCATCGTCAGGACCAATCACGGTCGCCACCACCTGGTCCTCGAAGCGGGTCACCTGCCGGATAGCGCCGCCTTGCTGGATCACGTAATGCGCGAACTCGCCGCCGTCACCGTTGGCGACCGTCGCCAGCACCGCTGTCGAATTCGGATGGTTGTCGAGAAAGATCTCGGCCACTTTCGGGAAATCCTTGCCCAGCACATAGACATCCTGCTTTGGATCGTCGCCGATACGATGGTAGAAAACCTGCTGGTAAAAATGCTGGCGCTCGGCCGGCTGATCGGCGCCCGGATACTGGGTGTACCAGAAGCCGGAACCATCGGCCCGCCAGGCCAGGCTACCGCCGCCAGTCGGGTACTGCACGCGCGGGATCACGGCGTCGACCTGCTGGCCGCTCTTCACGTCAAAAATATGTACCGAGCCGTCTTCGCTGCCGTTGTCGGACAGCGACACCGCCACCAGCTCACCGGTAGGCGATGGCACGAACCAGTCGATCGCAGTCGTGCCCTGTGCGCTGATCTGGTTCGGATCGAGTACGATGCGCACCTTGGCCGGATCGAGGTCCTGGCCCATCACCGCGATCATCGGCTGCTGTTTCGGCGGCTGGTTATACATCGCAAACACCTGCTCGCCGGCGGTCTGCAAGCCGTAATAGGCGCTGGAACTGGCGGCCGCCTGTTGCATCAGCCACTTGAAAATCGGTGCGCGCGAAGGCAGGCGGTCGATATATTTACGGGTCCGCTGATCCTGCGCCAGACTCCATTGGTGCACCTTCGGATCGGCCGCATTCTCCAGCCAGCGATACGGATCGCTGGCGGTGATGCCGTGATACGTGTCGCTGACCGCGATGATGGGTGTGGGCGGTGCCGCCGGGGCGGACTTCAACTTGGTGGCAGTCGGCGCGCCCGCCTGTGCGGCGCCTGCGACCAGTGCGGCGGCGGCCACCTTGCCGACCAGTGCCAGCAATCCCAGCGGCGACGCGCCGCGCCCGAACCGGCCGGCCAGACGGTTTCTTGAACTCATACTGTGATCTTCCTGGTTATTGTAGAACTGTTGAAAGCAATGCAATGGTGAAGAACAGCCGAGTATATTCAGTTTCCTCTCAGTTTTTATTCGGAAATCTTACTCAAAAGCAAGAACATATTCCGGTGCCACGCGCACTCCCCATAAAAAAATCGCCGACGCCTGTTACCGGGCATCGGCGATTTGTCCATCCATAACAATACACCGGATGCGCCGCGCGGCGCGTCCGGTTATCCGAAACAGCAACAATGCAAGGCGGTGTTTATGCCTGCTTATGTCTGCTTATGCCGCCTGTGGTACCGACTGTGGCGTCGGTTGCGAGGACGGTTTTGCCGCTGACTTAGCCTGAGTACCGACCTGCACTTCGCCGGTCAGTTGGCCACCCTCCTCGATCACTACCTTGCCATAGCGGATCTTGCCGGACACCTTGCCAGTGGAATAGATCACCAGTTTTTCGCGTACCGTCAGGTCGCCTTCGAATTGGCCGCGGATTTCGGCGATATCGATCTCGGCCGAACCGATGAACGCGCCCTGTTCCGCAATCTGCATCACGCGCGAATCCATCGTCGCCTCGACTCGCCCCTCGACCACCAGCGTGTCGCAATCGGTGATCTCGACGCCCTTCAGCTTGATGTTCGGTCCGACGATCAGCTTGCTGCCCATTTCATTGGTGCTCGACACCGGCGCATTGGCGGGGCTGGTTTGGGTGCTGCCGGTTGGAGTAATCATGGGTTTCTGAATACCAGAGGGGCTATTGGAGGATGTATTGGCAGATGCAAAGGCGCTATTGCCGCCCAAAGGGGAATTAGTGGTCGGTGTACTGACCGGTTTTTTGCCAAAAAGTGTTTCGGATCGAAGCATAGGATCTCCTGATTGGTGCCCGGTACCTCGGCGCGCTCATGTATTGATCCACATGAAGGAACACGCCTGCAGTACTCGTTTTTACTTATTTCGACTAGCATCGTGTTACAAATATATGGAACACGATGCTGCATTTTGGTGCATGCAAAGCTGCTGCGCTCCTGTGAGCCGTGGTTTTCTGCAAGCTCATGGAGTTGGTCTACGACAAGTTCTCAAAGTTCAGATTTGTTACATTTCTTACATAATCATATAAAAAGCACGACCGTGCAAATTGCGCTATAGTGCCCTCCTTGCCATTACTCACCGGAGAAAGACATGACGACAAGCGTGCTGATCAATCAGCAATTTCAACTGGCCGCCCGCCCAGTCGGCATGCCAAAGCCGAGCGACTGGAACTTCATCTCCGCGCCAGTGCGCGAGCTGGCCGATGGCGAGATCCTGGTCAAAGCCCTGTACCTGTCGCTCGACCCCGCAATGCGCGGTTGGATGAATGAAGGCAAGTCCTATATCCGTCCGGTTGCGATCGGTGAAATCATGCGCGCCGGCGGTATCGGTCGCGTGATCGCATCGAAGTCACCCAAATTCGCCATCGGCGATATCGTGTCCGGCGGCATCGGCGTCCAGCAATACTGGGTCGGCGCCGCCGCCGACAAGACCGCGGGGTTCTACAAAGTCGATCCCAAAGCCGCGCCGCTGCCCAAATACCTGAACGCGCTCGGCATGCCCGGAATGACCGCCTACTTCGGCCTGCTCGAAGTCGGCCAGCCGAAAGCCGGCGAAACCGTCGTCGTGTCCGGCGCTGCCGGCGCGGTCGGCCAGAGCGTCGGCCAAGTCGCCAAACACAAGGGCTGCCGCGTGGTCGGCATTGCCGGCGGCAAGGAAAAAAGCGATTTCGTCGTCAACGAACTTGGCTTCGACGCCTGCATCGACTACAAGGCCGGCACACTGAAAGAAGGCCTGAAACAGCACTGCCCGGACGGCGTCGACATCTATTTCGACAACGTCGGCGGCGAAATCCTCGATACTGTCCTCACCAAGATCAACCTGAAAGCCCGCATCATCATCTGCGGCGCCATCTCGCAGTACAACAACACGACCCCGGTCAAGGGTCCGGCCAACTACCTGTCGTTACTGGTCAACCGCGCCCGGATGGAAGGCATCGTGGTATTCGACTACGCTGACCGCTACCATATCGGCGCAGCCGAAATAGTCAAGTGGATGCAGCAAGGCACTTTCAAGACACGGGAAGATATCGTCGAAGGTCTGGAGAATTTCCCGGATGCGTTATTGATGCTGTTCGAAGGAAAAAATTTCGGCAAGCTGGTGCTGAAGGTGGCCGACGAATAGTCTCCATTTCAAAGTCCTTGAAAAACCGCCATTCCGGTATGCTCTGGAATGGCGGTTTTTATTTGGACGACAAGTTTCTAGCCCGCTGGTTTTGCAGTTGCCGTTGCCGTTGCGCTTGAAGTTCCGCTTGAGACGCTGCCGTCTGTGCGCCAAGCAAAGCGGATCAGAAATGAAAAATGTCTGAGCGCAGCGAGTTGTTTTCATTTCCCGCTTTGCTTGGCGCACAGACGGGAACCCGAAGGGCAGCGTCTGCGCGGTCGCCTTTCTTTGCTTACTTTTCTTTGGCGAAGCAAAGAAAAGTGAGTGGCCGCCGGGCCACCCCCGGCCAGTGCCCACGAAGTGCAACCAGCCAACAATCAAAATCGATCGGCGCTTGATAAAATGTTGCGCTTGGCAACCCCACCGACCTTGTTGGAAACAACATGAAAATCATTTGCCGCGTAACTGTTATATCGATTGCCGTGGCCATCAGTCTCGCCGATGTGCCGGCGGCTTCATTCAATGCCAAAGCGCCGCCAAAAACGAAACTATGGGCGACATGAACACCCATTTTTCAGTCAAGATTGAACCCAAAGGCTGGGATTTTGAAGCTCAGGATTCTCTGTCCCTGCTCGAAGTGGCCCAATTTGCCGACATCACCTTACCCAGCTCCTGCCGCAATGGCACCTGCCGCACCTGCATGTGCCGCCTGATCAGCGGCCAAGTCAAATACGTCATCGAATGGCCCGGCCTCAGCGCCGAAGAAAAAGCCGACGGCTACATTCTGCCGTGCGTCGCCTATCCACAATCGGACGTCATCATCGATGTCCCCGGCGCAACACGACGCCGAAGTCCGACATGACTCGCCAATCCTGACTGCAAACTTGACCGACCGCCGATCACTACCGGCGCACGTTTGACGGACACTTTCTAGATGACGTCGCACTGATACGGTATATTCTAAGATGTTACCGAGATGTTACCGAGGTGGAGAAATTCGATGCATCGTGGCGTTATCTATGCGCTGGCGGCGGCCGTATTGTTCGGCGCCGGCACGCCGTTTTCGAAAACGCTGGTCGGCGAAATCGCCCCGGTTACGCTGGCCGGATTGTTGTACCTCGGCAGCGGCTTGGGCTTGCTGGCGTGGTTCATCGTACGCACCATGAAACCGAATGGCCAGCAGACCGACACTGCGCACCTTACCGCGCCGGATTTGCCGTGGCTGGCCGGCGCGATTGCCACAGGTGGTATCGCCGGCCCGGTGTTGCTGATGCTCGGACTGACGCTCACTCCGGCATCGTCCGCCTCGCTGTTGCTCAACATGGAGGGCGTGTTGACCGCCATGCTTGCATGGTTTGTGTTCAAGGAAAATTTCGACCGCCGCATTTTTGCCGGCATGGCGCTCATCGTGCTTGCCGGCGTGCTGTTGTCGTGGGAACAAATTCCGGTGCTCGGCATGCCATGGGGCGCCTTGGCCATCGTTGGCGCCTGCCTGTGCTGGGCCATCGACAACAACCTGACACGCAGGATCTCGGCCAGCGATGCAGTGCAGATCGCCGGCCTCAAGGGGCTAGTCGCGGGTTCGGTCAATCTGACGATCGCCCTGGCACTCGGTTTTTCGCTGCCGGAATTGCGTATGGTATTGGCAGCCGGCGTCATTGGTTTTTGCGGCTACGGCCTCAGTCTCGTGATGTTCGTACTGGCGCTTCAGCATCTCGGCACAGCGCGAACCGGCGCGTATTTCTCGGCTGCGCCTTTTGTCGGCGCAGCGATTTCATTGCTAATGCTGGGCGAAAATCCGGGCACCGTCTTTTGGGTCGCAGCAACGCTGATGGGCGCCGGCATCTGGCTGCACCTGACCGAAACGCACGAACATGAGCATCAGCATGAACCCATGTCTCACACCCATGCGCACAACCATGACGCGCATCACCATCACGAGCATGATTTCGAGTGGGATGACAAGGAGCCGCATGTGCACCCGCACCGCCACCAAGCGCTCAGGCATACGCATCCGCATTACCCGGATATACATCATCGCCATCCCCATAAGCATTGATCGTTTGCTATTGGCGCACAACAGTCTGTGAATGTCGGTTCGTGGGTAAGACCAACGCCAGCCGTTCGGCCCTTTTCGCTATTTTCCAGCTGGATGAAGGCTACGACAGTGAAATGGCTGCTTCGACTGCGAAGGGCCAGTTGGTTTGAGATGAGGATAAGAGGCTGCTTTGGAATGCGGATCAGCGGTGCGAATACGCACCTTTGAACCGCATTCACTACCACGCCCTCAGACTCGATCTGCGTGACCCTCATCACCTGCGCTGATGGGCGCAAGCGACGTCGTATTGCGAAACGCTGGCAATATTGACTGAATTCTGCGGTTGTTGTCCGGCATATACCGTTCCTGCCGTCCCGCTCGGATTGAAAGCCGATCCGGGCGCCGTAGCGGTATTGCCTGGTGTATTAGGAGCCGCCGCACTGCCGCAGCTCTGGTTTGGCTGCCCGGTAGTCGATGGACCGTGCACTGTCGGTTGTGCTACATGGGTCGTGACGACCGATGTCTGCCGCGCATGCATCGGCCGGTCGGGCGTGCCTGTGGCGGCCAGTGCAGTTGATCCGACCAGCAACAAACTGCCGATCGACGTGCAAGTCACAAGGGATTTCATGAACGCGCTCCTTTTTCATTAAAGGAATTGAACACCATGCATTGATTAGCGTAGTGGCGTTCGACATCCCGGAGCAAATCGGGGTTCCCCGACGGGGGATCAAAGGAAGCTCACTGTGCGGATGCACAAAATGTCCGCGAGGCGGCGACGTCACGGAGAAAAAACGAGCCAGATTTTCTCTTATATCCTATAATTTCAGTAATTCCTGAAAATTCAATAATTCCAGCAAAGAAACACAACAATATGGACACCCTCACCCCGCTCACCCAGCGCTTCATCCTGCACTTCGGCGAAATGGGCAGCCGCTGGGGCATCAACCGCACGGTCGGGCAAATTTACGCGTTGTTATATGTACTGAACAAGCCGCTCAATGCCGATGAAATCGCCGAGCACCTGTCGTTCTCGCGCTCGAACGTCAGCATGGGGCTCAAGGAATTGCAATCGTGGCGGCTGGTCAAGCTGTTGCACCAGCCGGGCGACCGGCGCGAATATTTTGAGCCGCCGAAGGATATCTGGGATATTTTCAAGACACTGCTGGAAGAGCGTCGCCGCCGTGAAGTTGAGCCGACGTTGTCGATGCTGCGCGACGCGCTGCTGGAAACTGCGACCACCGAGGTGGACCGCGTGGCGCAGCGACGGATGCGCGAAATGTACGACCTAATCGAATTGTCGAGCTCATGGTTTGACGATGTGCAACGTCTGTCGCCGGAAACCCTGACATCCTTGATGAAAATGGGGGCTACCGTCAAAAAATTGCTGGATGTGCGGGAGAAATTCCGTTTCGGCAAGGCTGCCGACGCGGGCGCGATGCCAGCCGCGACAAACAAGATCCCGCTGGACGATGCTGACAAACCGGAGTGAACGGATGGCCTCAATCCGGTTGCCACGCCATCTGCACTACCCGCATTTCACGCGACTACCGCTGGCGCTTGAAATCGCGCTGGCGCTGCTAATCAAGATCCTGATTCTGATCCTGTTGTGGCATGCGTTCTTCTCGACGCCGCAGACCAAAAAGATGCGGATGCCGACGCCGCAGGTCGAACAGCATTTGCTGACGCCGCCCGCCATCGCGGCAACGCCGAAGGCCGCAGCACCCATTTCCTCTTCCACTCCAAAGGCTCACGATGATACCCATCGATGAAGTTGTCAGTCTGTCGCGCCTGCAGTTCGCTGCCACCGCGATGTTTCACTTCCTGTTTGTGCCGCTCACGCTCGGTCTGGCGTGGATCCTGGTCATCATGGAGTCGGTCTATGTGATGACCGGGCGCGAAATCTATCGCGACATGACCAAGTTCTGGGGCAAGCTGTTCGGCATCAATTTTGCGATGGGGATCACCACCGGCATCACGCTGGAGTTCCAGTTCGGCACCAACTGGGCCTATTACTCGCATTACGTCGGTGATATCTTCGGTACGCCATTGGCGCTTGAGGGCATCATGGCCTTCTTCCTCGAGTCGACCTTCGTCGGCCTGTTTTTTTTCGGCTGGCAGCGGCTGTCGCGCGTGCAGCATCTGACAGTCACCTTCCTGGTCGCGCTCGGCTCCAGCCTGTCGGCAGTGTGGATTCTGATCGCGAACGGCTGGATGAACAATCCGGTCGGCGCCGAATTCAATTTTGAAACGATGCGCATGGAGCTGACCAGCATCCAGGACGTGATCTTCAATCCGGTGGCGCAGGTGAAATTTGTGCATACGGTCGCGGCCGGCTATGTGGCGGCGTCGATGTTCGTGCTCGGGATCTCTTCCTATTACTTGCTGAAGGCGCGCGACACCGCGTTTGCGCTGCGCTCGTTCGCGGTGGCGGCCGCCTTCGGACTGGCGTCGACGCTGTCGGTGATCGTGCTGGGCGACGAATCCGGCTACACCGCCGGCGAGGTGAACAAGGTCAAGCTGGCCGCGATCGAGGCCGAATGGGAAACCGAGCCGGCGCCGGCCGGCATCACCGTGGTCGGACTGCCGAACGAGGCCAAGCAGCGTACCGATTATGCGATCAAGATCCCGTATCTGTTGGGGCTGATCGGGACCCGTTCGACCGACAAGGAGATCACCGGCATCAAGGACCTGAAGAAGATGCATGAGGTCCGCATCCGCAACGGCATGTTGGCCTATGCGGCATTGCTGCGACTGAAATCGGGCGACAAGTCACCCGCGGCGCGCGCAGCGTTCGATCAACTCAAAGTCGATCTCGGCCATGGCCTGCTGCTGAAGAAATACGCGCCCAACGTGGTCGATGCAACGCCCGAGCAGATCGCGCTGGCAGTCAATGATAGCGTGCCGCAAATCTGGCCGATGTTCTGGGGCTTTCGGGTCATGGTCGGGCTGGGGCTGCTGTTTCTGTTCATCTTCAGCGCGGCATTCTATTTCCTGATCTGCAAAAAACTCGCGCAGCAACGCTGGCTGCTGAAGCTGGCGCTGTTTTCCATCCCGCTGCCGTGGGTCGCGATCGAGGTCGGCTGGGTGGTGGCGGAATACGGTCGCCAGCCGTGGACCATTGCGGGCGTGCTGCCAACCCATCTGTCGGCTTCCACTTTGCAGCCGTCGAGCCTGTATTTCAGCCTGGCCGGTTTCATGGGCTTTTACACGCTGCTGTTCGTGATCGAGATGATGCTGATGTTTAAATATGCGCGCCAAGGCCCAGCCAGCCTGCATACCGGCAAATATCACGGCGAGCTGCCGCAACCATCCGCCACCGCCATTGCAGGGGCTGGCGCTGCCATCCCGCCTGCCGCCGTTTAAGGATCCAGGAGCCGCGATGATCTTCGACTATGAAACCCTGAAAGTAATCTGGTGGTGCTTTGTCGGCGTGCTGCTGATCGGCTTCGCACTGACTGACGGCTTCGACTTCGGTGTCGGTACCTTGCTGCCATTTTTGGGCAAGAGCGACATCGAACGCCGCATCATCATCAATTCGATTGGCCCGACCTGGGAAGGCAACCAGACCTGGTTCATCACCGCCGGCGGCGCGATGTTCGCGGCATGGCCGCTGGTGTATGCAGCGGCGTTTTCCGGCTTTTACATCGCGTTGATGCTGGTGCTGTTCGCATTGTTTTTCCGGCCGGTCGGTTTCGACTATCGCGGCAAGATCGCCGATCCGCGCTGGCGCAGCGCCTGGGACTGGGGCCTGTTTGTCGGCGGTTTCGTGCCGCCCTTGATCTTCGGCGTCGCGTTCGGCAACCTGCTGCTGGGCGTACCCTTCCATTACGACAACACGATGCGGATGGAGTACACCGGCAATTTCTTCGGCTTACTCAATCCTTTCGGCCTGTTGGCTGGGGTAGTCAGCGTCGCGATGCTGGTGATGCATGGCGCCGCCTTCCTGCAAGTCAAAACGGAAGGCGTGCTGGCCGGGCGTGCGCGCAAGGCCGCGACCGGTGCCGCGCTGCTGCTAGTCGTCGCTTTCATTTTGGCCGGGCTGTGGGTCGCGATCGGCATCGACGGCTACCGCATCGTGACCATGCCCGATAGCAATTCGGCCTTCATGCCGGTCGCCAAGACGGTCGAGAGAGTCAGCGGCGCCTGGCTCGACAATTATCATCGCTGGCCACTGACCTGGGTGCTGCCGCTACTGGCCATCGGCGGCGCGCTGCTGTGCATATTGTTCAGCGCGCTGCAGCGTGCATTGGCCGCGTTTTTGGCCAGCGGCACGGCAGTTGCCGGCGTGATCCTGACCGCCGGCGTGTCAATGTTTCCATTCGTGATGCCGTCGTCGCTGGAGCCGAACAGCAGCCTGACCGCCTGGGACGCAGTTGCGAGCCATAAGAGTCTGGCGATCATGTTCTGGGTGGTGGTCGTGTTCTTGCCGATCATCATGCTGTATACCACCTGGGTTTATCGCGTGGTGCGCGGCAAGGTGACCGAGCAACATATCAATGAGAACGAGCATTCAAGCTATTAGGAGCAGCCATGTGGTATTTCAACTGGATTTTGGGAATCGGGCTGGCGCTGGCCTTCGGTATCATTAACGTGATGTGGCTGGAAGCCAACTACGCGTTCGGTGAACGCGACGAGGACAAGACGCGCGAAAGTTTTGAGACCGCGCGCGACGCCGGCCTGCGCGACGACCGGGAGCGCGGCAAGTAGGCCAAATGATGCGCTGAAATCGCAAAATTCGCGGGAGTATATGGCAAAACATGTAATAAGGTCCACGCATTTATTGCGCTATATTTTAATACACCGCCCAGTATATTTTTTCTGCAAAATCATCCCGCAGCACTTCAATACCACGAAAAAAACGCCTCAAATCATTCTGCGGCGTTTTTTGCGACGGTGCAGGCAATCGCCTGACTGACTTTTTTACTTGCTGCGGCTTTTGTATTCGCCGGTGCGGGTATCGATCTCGATCTTGTCGCCCTGTTCGACGAACAGTGAATCGTTTATTTGCGCCTTGGTGTGCTCCGGCATGGTTTCCGCTATTTGCGCCACGGCCCCTGCCAAATCGATTACCGCCAGCGTCAGATTGACAATCAGGTCGCGCTCATTAGTCATCTTTCATCGTTCAGTGTCATACGGCGGACGGCATGATTACATTACACTGTCGAATGCAAAGCCGCCGGGCAATAAAAAAGCGTCGATTACTGTTGAAATTTGAATCTTGAACCACCAAAAAATGCATCCGAAAGAGCATCAAACAACATCGCTGGCATTGTTTTGCAAAGTCGTTGATAACTATGGCGACATTGGGATTTGCTGGCGTTTGGCACGGCAACTGGAGCAGGAACATGGCATCGCCGTCACCTTGTGGGTGGACGATTTGCAGAGTTTTCAGCGGATTTGTCCAGAAGTCGCTATCGACCGCGAGGCACAACAGATCGGTACTGTGACGGTGCGCTATTGGCGCGATCAAAACGGCGTGTTTGCGGCCAGTGATGTGGCCGATATCGTGATTGAGTTTTTTGCCTGTGACATACCGCCTGCGTATATTGCGGCGATGGCAGAGCGTACACCTCATCCAGTGTGGCTGAATCTGGAAGGCCTTAGCGCGGAAGCATGGGTGGAGGGTTGCCATACATTATCGTCGCCTCATCCATCGCTGTCTTTGACAAAGTATTTTTTCTTTCCTGGCTTTACCAGCAAAACTGGCGGTCTGCTGCTCGAATCTGGATTGCAACAACAGCGCCAGACATTTCAACATGATCAAGCTGCAATGGCAGCTTTTCTCGGGCAATTTGGCGTCACGCCAGCAGAGATGGCATTCCTGAAGGTCTCCTTGTTTTGCTATCCGCAGGCACCGGTTTCGGCATTATTTCATGCATGGCAAAGCAGTGACACAGCGATTATCTGCCTGGTGCCAGAAGGTATTGCTGTCGATGCAGTGCAAGCATTTATAGGTGGTACAGGGCAAGCTGCGAAGGCGGGAGCAACAGCAACCCGCGATGCATTAACCGTGCGTGTGCTGCCCTTTATTCCCCAGCCTGACTACGACAAACTGTTATGGGCATGCGATCTCAATTTTGTGCGGGGAGAAGACTCCTTCGTCCGCGCACAGTGGGCGGGCAAACCTTTTATCTGGCATATCTACCCACAAGACAAAGACTTGCATCATCTTAAATTGAACGCATTTTTGCAGTGCTATGCAGCAAAAACAGAGAGCTTGATCGAATTCTCTTTAGGCTGGAATGCTGCCACGAAAACAGCAGTTGATTGGGCCGCGATATGGCCACTGCTTGAAGCCGATATGCAAAAAATTGCCATCATGTCCATGGATTGGCAGCGCCAGTTGTTGGCAAATGGCGACTTGGCATCCAATTTACTGAAGTTTGCCGAAACAGTTCGGTAAGGGATATTCAAAAATGGGTTAAAATATACGGCTAATTTTTAACGCATTTTAAAATTCAATCAAACGTTGGCTTGCGGTGCTTTTTGCCAGTAGGCTACAGATGATTTTTATGTAACCTACTTCTTTACGTATATTCGCTATGAAACCTGCAAAAGAAATTCGTGTTGGCAACATTATTATGGTCGACAGCAAGCCTATGATCATCTTGCGCTCTGATGTCAATGGCTCGAGCCGCACGGGCTTCACCTATAAGTGGAAGATGAAAAATCTTTTGACAAATAGTCCTCAGGAAAACGTTTTCCGTGGCGACGACAAGTTCGATGTGGTTGTTCTCGATAAAAAAGCTGTGACTTATTCTTATTTCGCTGATCCGCTGTATGTGTTCATGGACACCGACTACGAACAGTATGAAATTGAAGGCGAGAACCTGGGTGATGCGCTGAACTACCTGAAAGATGGCATGGAGTGCGAAGCTGTTTTTTACGACGGCAAAGCAATTTCCGTTGAACTGCCAACGACGATCGTTCGCCAAATTGTTTACTCGGAACCTGCAGTGAAGGGCAATACTTCGGGCAACGTATTGAAAGAAGCCAAGATTGAAAATGCAATCGAAGCGCATCGCCACACAGTTCAAGTGCCACTGTTTGTCAGCCAAGATGACATGATTGAAATTGATACGCGTACCAACGAATACAAAAAAATAGTACGCAACTAATTTCACCTGTGACTAAAAACGCTGCCGATTTTCCGCAGCGTTTTTTTTCGCCCATCTGCCGGAAAAACACCGGTTCCGGACCACGGCGCCAGGTGTCGAACATACCCCACTATCACCCCTACATCCGACTGAAACGTCAGGCGCCAGCAAACACCTATATCGCCATAGTTATCGGCGACGCTGCAGAACAGGGCGAGCGTTTGAGGACCGGCCATGGAATCCATTATTTCATTTCATCGGCCGCACAAACAAGAGTGGTATGTTGGGGCGAACTGCTTGTCGCGCCTTGCAGGTCACGGCCGGTATCGATACGCCGGCCTGATTGTGCCGGGAGCGTCGGAGATGGATGGCAAAAATCATTGGCATGTGCCGCTCTGAATAAGCAATACCGACCGATTTCGAGCACACATAAAAAAACGCCACGCAAAAGCGTGGCGTTTAGTATTGGCGTCCCCAACGAGATTCGAACTCGTGTACTCACCGTGAAAGGGTGATGTCCTAGGCCTCTAGACGATGGGGACAGAAACTGTCCGTGCTACAAGTACACGCAGGTACTGTTGATGCCTTGCATACCTTGTAAGCCGGAATAAAAAGCCCTGATTAAATCAATCAGGGCTTTATAAATCTGGCGTCCCCAACGAGATTCGAACTCGTGTACTCACCGTGAAAGGGTGATGTCCTAGGCCTCTAGACGATGGGGACATTGTTCTGTCCAAACTACTAGCCTACAGCGAACCTACAGATTTTCTGCTAAACCACGTTGAACTGCTGTGGTGCTGGTGGAGGTAAGCGGGATCGAACCGCTGACCTCTTGCATGCCATGCAAGCGCTCTCCCAGCTGAGCTATACCCCCCAGTGCAGAAGCGAAATTATAGCAAAGATTTTTGCTTCCTGTAAATGCGCTTTTTGAATTTATCCAAGATATTTTGCCAGGCGCGCCAAAACCGTATCGCGACCGAACAATTCCAGCACCGCGTCAATCGATGGTGTTTGCAATTGTCCGGTGATGATCAAACGCAGCGGCATCGCCATCTGCGGCATCTTCAGTTGGTGCGCGGCCAGCACTTCTTTCAGCATCGGCGTCAGTGCATCCTTCTTCCATTCGACCGACTGGCAGCGCTCGGCATAGTCGGCGAGCGCCGGCTTGATCGCATCCGTCAGATGCTGTGCCAGCAGTGTCGCGTCGGGTGCCGGTTGGCGGTAGAACAGCATCGCGGCGGCGGCCAGTTCATTGACGGTATTCGCACGCTCTTTCATCAGGCCAATGACCGCGGCCAGATCGGGGGCGCCGTCAAACTGCGCACCTTCTTTTTCCATCAGCGGCCGCGCCAATGCTGCCAGGCGGTTGTTATCTGCCTGTTTGATATAGTGGTTGTTGACCCAGGCCAGCTTTTCCGGATTGAACTGGGCTGGCGACTTCGACAGATGACCGAGGTCGAACCACGCGCAGAACTGCTCCATTGAAAACAGCTCGTCGTCACCGTGTCCCCAACCGAGACGGGCCAGATAATTGAGCATCGCCTCCGGCAAATATCCCTGGGCCGGATAGTCCATCACGCTGACCGCGCCGTGGCGCTTGGACAGTTTCTCGCCATCAGTGCCGAGTATCATCGGCAAGTGCCCATACAACGGCAATGGTGCGCCTAGTGCCTGCAGAATGTTGATCTGCCGCGGCGTGTTGTTGACGTGATCGTCGCCGCGGATCACGTGAGTGATGCGCATGTCCCAGTCATCGACCACGACGCAGAAGTTGTAAGTCGGCGTGCCGTCGGGTCGGGCAATCACCAGGTCGTCCAGCTCGCGATTGGCAATCGTAATGGTGCCTTTGACTACGTCGTCCCAGCTGACTTCGCCATCGAGCGGATTTTTGAAACGCACGACCGGCTTGCGGCCTTCAGGAATCGGCGGCAATACCTTGCCTGGCGCGGGGCGCCAGGTGCCGTCATAACGCGGCTTCTCGCCGGCGGCGCGCTGCTGCTCGCGCATCACTTCGACTTCTGCCGGCGAGGAATAACAGTGGTATGCGGTGCCGGCCGCCAGCATCTGGCCAATCACTTCGCGGTACCGATCCGTCCGCTGCATCTGGTAGAACGGTCCCTCGTCGTGATGCATGCCCAGCCATTGCATGCCATCGATGATCGCCTGCACCGCTGCCGGCGTCGACCGATCCAGATCGGTATCCTCGATTCGTAGAATAAAAGTGCCGCCGAAATGGCGGGCATAGGCCCAGGAAAACAGCGCGGTACGGGCGCCGCCAACATGAAGATAGCCGGTGGGACTTGGGGCAAAACGGGTGCGGACGGTCATGGCAAAGAAAAACAGCCTTGGATATCCAAAGCCGTTATAGATAAAAACGCCATTTTACCGCGTTGACTGCGTCGATGGCAGTGCGCGAATTAGGCGACCCGCAATCGGTCATCCAGCAACTGCGGCTCGAATACCAGTCTTTCCTTGCCGGTCAACAACAGAAAATGCTTGCCGGTACAGCGCGCCAGCAGCGACATGTTCAGCTTTTGGGCCACCGCATGTCCCATTTGCGTCGTGCCGGAGCGCGACAGCAGGAACGGAATACCCATCTGCGCACCCTTGATGACCATTTCCGACGTCAGGCGCCCGGTGGTATAGAACACCTTGTCTGCGCCGTCGATTTCGTCGAGCCACATTTTGCCGGCAATCGCATCGACCGCATTGTGACGACCCACATCCTCGACAAAATACAGCATCTCGCCATTAGCTGAAAACAGCGCACAGCCGTGCACCGAGCCGGCCTGCTTGTAGATTGACTGCTGGAGGCGAATCGTGTCGACGATGCGGTACAGGGTCGATTGCGTTAGCCGCGCAGCGTCCGGCAGCACGATGCTATCGACGTCGTCCATCAGCCCGCCGAATACCGAGCCCTGACCGCAACCGGTGGTGACGATGCGTCTGGAGGTACGCTCTTCGATCCGGTCGACGCCGTTGCGCGTGGTGACGGCGACCGATTCCACCTCCCAGTCCACCTGGATAGCGGCGATCTCATCGAGCGTCGCGACAAAGCGCTGATTGCGCAGATAACCCAAGGTCAGCGCTTCCGGCGCACCGCCGAGCGTCATCAACGTGACCAGCTCGCGCTTGTCGAGATAGACCGTCAACGGGCGTTCGGCTGGGATCGCGATAGTCGACAAGCGGCCGCGCTCGTCGATCGCCTCCACTTCGGTGGTAAGCGGTACCGCGCTTTTGCTGAGTTGCGGATGATAGCCCATGGCCGGAGATCAGCTCTTGACGATCACACCGCACGCGATACGCGCACCGGAATTGCCGGTCGGCTGCGTTTTGAAATCGTCCGGATCGCGATGCACGATCAAGCCACGGCCGACTATGCTGGCCGCTCCGGCGCTGACGGTAGGGCCGCTGACTTCAAATGTGGCGCTGGCACGACCGTTGGCATCGGCTTTCAGGCTGGGTAGATCGCCGGCATGATGTTCGGCCGTCGCGTATTGGCCGTGCGGCTTGGCGGACGGATTGAAATGGCCGCCGGCGCTGGTGCCGTCGGGCGCGCTGCAATCGCCCTTCTCGTGGATGTGGAAGCCGTGCTCGGCATCGGGTTTCAGACCGCTCACGTCGACGGTTACTGCCACCCTGTCACCTTGCTGACGGAAGCTTACGTTGCCCTCGGCCTGACTACCGCTGCGCGGCATCAATTGAGCGGTGGCGGATTCGCCGGCCGGTCCCATCGACGCACATCCCGCCAATACGCTCAAGACCGCTAAGCCAACAAGTTTGTTTTTCATTTGCAAATCTCTCAAATCGGTAATTTATCAGGGTTTCTTTGCAATCGATTGTGGCGCCGGCATTGCTGGCGCCGCTGTGCTAGTCACTGTGCTCACGGCGCTTGCAGACACATAGGGACCGGGATCGGCGCAGGGAGAAATACCTTCGGCAGCGCTGGCCGATTTGCCGGTCGCCTTCAAATAGCCAGCGGCGGTCTTGTCCTGGACCAGACACAGTTGGTACGCCGCGACCTTGTCGGACCAGGCAGATTTGGCTTTGGTTTCGGCGGCCTTGGCTTTGGCTTCATCGCTCGGCGGCGGCAGTTTTGCCGTAGCCTGCCCGATCGCCAACAAGCCGAGCAACAGGCCCGCCGGCAGACACGTCACAATCGCTGGAAATTTTTTCATCGGATCCTCACGCCGCACTCAAGCTCGAGCCGGGCCAGTTGCATCATTCGCATTCGCTGCGCCCTCTGCGGTCCTCACCCGCGGCACCTTGCCGCTCTCGATATCCTGATACCAGAGATCGTGATGCTCCCGGGCCCATTCGTCGTCGACAAGACCGGTGGCCATCGCATCGAATGCGCCCTCCACGCCTATCGTCCCCATATAGATGTGGCCGAACGCCGCAGTGATCAGCAACACCGTGCCGACGATGTGGATGACGCTCGCAATTTGCAGGTTGCCGCGGGTGTAATCCAGACCGGGAACCAATAAGTCCAGCACCAGGCCCGAGCCGCTGACGATCAGCCCGAGCAGCGTCAAGCCACCCCAGAACCAGAGCTTCTCGCCAGCATTGAAGCGGCCGGCGCTGACGTGTGTCTTGTTGAACAGGCCGCCGAGCTTGAGCAGCCATTTCAGGTCCGCCGCTTGCGGGAAGTTGTCCTTGACGAAGGTAATGAAAGTCACCACGATCGCGACCGCAAAAATCGGCCCGACGAAATTGTGCAGATTCTTGCAGGCATAGGCCAGCCAGCCGAACAAGCCATGACCGAATAGCGGCATCATCACGTATTTGCCAAACAGCATGGTCAGCCCGGATACGGCCAGAACTACAAAGCTGATCGCCGTGGTCCAATGGACGGTGCGCTCGAATGAGGTAAAGCGTTCTATCAAGCGACCAACCGGCCCCTGTTTCATTCGTAGGGGGCCGACAATCAGATACATCGCAATCACGCCAAGCGCTGCGGCGATCAACAGCCAGCCCCCGATATGCGTCAGCGGACCGTTGCGATAATTGCGCCAGGCCTCCCCTGCAGTGGTCGCGTGCGGCTGTCCTGGAAACTGGGCTTTGGGCTGAATCAGTACACCTGCCTCGAGCGCCGGCAGGCTGGAATAATTCTTGCCGCCCTGCTTGATGATGCGGTAAGTCGGCGCCAGGTTGCCCGGCTGGTCCCTGGTGCGCTCGGCCTGATTCTGCTTCAGGATGTCGATCGATTCGATCGACTGCAGCGGCTGCGACGCTTGGGCAGGCTGGCTATCTTGGGTTGTGGCCGGGGCTGGTTGTGCTGTTGGTGGTGCAGGATTGACGGCAGCCGACTTGGCCGCGTCATCATATTGTGCCAGCGCGACATCGGCCGCCAATGTCATCAGCGCACCGAGCGATACGCCGAGGGCAAGACCGCCAATCCACTTTTTCATGTCCACTCCTCTCGCGCGGCAGTCAGTTGACCCGGTTGTACTCGTTTTGCGATTGGGCCCGCGTGCGCAACTGGGTCTCCCATCTGGCTTTGTCGCCCGGAGTCCAGCCAGCAGCGACGTAGGGATCCTGCGCGCCTTGCCATGGTTTGCCATCGGTCTTGTGACCGGAAGCGACTATCGACTGGTCTTTTTCACCGCAACCGGCCAGCATGAGCAGTGCCAGCAGCGGCAGCAGCGGCAGCACAAACAGCGCCGCGCCAGCGATCGATAAAGGTCGCTTCATGATTTTTGCTCCGTCGGTGCCTGGGCATCCGGGTGTGGCGCCTTGCCGTAAGCGGTGCCCCAACCCCAGACCTCACTGCCCTTGCCGCGCCGCACCACGCGGTTGCGGAAAATCTCGGAGATGACATCGCCATCGCCGCCGAGCAGCGCCTTGGTGGAACACATTTCTGCACACAGCGGCAGTTTCCCTTCGGCCAGCCGATTACGACCGTATTTCTCAAATTCCACCGGCGAGCCATCGGGCTCCGGGCCACCGGCACAGAAGGTGCATTTGTCCATCTTGCCGCGCAGCCCAAACGTGCCGTTCGACGGGAATTGCGGCGCACCGAACGGACAGGCATATGAACAATAACCGCAACCGATGCAAATATCCTTGTCATGCAGCACCACACCTTCGTCGGTGCGATAGAAGCAATCAACCGGGCAGACCGCCATGCATGGCGCGTCGGAACAGTGCATGCAGGCTACCGAGATCGATTTTTCCTGCCCCACCACACCGTCATTGATCGTGACCACGCGGCGCCGGTTCACGCCCCACGGAACCTCGTGCTCGTTCTTGCAGGCGGTAACGCACGCATTGCATTCGATGCAGCGCTCCGCGTCGCAAATGAATTTCATCCTTGCCATTTGTTTGTCCCCTCAACAAATTGCGTTGCCGCTGCTTTGCCTAGTACGATGGTCAGGCGACGATCCGTTCGATATTGCAGATCGTGGTCTTGGTTTCCTGCATCATCGTCACCGAATCGTAGCCATAGGTCGTCGCGGTATTGACGGCCTCGCCGCGCACGATCGGCGCCGCACCTTCCGGGTAATACTCCTTCAGGTCGCGGCCCTGCCACCAGCCTGAAAAATGGAACGGAATGAACGCCGTATCGACGCCCACGCGCGGCGTGACCAGCGCCTTGACCTTGATGCGCGCCCCGGTCGGGGTCGACACGATGCAGTACTCGCCATCGCGGATGCCGCGATCGGCGGCCGCCTTCGGATTGATTTCGACGAAATTTTCCTGCTGCAGCTCGGCCAGCCAGGGATTCGAGCGCGTTTCTTCGCCGCCGCCTTCGAATTCCACCAGCCGTCCGGAGGTCAGGATGATCGGGAATTTTTCGTACAGTTTGGCTTCGACGTTCTTCTGCTGCAGCGACTTGTACAGGGTCGGCATGCGCCAGAATGTCTTCTTGTCATCGTGGGTCGGGTATTTGGCGACCAGGTCGGGACGGGTGCCATACAGCGGCTCGCGATGCAGCGGCACCGGGTCGGGGAAATTCCACACGACGGCACGGGCCTTGGCATTGCCAAACGGATGGCAGCCATGATTTTTCATCACCACACGGATGATGCCGCCCGACAGATCGGTCTTCCAGTTCTTGCCTTCGGCGGCCTTTTTCTCGGCATCGGTCAGTTCATCCCACCAGCCGAGCTTTTTCATCAGCACATGATCGAATTCCGGATAGCCGGTGGTGATGTCGGCGCCCTTCGAATGGGATCCATCCTCCGCCAGCAGATTGACGCCATCTTTCTCGACCCCGAAGTTGGCGCGGAAATTGCCGCCGCCGTCCATCACATGCACCGAGGTATCGTACAAATTAGCCGAGCCCGGGTGTTTCAATTCGGGCGTACCGTAGCAGGGCCAAGGCAAGCCGAAGTAGTCACCGGTCATGTCATAACCGGACACTTTATCCTTGCCGCCGGCGCAGCGCAGCGTCTTGACGTCGAACAGGTGCATGTTGCGCATGTGCGCCTTCAGGCGCTGCGGCGACTGGCCTGAGTAGCCGATGGTGAAGGTGCCACGATTGATCTCTTCCAGCATCGATTCCGGCTCGGGTTCCATCATGCCGCCCTTGCCCGGCACCAGTTTGATCTTGGCGACCAGCTCCTTGCCGAAGCCGAGCTTTTGCGCCAGCTGATACATGATCATCTGATCGGTGCGCGATTCAAACAGCGGCTCGATCACCTTCTCGCGCCACTGCAACGAACGATTCGACGCGGTGACGGAACCGGAGGTCTCGAATTGCGTGGCGGCCGGCAGCAAGTAAACCACCCGGTTCGGATTGAGCTGCTGGCCGTCGACCTGCATCGCCGCCATCGCTGCGGTGGCCGAAGGATACGGGTCGATCACGACCAGCAGATCGAGTTTGTCGAACGCCTTCTTCATGTCCAGACCGCGCGTCTGCGAATTGGGCGCATGGCCCCAGAACAACATCGCCTTGACGTTGTTGTCCTGGTCGATCAGCTCAGGCTTTTCGAGCACGGCATCGACCCAGCGCGACACCGTCGTGCCGGATTTCTCCATCATTTCCTGCGACGCGAACTGTTTCTTGACCCATTCGTAATCGACACCCCACACCGCACACCAGTGCTTCCAGGCCCCGGTCGCCAGGCCATAGTAACCAGGCAGGGAATCCGGATTCGGGCCAACGTCGGTCGCGCCTTGCACATTGTCGTGGCCGCGGAAAATGTTGGTGCCGCCGCCGGACTTGCCGACATTACCCAAAGCCAGCTGCAGGATGCACGACGCGCGCACGATCGCATTGCCGATGCTGTGCTGGGTTTGCCCCATGCACCAAATCACCGTGGACGGCCGGTTTTTCGCCAGCGTTTCGGCCGCCTTGTAGACTTCCGCTTCCGGCACGCCGCAAGCCTCTTCGACCTTGTCCGGCGTCCACGTCATTACCTCTTCGCGGACCTTGTCCATGCCGTAGACGCGGTCATTGATGTACTTCTGGTCTTCCCAGCCATTCTTGAAGATGTGGTACAGCATGCCGTACAGGAAAGGGATGTCGGCACCCGATCGGATACGGATGTAGTGATCGGATTTGGCCGCCGTGCGCGTGTAGCGCGGATCCACGACGATCATCTTGCAGCCGGTTTCCTTCGCGTGCAGAATGTGCAGCATCGATACCGGATGCGCTTCCGCAGCATTCGAGCCGATAAACATCGCCGCCTTCGCGTTCTGAATATCGTTGTAGCTGTTGGTCATCGCGCCATAACCCCAGGTATTGGCTACGCCGGCCACCGTGGTCGAGTGGCAGATGCGCGCCTGGTGATCGCAGTTATTGGAGCCGAAGAACGAGACGAACTTGCGCAACAGCGCGGCTTGTTCATTGTTGTGTTTGGACGAACCGACCCAGAACACAGAATCCGGACCACTGGTTTTTTTGATGTCCAATAATTTGGCGGAAATCTCGGTGAGTGCCGTATCCCAGCTGATGCGCTGATACTTGCCGTTGACCAGCTTCATCGGGTATTTCAGGCGGTAATCGCCATGGCCATGCTCGCGGACGGCGGCACCCTTGGCACAATGCGCGCCCAGGTTGAGCGGCGAATCGAACACTGGTTCCTGCCGAACCCAGACCCCGTTCTCGACGACCGCATCGATTGCGCAGCCAACTGAACAATGGGTGCAAACCGTGCGCCGGACCTGGATCTTGCTGGCGGCGGGCTGATTGCCATCGGCTGCCTTCGCCCGCCGGATCAATCCCAGTTGCGCCGCCGCGATTCCGGCGCCAACCCCGATGCCGGAGCGCTTCAGGAATGCGCGCCGGTCCATCGTCGGCAAAGCGCGCGACAGGCTGTCGGCAAGGCTATTGGAAAGATGGGAAGCAGAACCACTAGGAGAACGCCGTCCAGCGTCACCCTTGCGAGTCAACAGCATGGTTGTCACCTCGATTTAAATGGTGGTGGTGCGGTAGTACTTTTTGATGTGTTCGGTCAGGCGATAGCTTTTGCCTTCAGGCTCGGTCTGCGGCGACGTTGCATCGCTCGCGACCAGTGCAGGACTCAGTTTCAGCGCGGCGCCCGCGGCAGCCAGCAGCCCGAGTCCGCCGAAGAAGCTGCGACGCGTCGTCTTGCGTACTTCTTCCATACTGCCCCCAATGGATAGGACATCAGTCAGGCCATTTCCAAATTTGCAATTTCCCAGATTTTTTCAATCTAGCACAATTTTTAATCTATTACACACAATTGACAATCTTATCTATTCCATATCAAACGCCTGCATCTCGATGTCGAAAAAAATCCGGGTCAAATGTGCTACTGCAGCATAAAACCTGGCTTGCGGGTGACTTTCCAAGGCCGTGCACAACTCCTGCACCCATGGCTGCAGATGCGTCGCAAAAAAATTCTTCTGAATCGCCAGGTTGGCCTGAAGCACGTCGTCAGATGCGATCAAATACCGCATCACCTCGCACAAGGTGGCGAAATGATCCTCGCTCTCGATCACGGTGTCCGCCTTTTGCAGACCCAGTTGCGCCAAGTCGTTGCGCAGCGCAATCAGCGGCTTTTCCATCAGGAAGCCGGACAAATAGTAAGAGCCGTACAAGAATATCTCGGGCTTGCCGACACCGATGAACAGTGCCTCATACTCGTCGCGTACCGCCTCGGCGCTCAGCTCGCGGCAGGCCTCTACCAAGCCGCGCCAACCATGCTGCAGCACAGCATAACCACTCGCCGGCGCCGTCGCCAGCGTATCGAGCAAGGCCTGCGGCGGCGGCGCATAGAACAGGCTTGCCAGCAGACCGTACAGGTCGGCGCGCGCGGTTTCTTCGCCGTGATCGGGGGTTTCGAATTTCAGTGGCTGGCTGGTGGTCATTTGATCCCTGGTCAACGCTGGCGCTTCAATTCACTGATCGATGGTGTAATCAATGTCTCGTTCTTGTTTTCCATCATGTCGATCACGCGGCAGTCGGCGCACATCCGGATCCGGTCCAGGTTGCCCGAAAACGCACTGTGCGCCGCAAGTTTGGCCAGCATGTTGTCGATCATTTGGAGCGTGCCGAACGGCTTGTTGCAGCGTATGCAGTGATGCGGCTGCGCCTCGTTCAGCACCCGCGCCTGCTTCGCGACATCGGTCAGCAGCAGCCGGGGCGTCAACGTGATCGCGGACTCCGGGCAGGTCTTCTCGCACAGCCCGCATTGCACGCAGTTCTTTTCCAGAAAACGCAGCTGCGGCGAGGCCGGGTTGTCCATCAGGGCCGATGCCGGACAGGCGCCGACGCACGACATACAGAGCGTGCAGGTGGCTTTATTGACGCTGACCGTACCGTACAAGGCGCCCGCTGGCAACGCGATTTCTTCGGGCTGGTGCGGTGCGCAGTCCAGCAAGTGTTCCAATACAAAATCGAGCGTGGTGCGCTTTTCCGCCGCCACGTTGAACACGGCGCGGGCCACCGGCGCCTGCGCCGGTTGCAAGCCGTGCAGCGCACTCTCCAGTTGCACCGGGGTGGTAGCGCGGATCAGCTGCAGGTGCGTTCCCGCATAACCGAGGCCGGTCAGGATCGCCTGCGCAACCTGCATCTGCTGCGTCAGCGCAGCGACGTATTGCGGCGCCTCTTCGTCGGTCAGCAGCACCGCCACATTGGCCGCACCATAAGCGACCGCGCTGAGCCATAGATCGATGCCGGTCGAGGCGGTGTGCTGCAGGTCGACCGGAATCACGCGGGCCGGCACGCCCTTGCCACCGCGCGCTACCATGCGCCCCAAGCGCCCGATCAGGTCTGCGCCCTGCTCCTTGCTGTGGAACAATAATGCGGCCTGGGTGCCGCCTGCCTTGGCATAGGTCGACAGCAGAGTTTTCAGCCGCAGCCCGAGGTCCGGTGCGCGCGGGTAGGCATAGGTCAGCGCGCCTGACGGGCATACGGTGGTGCAGGCGCCGCAACCGACGCATAGATGAGGATTGACCGTCACGTGATTGCCATGATGGCTGACTGCCGCGGCCGAACAGACCTCGATGCAGGCGTTGCAGCCGATTTTTTCGTTGCGGCTATGGACGCACAACGAATCCTTGTAGCTGAAAAATTTGGGCTTTTCGAATTCGCCGACCAGCTGCGTCAATTTCAGCACATCGTTGAGCTGGCGCGTCGGATCGGCGCCCGGCGCGAAGTAACCTTGCGGCGGCTGGTGCAACGCTATCGTCGGCGCCTCCGACAAATCGAAAATCAGGTCGAATTCGCCGCTGCGGTCGGTCGCCTCGCGCATGAAATCGATCGCGCCGATCGGCCCGCAGGCCTTGACGCAATCGCGGTGCGACTTGCATTTATCCAGGTCGATCTGGTAAGTCAGATCGATCGCCTGTTCCGGGCAGGCGTCGACGCAGGCATTGCAGCGCGTACAGGTTTCCAGGTCGATCGGATTGGCCTGCTGCCAGGAAACCTTAAAAGCGCCGAGCCAGCCTCCGATACGGACCTTGTGACCGGAAAATATCGGGAATGAACGGTCCTGCAATATTTCGTCGGAGCGGCCGTCGGTCAGCAGCACGCTCACATCGAGCTGCGATGCAAGACGCCTGGCCCACGGCAGCGTCCGCGCGGCTGGCCCGACGATTAACACATGGCCGCCTGATTCGTAGCCGACCACCGGCACCGGCTCCGGGTCGGGCAAGGCCGCCACAGCCAGCAGCGCCGCCATCTTCGGCAATGCCTGCTTCGCGTCGGCGCCCCAGCCGCCAGTTTCGCGGATATTGACGAACCGGATCGTGGCGACCGCCTGTTTTTGCTGCGCCAGTTCGGTAAATAGCGCACGCTCCTGGGTGCAGGCGACGACCACATCGTCGCCCCCTTGCAGCGGCTGCAAATAGGAACCAAGCTCGCGCCGGCACAACTCGCTGGCGACCGGTAGCGCGCCGGTGCCGAGCGCCTCGCCCAATTTGGCGCCGGCCGCGGCATCCAGCGGCATCGACCGGTTGCAGCTACAGACCTTGAATTGTGTGCTCATGCAGCGCCTTTTGGCTTGATTTCGGCGTGATTGGAGGTGGCAGGAAATGTCGATGGCGGCGGATCGTCGGAGGCGGTAATCGACGACGTATCCGGTTCGGACGGCGTGGGCGTATCGGCCGGCTCTGCCCCGCTTGCGTCCGCCGCAACCGCAGCGCCGGCCGACACGGAAGCCGGCGCCGGCAACAGCGAAGTCAGCTGCGACAATGGCGCCGTCAATTGCGCCAGCGGGTCGAGTAGCGCTTTTGCATGATTCAGGGCGGCCAGCATGCCGGGTGGCATCGGATCGGCCTTGCCGTAATCGTCGATATAGGTATCGAGGCCGTCCATCACATTGAAATGTGGATTGGTGAACAATTTTTTCAATGCAGAGCGCTTGACTGTTTCATCGACGCCTTGCGCCAGAAACGGCGAGAAGTCCGAATCCTGGTGCAGGCCGGCAACATCGTCGAGCGTCGGCAGCGCTCGCGCGCCGGGTGCGGTTGGTTCGGCGGTCGACGCCGTGGGGCGCGGTATGGGATTCGAAGCCGCGAGGTCGCCGCCATCGGGCAGCGGCGGCTTGGGCTTGGCCCAGCGAGTGAAGAAATGCTCAGCCGCCATGGCCGCTTCCTTCCGCCTTGGCCATCTGCTCCACCGCAGCGCCGCCCTCGAACGACGGCTTCTTGCGTTTGTGTTTCGGTTCCGGGCGGTAGTGCTCGGCGACAAACGCGGCCAGCCATTCGATGATGTCGGACGACGCGGGCAAGGTGTCGACCTGCTCGCCGCCATCCATCAGCCGCGCAGCCTCGTTGTAGGACAGCGTGACAGTCTTGGGCACGGCGACATCGAGGTCATCGATCGGCTCCATGCGCCACATTATGAACCAGCATGGCAACGCGGCGCTGATATTGAGGAAATACCCTTCCGCCTCGTCGCTGAACAGCTTGATGTCGAAGCCGGGAAAAAGCCAGCGCATGTCATCGCCGACGTCGCCATCCGCACTGCCGTTGCGCAAACAAAGTGCGCTGCGCTGCGCGGCCCCCAGATCACTGGTCACTTCCAGCGGTCGCCATTGCTGCGACTGCCAGCGGTTATGCAGCGAGCGGCGCTGCATAACGACACCGACGGTGATTGCCTCTGTCTCCATGATGTTCGATATGCCTTTTTGGGTGAGGACACATTGATACCAAAAGAGCTACGCCTTGTTGTATGCGGTGTTGCAGGCATAAAGCTTCTGCGCACCGCATCCACCTTGGCGCATGATTGCCGTGACTCCTGCATGTTGCGCGCCGTGCTGGTCGCTTGCCGGCCTCAGCGCTCGTCATTCTCCCTTCAAAGGCAGGTGGAAGATGGCCGAGGCCACCTCCAGCGATCAGTCGTTCTTGATAACGATACTCGGAAACTTGCTGCTCATGTCCTTGGCCTTTTCCGCCACCTTGACCGCCAGCTTGCGCGCGATTGTTTTGTAAATCGCTGCGACCGGGCCGTCCGGGTCGGCCACCACGGTCGGCTTGCCGGTATCGGTCTGTTGCCGGATCGACATCGTCAGCGGCAGGCCGCCGAGGAACTCGACGCCATATTCGGCGCACATCTTCTCACCGCCGCCGGCACCGAAGATCGGCTCGGCATGGCCACAATTGGTGCAGATATGGGTGCTCATGTTTTCGACCACGCCGAGGATCGGGATGTCGACCTTCTCGAACATCTTCAGGCCCTTGCGGGCGTCGAGCAAGGCGATGTCCTGCGGCGTGGTGACGATGACGGCGCCGGTGACCGGCACCTTCTGCGACAGCGTCAGCTGGATATCGCCGGTGCCGGGCGGCATGTCGACGATCAGGTAATCCAGGTCGCGCCAGTTGGTCTGTTCCAGCAATTGCGTGAGCGCCTGCGTCACGATCGGGCCGCGCCACACCATCGGTTCATCGGGGTCGATCATGAAACCGATCGAGGAGACCTGCAGGCCGTGGTTTTCCAGCGGCTCCATGGTCTTGCCATCGATGGTCTCGGGGCGGCCGGAGATACCCATCATCATCGGCTGCGACGGGCCGTAAATGTCGGCGTCCAGAATGCCGACCGAAGCGCCTTCGGCGGCCAGCGCCAGCGCCAGGTTGACTGCGGTGGTTGATTTGCCGACGCCGCCCTTGCCGGAAGCGATGGCGATGATGTTCTTCACGTTCGGCAACAGCTTGACGCCGCGCTGCACGGTGTGGGTAATGACCTTGCTGTGAACATCGACGCTGACGTTGCCGATGCCGGGAATGGCGCGCAGCGCAGCGATCACGCTTTTACGGATGCCGTCGAACTGGCTCTTGGCCGGATAACCGAGCTCGATCTCGAGCGCGACATCGGCGCCGTCGATCTGGATGTTTTTGGCGGATTTGCTGCTGACGAAGTCTTTATTGGTGTTGGGATCGATAACTGTGGACAGGGCTTGCTTGACCGCTTCTACTGTGACGCTCATGAATGTCTCCGGATGTGATCACCAAGTCTAGCGCAATTCCGCCGCTGCGGCACACTCTCGTGGCGCCGGGGGTCCGGTGCCGGCTATCCATGCGTTTTCGGCGTTTCGGCTGGTAAAATGCTTGTTTTACTCGCTGGAAGCGCATTAACCATGACCCGCAAGCTGTTCGTTACCACTGCCCTCCCCTACGCCAATGGCGCGTTTCATATCGGTCACATCATGGAATACATCCAGGCCGACATCTGGGTGCGGTTCCAGCGAATGCAGGGCCATGAAGTCAATTTTGTGTGCGCCGACGATGCGCACGGCGCGCCGATCATGATCGCGGCCGAAAAAGCCGGCGTCACGCCGCAGGAATTCGTTGCCGAGATCGCGGCTGGCCGCAAGCAGTACCTCGACGGCTTCCATATCGGCTTCGACAACTGGCACTCGACCGACGGCCCGGAAAACCACGAGCTGTCGCGCGACATCTATCGCCGGCTGAAGGCAGCCGGTTTCATCACCAGCAAAACGGTGGAACAGTTCTACGACCCGGTCAAGAGCATGTTCCTGCCGGATCGCTACATCAAGGGCGAATGCCCGACCTGCGGTGCCAAGGACCAATACGGCGACTCCTGTGAAGTCTGCAGCGCAGTCTACGCGCCGACCGACCTGAAGAACCCGTACTCGACGCTGACCGGCGCGACGCCGGTGATGAAGTCGTCCGAGCACTTCTTCTTCAAGCTGTCCGACCCGCAATGCGTCGAATTTCTGCGCGGCTGGGCGCTCGGCGATGTCGACGGCAAACCGCGACTGCAGCCGGAAATCGCCAACAAGGCGCGCGAATGGCTGGAGGACAAGGATAGCGATGATGGCACCGTGAAACATGGCCTGGGCGACTGGGACATCAGCCGCGATGCGCCCTACTTCGGCATCGAGATTCCGGACGAGCCGGGCAAATATTTCTACGTCTGGCTCGACGCGCCGGTCGGCTACCTGGCTTCGCTGAAAAATTACTTCAACAAGACCGGACGCGACTTCGACGCCTTCATGGCTGATCCGAGCACCGAGCAGTACCACTTCATCGGCAAGGACATCACCTATTTCCACACGCTGTTCTGGCCGGCGATGCTGCACTTTGCCGGACTGAAAACGCCGGACAATATTTTCGTGCACGGCTTCATCACGGTCTCCGGCGAGAAGATGTCGAAATCGCGCGGCACCGGCATCTCGCCGCTACGCTATCTCGACATCGGCATGAATCCGGAATGGCTGCGGTATTACATTGCGGCCAAGCTCAGTGCCAAGGTCGAGGATGTGGACTTCAACCCGGACGATTTTGTGGCGCGGGTCAATAGCGATCTGATCGGCAAGTTCGTCAATATCGCGAGCCGCTCGGCCGGCTTCATCGCCAAGAAATTCGACGGCAAAATCGCGTCGCAATGGGCCACCGGGGCCGATCCTTTCCTGGCCACGCTGCGTAGCGCGGCGGGCGAGATTCAGGCGCTGTATGACCACCGCGAATTCGGCAAGGCGCTGCGCGCGGTGATGGATCAGGCCGATATCGTCAATGCCTATGTCGATGCCAACAAGCCGTGGGAACTGGCGAAGGACGCCGCCAACAACGACAAGCTGCACGAAGTCTGCAGTCGCCTGCTCGAAGCGTTCCGAATTCTGACGATTTTCCTGAAGCCGGTATTGCCGGAATTGGCGAAACAGGTCGAAGCCCTGCTGAACCTGGCGCCGATGCAATGGGAGGACGTACTGCATCCGTTGCCGCACGGCCACCAGGTCAATGCCTATGCACACCTGATGCAGCGGGTTGATCCGAAGATGCTGGATGCGTTGTTCGAGATGCCGGAGTCTCTCCCTAGTGCGGCGGCCGCACCCCCATCCCGGCCTTCCCCCTCAGAAGGGGAAGGTGAGAACGGCGAGGCGATTGAAGCACTCGCCCCCGAGATTAAGCTGGATGATTTTGCCAAGATCGACCTGCGCATCGCCCAGATCGTCAATTGCGAGCACGTCGACGGCTCCGACAAGCTGTTGCGTCTGACGCTCGATGTCGGCGAGGGACGGCATCGCAACGTGTTCTCCGGCATCAAATCGGGCTACCGGCCGGAAGACCTGATCGGCAAGCTGACCATCATGGTGGCCAACCTGGCGCCGCGCAAGATGAAGTTCGGCGTGTCGGAAGGCATGGTGCTGGCGGCTTCCGCCGCCGACGAAAAAGCCAATCCCGGCATCTACATCCTGAACCCATGGCCGGGCGCCGCGCCGGGCATGCGAGTGCGCTAGAGACGGGGTGATGCGCATTCTGGTGCGTCCGGCCGAGAGCGGCGACGCTCACTTGATCGCCGACCTGACGCGTGCCGCGTGTCGCGTGGGCCGGCAAGGTGTAACTATTCAGCCGCAGCTAGCGATGATTTAGCAATCCCAACCAGCCGTTCGTCCTGAGTAGCCCATCGGGCGTATCGAAGGCTGCCCAGCCTTCGATACGCTCCCTTCGATACGCTCCCTTCGATACGCTTCGCTACTCAGGGCGAACGGGCCTACTCAGGTCGAACGGCCTTTTGTGTAGCAATCATTCAACCCGTCATGGCGGGCTGAACAGTGACGATAAATCAAAAAAAAGCCAGTATATCCAATTCATTGAAGTTTTCTGTGCTGGACAAGGCAATTTCTCCGGGAGTATATTGATCTTTCGCGCATCAGGCATCAATGCCCGGCCGCGCGATCCTCCGACGACGAAGTCCGTGTTACCTGCCGGCTGTCGATGTCAAAATGCACGTTGAAAAACCGGGGTTCCGTGCTCTGGTGCAGATAGCGCCAATCCCAGACCTCCTCGTTCTTCAGCTTGAATTCGACGATAGTACGTGGCTTGCCGAGCAGCCGACGGACCTCCTCCTTGCTCATCCCGGTCCGGATGTTGGCGAAGTTTTCATCGGTCAGCACCTGCTGGTAATCCTGCAACTTGCCGTATTGGTCGATGGTAAACATCCAGGTGCGGTGGCCGGCCGGGCCTTTCGGATATTCCAGCGTGCGGGCGCCGTCCTCCTCTTCCCATACGGTTTCCGGCGGCCCCATCACCATCCGCACGTCGGATTCGCCCGAAATCCCTTTTTCCAGCTGGTCCAATCCGACCTCCTCAGGGAAACGTCCTCGTTGATCGCAGGCGACCACCAGAATCACGCTCGCCAGCGCCAAAACGCCCCGTTTCCATCGATTCATGTTATCCCCTTGATAAGATGCAGCGCCACGCCCGGAATAGAAACTGCCGGCACCGTCTGCGTGGCTCAAATATGGTCATAAGACAGGGTAGAATGGCGTCTGCTCTCACCATGCTATCAAATACAACATGAAACTCAGCAAGCAATTCAAGGGATATGAGTCGGAAATCACCCTGTTCATCAAGCAACTCAAGCAGGAAAGACCCGGTCTGGAAGAATCGCAGCGCCTCGGCCGCGCCCTGCTGTGGGACAAGGCCCCGATCGGACTCGACACGCAGGAGCGCGCCAACGAGTCAAGCGTGCAGCAACAAGCCTACGTTTACCAGAACAAGCTCTGATCCCGGCCGATCGGGCACCGACCGCATCTGAGATTGCATTAGTGTGACAACCACCGTAGACAGGACCGAGCTGACCGCGGACGCCGCCGCGCTGGCGCCGTTGGGAGCGCGCGACTCGACTCCCGACGTGGTCGATGGCATCGGTTTTGCCCGGTTGTACGGCGAGCCGTTGTTCAAGCTGCCGAACGACTTGTACATTCCACCCGACGCGCTGGAAGTATTCCTGGAAGCGTTCGAGGGTCCGCTGGACCTGCTGCTATATCTGATCCGCAAGCAAAATTTCAATATCCTCGACATTCCGATGGCGCAGGTTACGCTGCAATATCTGAAGTACGTCGACCAGATCCGCGTCCACAATCTGGAACTGGCAGCCGAATATCTGCTGATGGCCGCGATGCTGATAGAAATCAAATCGCGCATGCTGCTACCGGCTCGCAAAGCCGATGCCGGCGACGAGGTCGGCGACCCGCGTGCCGAACTGGTGCGCAGGCTGCTGGAATACGAGCAGATGAAACTGGCCGCGCAGGACATCAACACACTGCCGCAACTCGGCCGCGATTTCGTTCGCACCCAGATTTTTATCGAGCAAAGCCTGATACCGCGCTGGCCGGATGTCGATGTGGTGGATCTGCAGTCGGCCTGGGCCGATCTGCTGAAACGTGCGAAGCTGACCCAGCACCACAAGATCAGCCGCCAGGAACTGTCGGTACGCGAACATATGTCGGCCATCCTGCGCCAGTTGCAATCGGCCCGGTTCGTCGAATTCTCCGATCTGTTCGACCCGACGCGCGGGGTACCGGTAGTGGTCGTCAATTTCATCGCGCTGCTCGAACTGGCGAAAGAGACACTGATTGAAATCACCCAGGCCGAGCCGTTCGCACCGATCTACGTGCGGCTGGCCTATTCACCGGACTGATGCCGGCTCATTATTTATTCCTTCCTGCCGCCATGACAGCTGATTTTGCAGCTGACACGTGCTCGGCAGGGGCCACATTATCCAAGCTCATCGCATGAAGGCGAGACCATGAAAATCATCTCCTCGATTGAAGAATTACGCGACCAGTTGCGCGGACAGCTGCGCACCGTATTCGTACCCACCATGGGCAATCTGCATGAAGGCCACCTGTCGCTGATGCGCCTGGCGCGCAAGCATGGCGATCCAATCGTTGCGTCGATCTTCGTCAATCGCCTGCAATTCGGACCGAATGAAGATTTCGACAAATATCCGCGCACCTTCCAGGCCGACGTCGAAAAACTGGAAAAGGAAGGCGTCTACGTGCTGTTTGCGCCGACCGAAAAAGACCTGTACCCGGAACCGCAGGAATTTCGCGTGAATCCGCCGGATGGCATCGGCAATATCCTTGAGGGCGAATTCCGTCCCGGCTTTTTCACCGGCGTGACCACGGTCGTGCTCAAGCTGTTTGCGTGCGTGCAGCCGCGCGTGGCCGTGTTCGGCAAGAAGGATTATCAGCAGCTGATGATCGTGCGCAATATGAGCAAGCAGTTCGCACTACCGACCGAGATCATCGCGGCCGAAACCTGGCGCGCCGATGACGGGCTGGCACTGTCGTCGCGCAACATGTATCTGTCCGAAGCCGAGCGCGCCGAAGCGCCGGCCCTGTTCCGGACCCTGAACGAAGTCGCCAACGAGGTGCGCGGCGGCCATCTGGACGTATTCGCGCTGGAGCATGAGGCGATGGACCGACTCAGCAAGCGCGGCTGGAAACCGGACTACATCTCGATCCGTAAGCGGGTCGATCTGCAACCGCCGGCTGCCGGCGACATCGCCCAGTCCGAACCGCTGGTAGTGGTGGCTGCCGCCAAGCTGGGTGGCACGCGCCTGATTGACAATCTGGAAATCTGACCGCTGGTCAGGGTGCTAGCACAGAGAACCGATGACAATTGCCATTTTTATCCTGCTGTCCTTGCTCGGCATCCCATTCTGGGCATGGCTGGTGCTGCGGATCCGGCGCGTCAGCAATCTGGGCGCGATCCTGCCTTTCATCTTTGCGGTGCCGGCGCTGTATTGGGCCTGGCGGCTATGGGACGATGACGAAGCCAAGATTCGTGCACCATTCATCGCGGTAGTGGTGCTCAATATTGTCCTGGCCGGCGTCGGAATGAAGATCACCCAGGCACAGATCGAGACGCTGCTATTCGGCCAAGAGGCGGTACAGGCACAGGTTGCCACCCAATCGGACGGGCGCCATGCCGACATGAAGCGCTGGTGCCGGGAGCAGCATGATGCCGACTACGATGTGGATCTGGCGACCTGCGTCGAAGCCACGACGGACGATGCGCAGGCCAGAATTGACGATCATCAGGTGTTCGGCCAATTGGCCAAATACCTCGATCAAAGCGGTATCAAAGGCGAATTCGACGAGACCCGCACCACAGGCACCGAACAACTGCTGGCGAAGCCCGGCGTGACCGGCGTATCGGCTTACGACTTCCTGCCGTTGTCGATGTCACAGGCACCGATGTCCATATTGCAATGCGTGTCCGAAATTGCCTGCCTGCAACTGGAAGCCGATACCGGCCTGCTTGGCAGCCACGCGATGCTGCGTAACCGCAACCTGTTGCTGCTATTCGGTCCCGACGCCGCGGACGATGCCCGCATCAACCAACTCAAGGCCGCGTTTTCCAGTTTCCGCCCGACCTGATTGCGGCGTGCAATGACACCGCATCTACATTGACACAGGTGGCAGGCAGCAACCGGCCCAGACCCAAGCACCAGGCATCCCCCTCACATTCAGTATGCAGAACACATCACACAATAACAAAGCAGATAGCCCGGCAGCGCTCGATGCGGACCCGCAATATCCACAAGATACGCTGCAAGCGTATTTCAAGGCGGACGTGTCGCCCGACGAGATCGAGCAGGTGTTTCATCTGAAACGCGCACAGCCGCTGTTACAGGCGTTCACCGCCCTGTTTCATGGCGGTTTCAACGGCGTACTGGTACGTCTGCTGGTGCTGCGCGAACTGGCTGCCGATGCCCATTCGCCGACATTTTCGCGCGCCGACATCAACCTCAAGCTGTCGTATCTGGAGCCGGAAAGCCTGGAAACGGTGTTGGCGCGGCTGCGCTCGCATCAACTGCTGGCGTGGGACGCGGCGCAAGGCGTGTATCGGGTCACGCCGACTGCACGCAATGTGCTGTCGGCTATCGATAGCCTGCTGCAGCTGGGCCAGGCAGACGATGAAGAAGCCGAAATGGGTTTCCTGCTGTCCCAGGTCGCCGGTGCGCAAGCGATCGGTGGCATCTCGGTCGAGCAGTTACAGCATTTGCTCGGGCGGCTGGTCGACCTGACCGAGGAATTTCGCGATGCGATTGCGTCCGGCTCGGAATTTCGCTTGCGCTCGGCCCAGGCAAAATGGAATACCGCCTGCGACTGGGTCGAAAAAGGCTCGCAGATCGTGCATGCGATTACCAGCGATGCGCGCGCCGACGCCGCCACCCACCGCGCCGCGCAGGCCATCGGCCGGGCCCAGAGCACCTTGCTCAATATGCAGGGCATGTTCTCGCGCGCGCTGAACCAGATCGAGCGACAACGCGTACATCTGGGTCAGTCCGGCTTGTCCACGACAGACATCAAGACCTGGCTGTTGCAGCAGGACGACCTGGCGGCGCTGGCGCGCGATGCGGTCTCGCAGCCGGTCACGCCGCTGTTCATCACGCCGGCGGAAATGATCGACGTCGCCGAAGCCGAACTGTTTTCGGACCGCGCCGCTGCCGTCAGCTCGGTGCTGCCGGTCGGCGCCGATGCGCCGGTCTCGATCAGTGAAGCGGTACCGATGATGCGCGAGCTGGACGACTGGCTGGAGCGATTGTCCAGCTTTGCGCTGCCCGCTGCCGGCACCGCCGCCGCAGCGCAGCCGACGCCGGTGCAGGACGCGCTGCTGCCGTCCAGCTTTGCGATCGCCTCGTATCGCGCGTCGCTGCTGCCACTGCTGGGCGACAGCAGCGAGACCGCATTGCAGGGCGCGACCGCCGCGCTGGCGCGCTTGCCGGTATCGCTGCAGCACGGCGACGGCATGATGACGCTGAACGACCCGCAGGTCGCCGCCATTTCGCTGGCTAGCCTGATACGCAATTTGGACCTTGATCTGAACCTATCCATGAACCAACAAGCGGAGCCGCAGCATGAATGATGATGCACAAATTCTGATCGCGCGGCTGTTGACGCATCAAACCCTGCGGCGCGACGACAAGCTGGTCAGACGGGCATTGTCCGATGAATTGTTCCGCGCGGAACTGGACGCGCGCCTGTTCGGCTGCGGCATGAAACTGCTCGACAACGTCTACGCCGACCACGTCACGCTGGCACTGACGCGCGAGATCGAACCGAAGATTTTCGGCGCGCGCGACAGCTGGCAAAACAATAATTTCGGCCTGGCGCGTGACGGCGTCGCGCTGCTGGTAGTGCTATGGGCGCAGATCATCCTGCCCAAGCGCGAACGGCAGGAAGCGCATCAGCACGCGGACCAGAACCAGAACGACATGTTCGGCAAGGACAAGCCGCTACCCAGCGCGGAAGAATCGTCGATCGGGATTTCGTATCGCGCGCTGCTGGCCGACTTCGGCGACAAGCTCGGCAAGAAGACCCGGATGGACATGAATCTGGGACAACTGGCCAAGCTCGGCTTCATCGAGAAGAAAGGTGATGCCATCCTGGAAGGCCCGCTGCTGGACCTGATGATGGACACCGACACGCTGAAGGAACGGATACTGAACGGTGCGCTGGCGGAAATCTTTGGCCCTGCCGCGACCAAGTCCCTGGCGTCCACCGAGCCGGCGATCGCCAACGCTACCGCTGCCGACTCGGACTCAGCAGACGACACCGCCGCCCACACAGCCGCCCACATTACAGAATAAGACCGCCATGTTTCATATCAAATCGCTAGAAATGGTGCACTGGGATTATTGGCAGCGCATCAAGAACATTCCGCTCGACGCCAAGATCATCACCATCGCCGGCCAGAACGGTTCAGGCAAGACCACCTTGCTGGACGCGCTGCGCACGCTGTTCGGGCTCGATTGCTCGATGGGCCGTACCTACAAGCACTATGCGCGCCATTCCGGCCAGCAAAGCGCGTGGCTGCGGGCGGTGGTCGATAACAAGAGTGTCGGCCGGCAATTGTCCAATCGCCCTTTCCGCAGCTCTGGCTTTTTCAGCGAAGACGAAGTCACGCTGTTTTGCCAGATCCAGAAAAACGGCGGCGACTGGAAACGGCAATACCTGATGCGCGCCGGCGTGGTCGAGATCGAAGAAGTGACTGACGCAAGCGACTGGCTGGGCGTCGAAACCTATCGCAAGCGGCTCGCCAATGCCGGCCTGTCACCGGCGATGGCCAAGGTACTGGCGCTGGAACAAGGCGAAACCGACAAGTTGTGCGAATACGCACCGCGTCAGCTACTCGACCTGGTGTTCCAGGTGTTCGGCGACAAGGAAGTGCTGGACGCCTACGACGAAGCGAAACGGCATCAGCACGACACCGAAGTCGAGCTGCAGAGATTCGAGACCGAGCTTGAGCTGTCGAAAGCCAATCTGGACGGCCTGCGCCTGCGCGTCGCCAGTTTCCATCAATGGGAGGGCCTGAACAAGGAACGGCGCGACCTGCAGGAAGAAATCCTGCCAAGCCTGCAGTACCATGAAATCCGCCAGCGCGCCGCGCACGACAGCCGGGTGCTGCGCGACACCAGAAAATCGTTGCTGCAGCAGGACGGGCAGCTGTCCGACAAGCGCGCCGAACTGTCCAGCCGCATGCAGGCGTTGACCGCCGCACAGCAGCATGAAACGGCGCTGGAAGCAGAAAAGTCAACGCTCGAGCAGCGACTCAATGAGATCAACGGCAAGCTGAAACCGCAGGAAAGCCTGCTCGAACAAAAGGTGCGCCTGCAAAAACTGGCGGCCGACGCCGGTGCCGGCATCGCCGATGTCGCCGCTGAGCTGGAGCAAAAAGACACTGAGCTGGCGCGGCAAAAGCAAGCGCGCGACAAGATCGCCGCCCGGATCGCCGCCGACCAGACCACCATTGCCGCGCTGGAAAGCAAGACCGCCCTGCCCGAACCGGACCATGTGCGCGGCATGCGGCGCGCATTGCGCGACGCCGGCATCGGGCACGCGATGCTGCCCGATATCGTCGAAGTGACCGACGCCCGCTGGCAAGGCGCGGTCGAAGGCGTGCTGCGCGCCTATACCGCCGTGGTGCTGCTCGAGCATCCACGCGATGCCGCCAGCGCCTATCGCATCGGCGAGCAGGAACGCTACGGCCACTTTATCGTGCCGGAACGCGTCGATGCGCCGTCGTGCAACGACGACAGCCTGCTATCGGTGGTCAAATTCAGCGCCCCCGCACCGTCCTGGCTGATCGAGCAACTGGCCCGCATCAGCCGCGTCGATTCGGTCGAAGCCGGTATCAAACAAGCTGATAAGCAAGGCGGCCATCAGGAGTGGATCACACCCGAGGCCTACCATCGCGAACGACGCGGCGGCCGCTCGCTGTTTGTCGAGGCATCGCGCTACCGTTTCGGCCAGGCCGGCCGCAACCAGCGCCTGGCCGCGCTGCAAAAAGGCTTGCCGGCATTGGAAGCGGGAGAAGATCAGCTGACGCTCAGGATCGGCAAGCTGGCCGGTGAAGTCAGCGCGCTGAAGGCACGCATCGCCGGTGTCGATGCCGCCAAGGAGCTGGTCGCACGCCAGGCCGAGTTCGACGAAGCGACGCACAACGCACAACCGCTGAAGGCGGCACGCACCGAAGTCGGTGGCCGTCTCGGCGAATTGTTCGGCCTGATCAAGAGCGCGACTGAAGCGCGCACCCGCGCCGACGGCGCCTGGCATGGTGCTAAAAAAGCGCTGGCCGATAGCGAATCGCACCTGACCCACGCGCAGAAGCAGAGCCGCGAAACGCGCAGCGAGCATGCGCAGGCGCTGACGGAAATCCATCGGGCATGGCGCCACCTGCCGTTCAGCTGGCGTCGTCCGGCACGCCGCCTGGCGCTGGTCGATGTCCATCAAAATGCCCATCAGGTCGAATTGCGCATCAAGAATCTGACCAGCAACCTGGACCGCGACGACTGGGAAACCAACGATACCGTGGTCGACCAGCACGCCCGCATGAACGCCCAGTTGACGGGCCGGCAAGCAGAAACGGACGATCGGCGCTACCAGAACAACCGCGCGATCGAGGCCACCGGCAACGCCCGCGGCGCCTACATCGAGCGGCTGCGCTACACCATCAAGACCTACAGCCGCAACATCAAGGAGCTCGGCGAACTGGCCGGCATCGAGGTCCATGCCGACAGCGTGCGGCTGGAAAACGACGACGTGCAACTGGCGCAAGCCGGCCTGCACGTGCGCTTCAAGTTCGACGGCAAGGGCGCGATCGGCATGAACGACGGCGAAGCATCCGGTGGTCAGCAAGTGATGAAGTCGCTGATCCTGCTGATCGGCCTGCTGAAATCGGACGACGGCTCCGGCGGCTTCGTCTTCATCGACGAACCGTTCGCCCATCTCGATATCCGCAACATCCAGCTGGTCGGCCAGTTCCTGAAGAATACCGATGCGCAGTATCTGATGACGACGCCGCTGACGCACAACACCGATGTCTACGATCCGTCCGAATTGACGCTGATCACCAGCAAGAAGAAGAAGGATGCGCCGTGGGCGCAGCCGATATTTGTGTTGCAGCGGCGGCTGGAGGAAGTGAAGCGGCGAGCGTGATCTGGCACGATGCGCATGCTTGTTCTATGTCGACGTCGTCACAAGACGGGCGTACCTGAGGACTGACGTTTGCAACCAAACCGGAAATCGCGCTGGTGCAACTACGTGGAGCGATCGCATCGGGTGTGCCGACAGGTGTGGTATTGGCGGACGCCGGTTATGGAAACGAAACTGCCTTTCGTGACGGCATGACGGAATTGGGTTTGCTCTACGCAGTGGGCATTCGGCCAGCAACGACCGTATGGGCACCTGGCGTCACGCCGTTGCCACCGAAACCGTGAAGACCAAGTGAATGAATGGGTGCGATGCCTAACCTGCCTCGGCAGCCTGCTTGGCCTGACTCGCCTCCTGTAGTTTTGCGATAGCGATCTCAGCAACCCGACGAATGTGCGCGACCGACATTTCGTGGGCTTTATCCGGATCCCGATGTTGGATCGCATCCAGAAGCGCGCGCATTTCCGACACCGCATCGGCACCGCGGCCACTGGAGCTGATCGTCATTGCACGCAGGCGGTTGATGCGCGCGTTGAGCGATTGCACGATTTCCAAAGAGGTTGTTTTACCACCGCCAACAAACATCCCTTCATAAAACTCGGTGGTATTACGCATTACTTTCTGAAAATCGCGCTCGGCAAAGGCGCTTTCTATTTCGTTGATCAAGTCACCCAACTGCCTGATCACCTCATCGCTGGCCAACACGGCACAGGCTCTGGCTGCGTGTCCTTCCAGCAACGCGCGAATCTCGTAAATCTCCGCGACCTTGCTCACGTCGAGGGTTGCCACCACCGGTCCCTGTTGCGAGCCGGTTTCCACCAGCCCTTCCGTTTCCAGATGCCGCAGCACCTCGCGCACAATGGTCCGACTGACGCCCAGCTCGTCGCAGAGTGTTCTCTCGATCAGGCGCTGGCCAGGTAGAAAGTAACCGTTGATGATCGCTTCCCGCATTTTTTCCAGAGATAGCTCTCTCAGGGTTTTCGCCGTGCGTTCTATTTTGATCGAGTTAGCCTTGGGGTTCATACATCACCTCTTCTTTATTCAATGCCAGCAATACACAGATACTTGATTTCCAGATAATCATTGATGCCATATTTGGAACCTTCGCGCCCGTAGCCCGATTGCTTAATGCCGCCAAATGGCGCTACCTCAGTCGAAATGATTCCGGTGTTGATGCCAACCATCCCTGCTTCAATCGCCTCCGCCACACGCCAGACCCGGCCGATATCGCGCGTGTAAAAATAAGAAGCAAGCCCGTATTCGCTAGCGTTGGCCTGGCTGACAACATCGGCCTCGGAGCTAAATCGAAAAATCGGCGCCACCGGGCCAAACGTTTCTTCGGTCGCGATTTTCATCGCAGGCGTTACATTGCTCAAGATGGTCGGCTGGAAAAAAGTCCCGCCGAGCGCATGGCGCTTGCCGCCCAAGACGACTATCGCACCTTTGGCGACAGCATCGCTAATGTGCGCTTCCACCTTGCTCACCGCCGCCTCGTCAATCAGCGGCCCCTGTTCCACCTCAAGGTTCAGCCCATTACCGACACGCAAAGCTTCCACTTTGGCGCGCAGTTTGGCGACAAAAGCGTCATAAATCAAGTCATGCACATAAAAACGGTTGGTGCAAACGCAGGTTTGCCCGGCGTTACGGTGCTTGGAAGCGAGCGCGCCGTCCACCGCGGCATCGAGATCGGCATCCTCAAACACAATGAAAGGGGCATTGCCGCCCAGCTCCATGCTGACCCGTTTGACGGTATCGGCGGACTGGCGCAACAGCAGGCGACCAATTTCGGTCGAACCGGTAAAGGTGATCTTTTTCACCAGCGGATTGCGCGTCAATTCACCGCCAATTGCCACCGGGTCGCCGGTGATGATATTGAGTACGCCTTTCGGGATCCCGGCTTGTTCCGCCAGTACCGCCAACGCCAGCGCCGACAGCGGTGTTTGCTCTGCCGGTTTGGCCACTACCGTGCAACCTGCGGCCAGTGCCGGCGCCAGTTTGCGCGCCAGCATCGCGCTGGGGAAATTCCACGGCGTGATTGCCGCCACCACGCCCACCGGCTGCTTGATCACCAGCAAACGTTGATCCGATTGCGTGGCCGGAATCACATCGCCGTAAATACGCTTGGCTTCCTCGGAAAACCATTCGATATAGCTGGCGCCGTAGGCGATTTCGGCTTTGGCTTCGGCCAGCGGTTTGCCCATTTCCTCGGTCAGAATCTGCGCCAGCACGTCGCTGTGCAGGATCACCAGATCGAACCAGCGGCGCAAAATAATCGCCCGTTGGTTGCCACTCAACGCACGCCAGGTAAGGCCGGCCAGATTGGCCGCCGCAATCGCGTCGCGGGTTTCCGCTGCACCCAGCTTGGGCACTGACGCGATGATTGCGCCGGTGGCGGGATTGTGGATGACGAGCCGCTCCGGGCTCGATATCCACTCGCCATTCAGGTAGCAACTCTCCTTGACGAGGTCCTTGTATCCCAGTGTTTGCATGTGGTATTCCAGTTTAACGTGGGCAGCGCTCTCGCCGCCAAAAGTTCAGCCGTGGATTTGTGCAGCAGCCAATTATGTAAAAACACTCATAGGAGTTTAGATTTAACACCCGTACATTCAATCGGCCTTGATGCTCACGCAAGTCCTAAAGTCAATTAGGCAAACACCCGACCATGCTGGACATCCCAGTCCACCATCGCCGGCGCACCGATCGCCAGATTGTGGCCGTCCTGCGCCTGCATCGGGATGCGAATATCGATTTCCTGCTGCCACGGCGTCTGCACTGAAAAATGCATGCTGTCGCCCAGATAAGTCATGTCGCGGATCGTGACTGCCAGACCGGCCTGATCAGACGCGCCGGCAAGCGGCCGTATGCGCAATTGTTCAGGGCGCAGCATCAAGGTGCCTTCGCTGCCGCTCGCCAGCCTTTGGCTGGCCGCGCCGCCTTCGACGATGTGCCCGTTCGGTAGAACCGCGCGGGCGATATTGCCAGTGACCTCGGCCACTTTGATCGGCATGAAATTCGAATTGCCGACAAAGCCGGCCACAAAACGCGAGACCGGTGCCTTGTACAATTCCTTGCCGGTGCCGACTTGCTCGATCCGCCCCTGATTGAAGACTGCAATCCGGTCTGACAAGCGCAATGCTTCTTCCTGATCGTGCGTCACATACAGGATGGTGACGCCGGTTTCGTGGTGAATCCGGCGCAGTTCGAACTGTAATTCTTCGCGCAGTTTTTTATCCAGCGCCGACAGCGGCTCGTCCATCAACAGCACCGGCGGATCGTAAGCCAGCGCGCGCGCAATCGCCACCCGCTGTTGCTGGCCGCCGGACATCTGCGCCGGCAGGCGGTCGCGATAATCGGCCAGATGCACCAGTTTCAGCATCTGCTCGACCTTGGCCTTGATTTTTGCCTCAGGCTGGCGCCGCACCCGCAGCGGGAATGCGACGTTCTCGCCCACCGTCAGATGTGGGAACAGCGTATAGCGTTGAAACACCATGCCGATATTGCGAAGATTCGGCGGCGTCGACAGCAGCTCCTTGCCATCCAGCAAAACATCACCCTCGGTCGGCTCCTGAAAACCGGCCACAATGTACAGAGTGGTACTTTTTCCCGAACCGGAAGGGCCAAGAAAGGTCATGAACTCCCCTTTCTTGATGTCCAGCGACACACGATCAATGGCTACAACCTGGTCGTAGCTCTTTCTCAGGCCGCGAATCTGCAGAAATGCGTTGTTCATGACGATTTACCTTTTTTAATCAGAGAAACAAGCAGCATCATGACGACGGTGATGCCGATCAATAATGTGGACGCCGCGGCAATCACAGGAGTCAGATCCTGGCGTAGCGTGCTCCAGATCAGTACCGGCAGCGTGCGCAAAGTAGGGCTCGCCATAAAAATCGACAGCACCACCTCATCCCAGGAAACTAGGAAAGAGAAAATGGCAGCGGCGAACAAGCCCAGGCGAATCGACGGCAGAGTCACCCGCAATTTCACCTGCAGCGGGCTGGCGCCGCAGATCTGCGCAGCCTCTTCCAGAGAGATATCAAAGCTGCCGAGCGAATTGCTGATCGTGATGATGGAAAATGGCAGTGCGATGACCAAATGCCCAAGCACAAAACCGGTCACGGTGCCGTTCAGGCCCAGCCGCAGGAAAAACGCATACAGCGCGACTGCCAGCACCACCACCGGCAATACCATCGGCGTCAGGCAAAAGGTCTGCAGCGCATTGCGCCCGACAAACTTGCCTCGGGTGAGCGCCAAGGAGGCTAGCAAGCCGAGTGTGACGGACAAGATGGTGACCATTACGGCAACCTTGGCGCTGTTGAATAAAGCATCAATCCAGGTTGAGTCGGTAAACAACTGTTGATACCAGTGCAGCGTCCAGCCCGGCGGCGGGAAAATAAGCCATTGCGAATCCCCAAAAGAAAGCGCCGCGATGAAGATGATCGGCAATAACAAAAACAGCACCACCAGCACGCCGATGCTGACCAGGACCCAGCGCCAGGAACCCAAACGATCGAAATCAAGTAGCATCTCAGCGCCCTCCGTTAGCAGTTCGCGCGCCGCCAAAATAGCGCAGTTGCACGGCATATAGACTCAGGGTGATCACCAGCAGCACAAACGACGCCGCACCCGCCAAGCCCCAGTTCAGCAGCGATTGCACCAGCTGCGCAATCAGTTCGGCCAGCATCATGTAAGACGGCCCACCCAGCAATGCAGGCGTGACGAAATAACCAAGCGACATGACAAACACCATCATGGCGCCAGACACGATGCCGGGCAGCGCCAGTGGCACCAGCACGCGCGAGAACGCTTGCCAGCGGGTCGCACCGCAGATGGCGGCCGCGCGCAAGGTAGACGGATCGATAGCACGCAAGGTGGCGTGCAATGGCATCACCAGAAACGGCAGCATAATGTAGGTCATGCCGATGGTGACGCCGATCAGGTTATTCACCAATGCCAGCGGTTCGTTGATGATGCCCCATTGCAGCAGCAGGCGATTGATTAAACCGGTTTGCTGCAGCAGCACCATCCATGCATAGGTGCGCGCCAGCAGGTTGGTCCACATCGACAACAGCAAAATCGAAAACAGCAAGGAACTCCACTTCTTCGGCAGGATCGCCAGCAACCATGCGATTGGGAAACCGAACAGCAGGGTCACAGCAGTGACCACCGATGCCACCAGAAAAGTATTGGCGAACACCCGCAGATAAGTCGAAGAACCAAGCAGTTCGGCATAATTCCCAATGCCGGGAGTGGGTTCCAAAACGCTACGCAGCAGTAGTGCAACTACCGGCAGCAGGAAAAAAATGGTGAGCAGCAACAAGGTTGGCAACAATAATTTGATACCACGAAACCTTGCTCCCAGCCTGGACCGCTGGTGTGCGGGGGCGGCGATGGCGGCCGATGCAGTTGACATGACAACTCCTATTCAACAAATGACCGAGCCGCTGCATGAAAGCGCTACAGGGCTCGGTGTAATTTCAAAATTTATTGCGCCTGCCATGCGTACCAGCGCTTGGCGATTGCCTCACGGTTTTCCGACCAGTACTTCATATTCAGATTGATCTGGCCAGTGGTGAATCTGGTAGGCAAGCCGCTCACAGCTGCGGCCGGCATCAAGGACTCGGATTTCAGATTGATCGGTGCAAACCCGGTTTCATCAGCGAACTTGGCCTGTCCTTCAGGGCTGGTCGCCATCGCCAGGTATTTCATCGCTGCGCCCTTGTTCTTGGCGCCTTTAGGCACGACCAGCATATCCGCCGCGGTCAGATTTTGCTGCCATGAAGTGCCGACATTGACGCCGCTTTGCTTCAGGACATGCAGACGGCCATTCCAGAACATGCCGATCGGCGCTTCACCCGAAGCCAGCAACTGCTGCGACTGCGCACCGCTGCTCCACCAGACGATCTGGCTCTTGATGGTGTCGAGCATTTTGAACGCACGATCCAGATCCAGCGGGTACAGCTTGTCAGCCGGAACACCGTCCGCTAGCAAGGCGATTTCCAGTACGCCAGGTGCCGACCATTTGTAGAAGGTGCGCTTGCCCTGAAATTTTTTCAGGTCAAACAAATCTGCCCAGGTCGCTGGCTCGGCTTTTTTGTACACATTTTTGCTGTAGCCGAGGACGAACGAGTAATAAAAGCTGCCAACCGCAAATTTATCCACGAAGCGTGGGTCGAGATCCTTCTGTGGCACCACGGAGAAATCAATCGGTTCCAGCAAACCATCTTTGGCCGCCTTGTAAGCGAAATCAGCCTCAACATCGACCACATCCCAGTTGACGTTACCGCTCTCAACCATCGCCTTGAATTTGCCATAATCGGTCGGGCCGTCCATTGCCACATTGATTCCGGTTTTGGTGGTAAACGGCTGCGCCCAATACTTTTGTTGCGCCTGCTGGGTCGAACCGCCCCAGCTGGTAAATACGATTTGCTCGGCGGCCAATGCCGGAGCGCAAGCCAGAACGGCCGCACAGGTAACGAGTGCGGTGCGAGCAAAGAGGGATGTCGATTTCTTCATGCTATGTCTCCAATATGGTCTAGTTTTCTTAAGCCTGAGAACAACAAAAATTGATTACTGCATCGGGGAAAACGCCGCCGCCTTCATGATCTTGTTTTCCATTTCCTCCATCAAAGCCTGGATCTTTGGCGCAAATGATTGCCAGTCCGGATCCTGGCCAAGCGCCAGGCGCCGCTGTTCTCGCACATCCAGGCTGGGGTAGGCCCAGATATGCACGATCTGATTCAATGGTCCGATTTCGGAATAAAAATAAGCGATCAAATCACCGAGATAACGTTTTTGCAGTTCGATGCCTTCTTCTTCAACCAGTTTCAGGTAGGTCGGCAGCGTGCCTGTTTTTATCCGGTAAGTTCGTACTTCGTAATACATGGACACTCTCGCTTATCGCATGACAAAAGGATCCTGGATCGGCTCATCCGAGGTGCGAATCCAGACCGACTTGGTTCTGGTGTAGTCGAGCACGGACTCCATCCCGCCTTCGCGCCCCAGACCACTCTGCTTGTAACCGCCAAACGGCACCATCGGCGACACCGCGCGATAGGTATTGACCCACACGATGCCGGCGCGCAACGCACGGATCAGACGATGGGCCCGGGTCAGGTCGCGCGTAAACACGCCGGACGCGAGCCCGTATTCGGTGCTGTTTGCCAGCGCGATCGCCTCGGTTTCGGTGTCAAAGGTAACGACGCTTAACACCGGCCCAAACAGCTCTTCCATCACGCTCGGGACTTGGTGATCAGGGCAGCTCAGAATGGTTGGCTGGTAGTAAAAGCCTGCCCCAAACCCGTCTGGCTGCTGGCCGCCGGTCAGCACCGTAGCGCCCGCCTTGATGCTGCGCGCGACCACATTATTGATGTGTTCAAGCTGGCGTTTGGTCGCCAGCGGGCCCATTTCAGTCGCTTCATCCTGCGGATTACCGATGCGAATGCCCTTGGCTTTGGCCACCAGTTTTTCCAGCAGACGGTCGCGCACGCCGCGCTGCACCAGCAAGCGCGACCCCGCCACACAGCTTTGCCCGGTGGCGGCAAAAATCCCGGCAACAATCGCATTCGCAACACTATCGACATCCACATCATCGAATACCAGCACCGGCGATTTACCGCCCAGCTCTAACGTGGTGTAAGCCAGGTTCTCAGCCGAGTTGCGCACGATATGACGCGCCGTCTCCGGCCCGCCGGTAAAAGCGATGCGCGACACCAGTGGATGGCTGGTCAGAGCGCGGCCGCAGTCAGCGCCAAAGCCCGTAATAATGTTCACCACGCCAGGCGGGAAGCCGGCTTCATGCACTAGCCGGGCAAATTCCAGCAGTGGCGCCGGCCCTTCCTCGGATGCCTTGATGACGATGGTGCAGCCAGCTGCCAGCGCCGGACCGATTTTGACCGCAGACAGGAATAGTTGTGAATTCCACGGCACGATCCCGGCCACCACGCCGATCGGTTCGCGCCGCAGGTACACCTCCATATCGGCCTTATCAGCTGGCAGATGGGCGCCTTGAATCTTGTCGGCCAAACCGGCGTAGTAACGGTAGTACTCGGCCACATAGCTGATCTGGCTGTGCGTTTCCCGAATGATCTTGCCGGTATCGGCAGTCTCCAGCTCGGCCAACCGGGGCGCCTGCTGCTCCACCAGATCGGCCAGCTTATACAGCAATTTGCCACGCTGGCTGGCCGTAAGGTCAGCCCATGACGGCGCGCTAAAGGCGCGGTGCGCGGCCCGTATCGCGCGATCCACGTCCGCTTCGGAAGCGGCCGGCATGATGGCCCAGGACGCGCCGCTTGCCGGATTGACGCTTTCGAATGACGCGCTGCCGTCCTCAAACACACCGTCAATATAATTTTGAAACCGTCTCAACATAGCCCAAACTCCTGTTCTATAGAGTGGTGTTCGCTCACGCGCTGAACGCAGGCATGACTTGATTGATGAACAGTTCAAGCGATTTCTTTTTGCGCTCGAAACTCATATGGCTGTCGATCCAGAAGCTGTACTGATCATAGCCCAGGCCTTCATACACTTTCAGGCGCTCCACCACTTGCTGCGGCTGGCCGATCACCAGGTTCTTGCGCATCATTTCGGGCGTGTAGTTCGGGAACGACGCAATATCCTCAGCGGTGAGCGTCTCGATAAAACCTTGCTCTACCGGGCGCGCATTTTTGAACAATTTACTGAAGTAGCAATAAAACGACCCCAGATCCTTGGCACCTTCCAGCACTTCAGCTTCATCCTCACCGACGAAGGTATGCATCAGCATCATGATTTTCGGACGCGGAATTTCCGGATGGGCGGCACAGGCGTTGTTGAAACGCTCCATCAGGCTAGTCACCTCGGTGTCGCCGGCTGCCAGTGAAGTCACCTGCAGATTACATTTGTTGGCTACTGCAAATTCATGCGAATTCGGGTCGCGCGCGGCGACCCACAACGGTGGCTGCTTTTGGACCGGACGCGGCTGCGGCGTGGTCGTCGGAAATGACCAGAATTCACCCTGGTGCGCATAATCGCCTTCGAACAGTTTTTGCAGGGCTGGCACCATTTCACGCAAACGTGCGCCGGCACCAAATGCATCCAGGCCAGGATGGAGCCGTTCATATTCAAACGAGTACGCACCGCGCGCAATCCCGATATCTAGACGGCCATTGGACGCGAGATCGGTCATCCCGGCTTCACCGGCCAGTTTGATTGGGTGCCAGAACGGGGCAATCACGGTGCCGGTGCCGAGCCGGATTTTTGTGGTCTTGGCCGCCAGATAGGCCAGATTCACGAAAGGATTGGGCGCGATGGTGAATTCCATGCCGTGGTGCTCGCCTACCCAGGCGGTCTCGAATCCGCCCGCCTCTGCAATCTGCACCAGCTCGGTCATCTCATCAAACAACGCGCGCTGTGATTTTTCTTTGTTGTAACGCTCTATATGGAGTAGCAGTGAAAATTTCATGATTGGTAAACTCCTTAATTCGTTCCGATAGGTAAATGTCGCTCTTGCATTACGCCGATTTTGCCAATGGCTGCACCGATCCGCTATTGGCGTCGCCGACATAGACCCCAAACGCGTCTTCACTGCGTTCTTTCACGTAACGCCGCAACATCGAGCTGACCGCTTCATCCTGCAAACGATCCCAGGGAATCGCGTCCAGCGGCACCATTCGCACCGCGCCGTCCTGCGGCAACTCACCGATCACCTGGCCGCGGTAATACACGTGTACCACACCGGTTTTTGCCCCGGCATCTTCAAATACGGCAAACAGGAAGTCCAGTTGCGCATCGATCTTCATCTTGCTCAATACGCCGCGCAAACTAGTCGGGTCGGAAGTCGGGTCGAGTCTGGTGCCGCTCGGCAAATTGAACACATGCTCCGATGTCTCCAGCATGACGATGCCGCCGTGGCTTTCCAGAATCGCGCCGACGCGGGCGCTGGTTACCGCGGCCATCGCATCTTGCGACAGGCTAAAGGTCAGGTAGCCGCCGCGGCAGTAGCCGAGCGGGCTGGCTGAAGAGGTCGAAAAGCCAACTACTCGCCCCAGCAGGATGATGTGATCGCCGGCTTCGATTACTTGATAGGTTTCGCAATCAAACCAGGCTGCAGCCCCGTCCATGATCGGGCTGCCGGTCACACCTTTATGCCAGGCCACCTGTTCAAACTTGTCCGGCGACTTGGAAGCAAACACGCCGGACACGTTTTTTTGATGTTCGGCCAGCACGCTGATCGAGAAATGCGAGGTGCCAGAAAAAACCGGATAGCTCGATGCCACCTTGCCGATGCACACCGATACCAGCGGTGGTGTCAAGGAAACCGAGCTGAAGGAATTAGCGGTAAAGCCACGCGGCGTGCCATCTTCCTGGGTCGTTGCCACCACCGTCACGCCAGTGACAAACGATCCGAGTGCCTTGCGAAACTCCATCGTATCTATCGTTGATGCGGTCATTGCATTCGTCTCCTTGCCGCTTGCTGTATGCAGCACTGTATTTTCTGATGGTGTTGTAGTGTTGATGAACATGCTGAGATGGCGGTTGACTTCGGCTGCTGCGGTCAGACTCATCATGTGGCGCTCGCCCGGGATAACCACCAGTTGGGCGTTGGGCGCAGCCTGCGCCATCGCTGCCGACATCGCCGGGCTCGAATTCAGATCGCATTCACCGGTCATGAATAAGGCCGGCGCTTTCAAGCCAGGCAGACTATGCACATGAATCTGGTCCGAGCTTGCGAATAAATCGTAAGTTCTGGCATAGCCAAGCGTATTGATCGATTGCAGCAGTGTATGCACCAACTCGGCGACATCGGTCAGCGCGGCCGGGGTCGAATTACCGAACCAGCGCTCCATGGTCGAATCGACGGTCGCCGCAATACCGATGTCACGCAAGGTTTCGGCGCGCTGCATCACCGCCTTGCGCTGCTCGGCAGTACGCGCATAAACCGCATTCAAGGCGGCGACTTTGGTGGTGCGCTCCGGGTAGCGGATCGCGAACTCAAGTGCAATCAGCGCGCCCATCGAATGGCCGACGACGACGGCTGCCTTGATCTTTAAATGATCGAGCAAGTCCGCCAGTTGCTGTGCATACATCTGCAGCGTGACGCCTTCCGGCGGCAGCTTGCTGTCGCCGTGGCCCAGCATGTCATACACAATGACTTGATACTGCCCGGCAAAGGCGGCGATCTGGGGAGCCCAGACCACCTTGCCCATGCCGACCCCGTGGATGAAGACTAACGGCTGCCCGGCGCCATACACCGTGAATGCGGTACCGTTGGCGACGCCAGCATTCACCGGCTGTGGCAACAGGCTATCAGGCTTCATCGTTGCCAAGTTCCTTCATATCCTGGTAGCGGTCGCCAATCCGATGATGTGGCCGGCCACCGACCGAAGCACCCAATGCCACCAGAATCTCGTCATGCGCCGGTGCATCATTTATCGAAAACTGGATAGTCAGGTAGTGCGAGCGCATGCCTTCGTCATCCTTGTGCATCATCGGAATCGCTACTGGGCAGTTGGGGCCGCCGCGCACATTGGTGAAGCTGAGGAAACTCTTCGCGCCCACCGCCTGGCGATAATGGTTACCAAAACGCAGGGTATGGATCAGCGCCGAAGCATGCTCGACTTCACCGGATGTGCCAACCACGGCGGCCTTGCCATACGCCTCGACGGCGGCGCCGGAGCCTACCATCTCAATAATTTTCTTGGTCAACAGTTCGCCCAGCACTGGTGCAATCGCGTGAATCTCGGGTTTTAGATCCTCGACAAATCCGCGTCCGAACCATGGGTTCTTGAGCACGACTGCCGCTGCAAACATCTTTAGCGGCTGTCCCGCTTCCTTGCCACCCTCGATCAGGGTTTCTTCCATGTAAGTCACAACTTTACGAATTTCGAGTCCCATCTTGATTTCTCCTTGAGCCGTTGATCATTGCGTTGGTTGGAATACGTATTACGGTATTACTGTATACCACTAAATTAGCCAAGTCAATTTATTTGTATTATGGTATGCCAAAAAATTGATTGAAAATCCTCAGAGAGATCGTATCGATCCTTTCCATAGGGAGTCACTGCGCCGCGGCAACCATGTTGGACGGCATCAGCAGCCCATACCTTGCAATCCAGAAAATATTGGTTACATAAAACATACCGACAAAAAAGATTCCACCGGGCACTTTTTGAAAAGCATGCTGTCGAAGCAACACAGACAGCGAAAAAAGCCCAATATGCCCATCAAAAATGCCATAAAAGCAACAAAATCATGGTCATTTAGAAAAATCCTGCTTTCCGGCTTGCTGGCGGCCTGTGTAGCGGCGATCTTGCTTACCGGGTCGATCTTCCACGTCACGACGACGATCATGGAAACGGCGAGTACCGTCTCGCACACCTACGAACTGATCGGCAGTATTAAAAAACTGCAACTCGATCTGGCCGATATTGAATCCGGCGAGCGCGGTTACGTGATTACCGGGGATCAGAACTATCTTGCCACCTATAACATCGCGCTCCGCACGATCCAGAACCGCATCGATGCCATTGCGACGCTGACCGCACGCAATCCGGCACAGCGGGCCAGAATCAGCAGGATTGAACGTCTGGTTCCCGCCAAATTGAAAACCATCCAGATCATCGTCGACACGCGCAACGCCGGTGCGATCGATGCTGCCTTGCTATTGGTGTCGATGGAGCAGGACAAGCTGGAAATGAATCGGATACGGGCCGTGCTGGATCAGATGAAGGCGGCGGAGAGCGCGTTTCTGACCGAGCAGATCGCGGCGCGCGATGATGCCTACCGCAATTTCTGGTGGAGCTTCGGCGCGCTGGTGTCGGCCATGTTTGCCGGCGCCATCTGGCAATATCGGCAGCTGCGCAAAATCATGCGTCTCAAGGAAGAGGCCGAGCAGCGCATCCTGCATCTGGCGGAACATGATGCGCTGACCGGTCTGGCGAATCGCCGCCTGCTGCGCGCCCGGCTTGATCTGGGCATCGCGTACGCGAAGCGCAACGGCCAGATGCTGGCGGTGATCTTCCTTGATCTGGACGGCTTCAAGCAGGTCAACGACAATCTGGGGCACGAGGCTGGTGATGAGCTATTGAAGGCGGTATCGCAGCGCTTGCAGCAAGCGGTTCGCAGCAACGATACGGTTGCGCGGCTGGGCGGCGACGAATTCGTGGTGGTGCTGTCGGAGGTAGCGGATCTGTCGGTCGCGACCGCCGTCGCCAACAAGCTGATCCAGGTGTTGGCGCTGCCGCATCGGATCACCGGCAGGGATGTGCAGATTTCTGCCAGCATCGGCCTCAGCAACTATCCGAACCATGGCGATATCGCCGACATGCTGCTCTCCAAGGCCGACAAAGCGTTATATCAGGCCAAGGCGGCTGGCAAGAATCGGTACAAGATGGCGGCCTAGGGTTTGTTAGCGATGGGCGGTGGGCTGAGGTCGAACCGGAAATTCTGTACCCTCAATCAATTCAAACACCGCCATTCCAGCCAGCATAGCCCCGACGAATATAAACGCCTTCAGTTCACCGGTGCCGAGTGCTACCAGCGCCGGTCCCGGGCAAAAACCGGCAAGCCCCCAACCTATGCCGAAAGTCAGGCTGCCCAGCACCAGGGGTTGGTCAATCCGATTTGCTGTTGGCAGCAACATCGGCGTTCCCAGCAGCGAGGGGTCCCAGTTGCCGGCGATATCCAGGAAAGCCAGGACTTTTGCGGGATTGAACATGCCGGAGACGATCAATCCGATCCCGAATAGCAAGCCGGTGCACAAGGCGATAAATATCTGCATGACTATCCCTGAAATGACAGCAGGTGGCGCACCACGAAGACGCTGCAGAACCCGGCAGCCATGAAGCACAGCGTGGCGACCAATGACCGCCGCGAGAGGCGTGACAGGCCGCATACTCCGTGACCGCTGGTGCAGCCCGACCCATATCGCGTGCCCAACCCGACCAATACTCCGGCCAACGTCAAGGTCGGATAGCTTGCGTCTATTGCAATCGGCGGCATCAGGCTCAGGCCGCCGTAGATCACCGGGGCCAGGATCAGACCTGCCACGAAGGCTACGCGCCAGCCGAGATCGCCCGCCCGTCTTTTTAGCGACCCGCCCACGATGCCGCTGATCCCCAACGCGCGCCCGTTGAGCAAATGTTTGTACATATAATGATGGGCGAAACTGGAATGAAAGAGGATTGCATGCAGCCCACTATTGAGGGATTTTTCGACGACGACACCTCGACTGTGACCTACGTCGTCTACCACCGGGAAAACGGTCAGGCCGCCATCATCGATCCGGTGCTCGATTACGATCCCAATGCGGGGCGTACCCATACCCTCAGCGCCGACAAGGTAATTGCCTTTATCCGCGCAAAGTCGTTATCGGTTGCCTGGATACTGGAGACCCATGCGCACGCCGATCATCTGTCAGCGGCACGCTACCTGAAGAAAATATTGGGCGGCCAGATTGCGATTGGCAACAGGATTGCCCAGGTACAGGGCGTATTCAAGAAGATATTCAACCTGGAGCCCGAATTTCACCTTGATGGCTCGCAGTTCGATCACCTGTTCGAACACGATGAAATTTTTCAGGTCGGACCGCTGCAAGCTCAGGCATTGTTTGTGCCGGGCCACACGCCGGCCGATATGGCTTACCGGTTTGGAGACACCATCTTCGTCGGCGACACCTTGTTCATGCCGGATGTGGGCACAGCCCGCTGCGACTTCCCCGGTGGCGATGCCCATGCCTTATATCGTTCGATCCAGAAACTGCTGAGCTTTCCGGACACAACCCGGCTCTACATGTGCCACGATTATCCGCCGCCCACCCGCCCGCCGCACTGGATAACGACGGTCCGGGCGCAGCGCGACAGCAATATTCATGTCCACGACGGTATTACCGAAGAGGCATTTGTTAAGATGCGCGAGGCACGCGATGCAACGCTCGGGATGCCGGTACTGATCCTGCCCTCGATCCAGGTCAACATCCGCGCCGGGAACTTGCCGCCGCAGGAAAGCAACGGCGTCAGTTATTTGAAAATCCCGCTCAACGCCCTGTGAACAGAACGCAGAACGAGCGCGCGACTTGCAAGAATCGCACATGATGGATTGACCGGGTAACCCTCGCGGAGCAAGGCATGAATTTTATTGAGCAAAATCTCGATCAGGTATGGCAATGGGCCAGTATTGCTGCGAGCCTGATCGCGTTTGGCTGCTATGAGTTGTATCTGCGCAAAGCGGGCAGCACGGCACCGATGAAGACCGCGCGCAGTGCGCATGCCGCGATCCGCCGGCAATGGATCAAGAGTGTGATGGGGCGGCCCGGCGCCGAGATCCTGGTGATCCAGACCTTGCGCAATTCGGTGATGGCGGGCAGTTTCATGGCGTCGACCGCGGTGCTGGCGCTGTCCGGAACGCTGACCTTGAGCGGCTTCGGCAATGCGGAAAGCCGGCTGTGGCATCTCGGCACGCCGCTGACACCGCAGGATGCGCTGGCGGCGCTCAAACTATTGATGCTGGCTGCCAGCTTTTTCGTCTCGTTTCTGTTTGCGGCGATGGCGGTGCGCTTTTTTAACCATGCCGGTTATCTGATCACGACCGAGGTGCCGGTGGTCGAACTGCCCGCCCGGCAGGCGCTGGCCGCCGCCTATCTGAATCGCGCCGGCCATTATTACAGCATCGGGTTGCGTGCATTTTTCGCCTGCGTACCGTTCCTGGCTGGCCTGTTCAGCACCTATCTGATGTTGCCGGTGACCGTGCTGCTGCTGGTGATACTGCACGGCTTCGACCGCATCCCGACCGCTACCGATCTGGATTGATTATTGGACAGTATATGCAAACTTCCCAAAAATTTACTGCTGAACCAAGCTTCGCCTTGCAGAGTATCTACATGGGAAGCAGCCGATTTGACTGCACGCCCGATCATTGCGCTGAAGTACGGCGATCCTGACTGGAAAACATGAGCGCCCACTTCCCGATCCTCGAAACCTCGCGCTTGCGCCTGCGCGCACTGACGCCGGCCGACGCGCCGGCGCTGCTGCGGATTTATTCCGACGCCGAAACGATGCGCTGGTTCGGCGTCGATCCCATGCAGAGCGTCGAAGAGGCAGAAAGAATCATCGATGCCTTCAACACCTGGTTCGTCGCGTCCAGCGGCATCCGCTGGGGCCTGGTATTGCGCGACCATCAGCGCGGCAGGATGCACGACAAAGGTGATCTGATCGGCACTTGCGGCCTGTTCCGCTGGAGCAAGAACTGGCGCCACTGCGCGCTCGGATACGAACTGGCGCACGACTGCCATGGACAGGGCTACATGCGGGAGGCACTCACCGAAGTGCTCAATTTCGGTTTCACGGCGATGGATTTACATCGCGTTCATGCCGAGATCCATCGTGACAACCTGGCCTCGATACGGCTGGTGCAAGGGCTCGGCTTCCGTTTTGAAGGGGTCCATCGCGAGACCGCGTATTGGGGCGAGCAATGGCATGACCTGGGCTCGTATTCCTTGCTGGCTCAGGAGTGGCGCGAAGAGTGCTGACAAGCCCCACGGCGTTGCAGTGTTATCCCCAAAAACCGCGAAATACTGCGAAATCAGCCGTTGCGCGTCTATATTTAGCCGTTTCTCACGTAACTCTGCTGAAACGCACAGCGCTGCAGATCGGAAAATAGTCGCCCTCAAATCCGAAGCGGGCATGCCTTGTAAATATCAATACATAATGTAGAATAATCTACATGGATATTGAAAAACACGGTTGGCTACTGCTGGTGGCCAGTTTGCCGACCTCGGGTGCAACACCGAGGATGCGCCTGTGGCGGGCGATCAAATCCCTCGGCTGCGCCGCGTTGCGAGATGGCGCTTATCTGTTGCCTGCGGCCCCAAACCATGAAGCAGCGATGGCGGAACTGGCGGAGCAAACGAACCGCGAGGGCGGTCAGGCTTGGGTGGTGGACGTCGCTCCTCGCTCGCGGGAAGACCAGGCTGCATTCATGGCGCTGTTTGACCGCATGGGCGAGTACGCCGAACTCGCCGGGCAGTTAAGCCAGGCCAGAAAGATTCTGGCATCCCAAACCCCAGTTGAAGTCATCAAGCTGGTGAAGAAGCTCCGCAAGGAGCTCGACAATATCCGCCGCATCGATTTTTTCTCCAGCGAATCATCCCTGAGCGCCGAGGCCGCGTGGTCCGACTTTGCGGAGGCTGCCAATGCGCTGCTGTCACCGGATGAGCCACATGCGGCAGAGCGCCCGATTGCACTGCGCAATCCCGCTGATTATCAGGGCCGCACCTGGGCCACGCGGCGCAATCTGTGGGTCGACCGGGTCGCGAGCGCGTGGTTGATTCGGCGCTTCATCGACCGCAAGGCCAGCTTCCTTTGGCTCGACAGTCCAGCCGCTTGCCCGCCGGACGCGTTGGGTTTTGACTTTGATGATGCCGCATTTACACACGTCGGCGACCGGGTCACCTTTGAGGTACTGCTGGCGAGTTTTGGACTCGAAGCCGACCCGGGGCTGGCCAGGCTCGGCGCACTGGTTCATGCGCTCGACGTTGGCGGCAGTTCGACGCCAGAGGCGGTCGGCTTCGAGGCAATCGTCTCGGGAGCGAGGACCCGGCTGAACAATGACGATGCGCTGTTGGCCGAGATCGGGACCGTGCTCGATTCCCTGCTGGCGCATTTCAACCTGGAGAGCACCACATGACCGATTCCCCAACCATTCCGCAATACACGCTTGGGCAGATGGTGTTGTACATGCTGCGTCTCGGTGCGCTCGGCTTCGGCGGGCCAGTGGCCTTGGTCGGTTACATGCAGCGCGACCTGGTCGAGGAGCGCAAATGGATACGTCCGGAAGACTACAAGGAAGGTTTGGCCTTGGCCCAACTGGCGCCCGGCCCGCTGGCGGCGCAGCTTGGAATCTACATGGGTTACGTCCATTACCGGATTCTGGGCGCCACCCTGGCCGGGCTGGCTTTTGTCATGCCATCGTTCTTGATGGTGGTCGCGCTGGGCTGGGCCTATGTGCGCTTTGGCGGCTTGTCCTGGATGCAGGCGGTGTTCTACGGTGTCGGCGCGGCGGTGATCGGCATCATCGCGATCAGTGCCAAGAAGCTGACGGTCAAGAGCGTCGGCAAGGACAAACTGCTGTGGGCCATCTACCTGCTGCTGGCAGCGGTCACGGTGATCACCGAATCCGAAATAGCCTGGTTATTCATTGGTGCAGGCGTGTTGGTCTGGCTGTTGCGGGCACCGCCGAAATGGCTGAGCAAAACCAGCGTTCATGCCGCCAGTCTGGCGCAGCTACCGGTGGCAACCGGCTGGTTGGGCGGATTGGATGTGTCGGTGCTGAGCCAGATCGGGATTTTCTTTGCCAAGGCCGGCGCCTTCGTATTCGGCTCGGGACTGGCCATCGTGCCTTTTCTGTACGGTGGCGTCGTCACGGAACACCACTGGCTGACCGATAAACAGTTCGTCGATGCGGTAGCGGTGGCGATGATTACGCCGGGGCCGGTGGTCATCACCGTCGGCTTTATCGGCTACCTGATTGCGGGAACGTCCGGCGCCACGGTCGCTGCACTGGCGACGTTTTTGCCGTGCTACCTGTTCACGATCATCCCGGCCCCCTACTTCAAAAAATACGGCAAGTTGCCCGGTGTCATCGCCTTCGTCGACGGCATCACGGCCGCCGCGATCGGCGCCATTGCCGGCTCGGTGATCGTCATCGCCCGGCGTTCGATTGTCGATGTACCGACCGCCGCAGTCGCGCTGGTCACCGTGCTGTTGCTGTGGAAATTCAAGAAGCTGCAGGAGCCGGTGATCGTCGTCGTTGCCGCCCTGGTCGGCCTGGTTTTGTACCCGCTGCTACATACTTGAAGGAGCGAATCATGCAATGGATAACACGCGAGCGACCCAAGATTGACCGGATAGCCTGCCCTTGGCTCATCGCCCGCTTCATCGACCAGGAACCGGAGTTTCTGTACGTGCCGGCCAAGGAAGTGTTGACGGAGGCGGCACGCAGCGGCGCGATCCCGTATGACATCCCGGGTGCCGAGTTGTCGCATGTGGGGGACTTGTGCAGTTTCGACGCTTTCCTGAAAAAATATGCGTTGACCGATCCGGCACTGCAACAGCTCGCCGCCATCGTCCGCGGCGCTGACACCTCGCGGCTGGACCTCACGCCGCAGTCACCTGGGCTGTATGCCTTGTCGCTGGGATTGTCGCAAGTCTTCGTCGACGACCAGGAAATGCTCAAGCATGGGATGGTCATGTATGACGCGCTGTACGCGTGGTGCAAGCACTGCCAGGCCGAGACCCATCAATGGCCGCCTTCGATTAGCTGATGGCGTCAGCCTGCCCGCGCCGGATCGACATCAGCTTTGCATTGAGCAACCAGCATGTGATTCGCTCAATAAAAAACCACCCGTGACTGAGTGGTTTTTTTTGAGGGGGGTAGCGAACTAAGCCGGTCCGGATTGGCAGTTGAACCAGTCCGGTCAGCACTCGCCCTTCTTCGCATGTCCCGGTGGGCAATGGTAGCCGCGACGGTCATCGTCACGGTCACCACGATGACCATGACGATCACCGTCATCATCGTCATCATCATGGTCGCGATGCTTGGAGCGCTTCCAGCCACCCTGCTTCAGGCGCCAGCTGCCGCCGTCGCGATCCCAAACCGGTTGCTCGTAGACCATGCCGACGCGCGCGCGCTCCCAGTGGCCCGGTTGCCAGACATGGCGATAGCCGTCCCAGTTCCAGAAACCGGTGATCCAGATGTTGCCGACCCGTGGCGGCGGCGGCGGTTCGTAACGCGGCGGCGGCGGTTCGGAATTGATATTGATGCTGAAGCCGATCTGCGCATGCGCCTGCGCCGGCGCAAAAGCGGCAGCGCTGACGGCAATGACTGCGGCCGCTAACAGAGGTAGTTTCATGCTGGATCCCGTGGTAGTTTCTTTGAGGCAAACATTATGCCGCAGCGGCCTGATCGGTGCTGGATTTATTACAGATTCCAACATCCCTGCCAGCCTTGAGACGTTGGATATACTTGCCGCACAGACGCCTGTCATCTCATTAAAATAAAGCGATTATCAGACATACTCCCGACGTGCGTGGATGAATCAAGAGAAAATAGGAAGCTAGTCGCCAACTTCGTGGTCCGTGCATGAATCACGGCGGTCCTGCCGATCCGGACTTGGTTCCCATCGAAAAATTCGCCGTCAAAAATGATAAAAAGACGGGGTATATATCCAATTACAACATTTTATAAGCGGGAATGATGGCAATGACCGGCAGTATATATACCAACCCGGGCTCAGGTGACGGGATCGGCCGGCCCGACATTGCCCCAGCTGTTTTCATAAATCAGCTCCTGCAACGCGCGGCGCTGATCCCAGCCTTCGGTCTCCAGCATCGGCGCCGGGTAAAACGCCTCGACCTGACCGACGCACAACAGCGCGAAAGGCTGGCTGCCTTCCGGCATCTGGCATAGCTCGCGCAGATGCGCCGGATCGAACATCGAGACCCAGCCGACACCGATTCCTTCGGCGCGCGCCGCCAGCCAGAAGTTCTGGATCGCGCACGAGGCCGATGCCATGTCCATCTCAGGCATGGTGCGGCGGCCGAACACGTATTTTTCGCGATGATCGACCAGCGCCACGATCAGCAACTCGGCGCAGGCCAGAATGCCTTCGACCTTCAGTCGCATGAATTCATCACCGCGCTGCCCTAGCGCCGCGGCGGTGGCTGCCCGCTCCTGCTGCACGTGCTGATACAGCGCCTGGCGCAACAGCGGATCGAGGATCCGAATGAAGCGCCACGGCTGCATGTAGCCGACGCTCGGCGCGTGGTGGGCTGCGGCGATGAAGCGTGCCAGTTGTGCGGGCTCGATGGCGCCGGGCACGAAATGTCGCATGTCGCGTCGTTCGCGGATCGCCCGATACACGGCGTCGATTTCGGCGTCCGAAAATTGATGTGAATTCATCGCGCACACTCCCATTGTGGCAAGGATGTAATGGCATCCAGCAGGCCGGCGCTGGCATCGGCGATCCGGTCCAGGCTGGCCTCGCGCAGTTGCGCCAGATCGACCCTATTATCGGTCCGTAACCCGGCCCACGCCAGCAGCGCGGCGCAGGCGTCGGGTGTATCGAACATGCCGTGCAGATAGCTGCCGAGGATCTGGTCGTCGGCCGAACGCGCACCTTCCGGCCGCGCGTGGATGCCATCGGCGATGTGAAAGGCCGGACGCGCCAGCGCGGCGCCATGCGAGCTGCCCATATGGATTTCGTAGCCGCTGACGGTGGCAACTGTTGCACCCGTTGCGGCGTCCGCAAAAGCGCAATGGCCGTTCACTTGCGCCAACCGCTTGGCCTGGGTCAGCGTGGTATCGATCTCGAGCAGGCCGAGCGCAGTCGTCACGCCAGGCGCGCCTTCGACCCCGTGCGGGTCGGCCACCGTGTGCCCCAGCATCTGGTAACCACCGCAGATCCCGATCAGCTTGCCGCCATAGCGCAGATGCTTGCGCAACGCATCCTGCCAGCCTTGCGACTTGAGCCAGTCGAGGTCGGCGCGGGTGTTTTTGCTGCCGGGCAGGATGATCAGATCGGCCTGCGGCATCGGCTGCCCCGGCCCCACGAATTGCAGATCGACGTCGGGATGGGCGCGCAACGCGTCGAAGTCGGTATGGTTGCTGATGCGCGGCAGCACCGGCACCGCGATCCGGAATTTTCCGCCGACGCTCTGCCCGGTCTGGATCGCGTCTTCTGCATCCAGATGCAGGCCGTGCAGATACGGCAGCACCGCCAGCACCGGCTTGCCGGTCTGCTGCTCGAGCCAGTCCAGCCCCGGTTGCAACAGGCTGATGTCGCCACGGAAGCGATTGATCACGAAGCCGACGATGCGCGCCCGCTCGCTATCGGACAGGCAGGCCAGCGTGCCGACGAAATGCGCGAATACGCCGCCGCGGTCGATGTCGGCCACCAGGATCACCGGGCAATCGACCGCTTCGGCAAAACCCATGTTGGCGATGTCGCGGTCGCGCAGGTTGATTTCGGCCGGGCTGCCGGCGCCTTCGACGATGACCGTCTCGTAGCCCGCCAGCAGGCGTTGATGCGACGCCAGCACCGCCGCCATCGCCACCGTCTTGTATTGATGGTAATCGCGTGCGTTCATGTCGGCGCGCACTCTGCCGTGGATGATCACTTGTGCGCCGGTGTCGCTCGACGGCTTCAGCAGCACCGGGTTCATGTCGGTATGCGGCGCCAGACCTGCCGCCTGCGCCTGCAGCGCCTGCGCGCGGCCGATCTCGCCGCCGTCGTTGGTCACCGCGCTGTTCAGCGCCATGTTCTGCGGCTTGAACGGCACCACCCGCACACCCTGCCGATGCAGCAAGCGGCACAATGCGGCGACCACGGTGCTCTTGCCGGCGTCCGACGTTGTGCCCTGCACCATCAGGGTACGGTACGGAAACGGCTTGCCGCTCATGGGGTAATCCCAACGACACGTTGCTGCCACTGCGCGACGATCGCGCTGATTTGCGCCAGGCCCTCGGTGATGGCCGACGGGCCGGGCGACAGGATGTCGGGCGATTTGATTTCGAACAGCATGTTGTTTTGCAAGGCCGGAATCGCGTCCCAGCCGGGGCGATTGCGCACGGAATCGGGCTGGAATTTCTTGCCGCACCAGGAGCCGATGATGATGTCGGGTGCGCGCCGCACCACCTCTTGCGGATCGGCGATGATGCGCTGTTTTGCGCTCTGGTGGATCGACAGTTCGGGAAACGCGTCGGTGCCGCCGGCCAGCGTAATCATTTCGGCGGCCCAGCCGATCCCGCTCATCAAGGGCTCGTTCCATTCCTCGAAATAGATCACCGGCCGCCGTTGCCATTGCGCGGCGCGCTGGCGCACCGCATCGATGTGCGCCTGCAGTTCCGACACCAGCTGTTCACCGGACGGCTGCCGATCGACCAGCGCCGCCAGTACCCGCACCATGCGCAGGATGCCGGCCACGTCGCGCTGGTTGAACAGATGCACCTCGATGCCGGCAAGCGCGAGGTCGCGGCAAATGTCGGCCTGCAGGTTGCAGAAACCAATCGCCAGATCGGGCTCGACCGCCAGGATGCGTTCCAGCTTCGACGAAGAAAAGCCACTGATCTTCGGCTTCTCCGTGCGCGCCCGAGGTGGCCGCACCGTAAAGCCGGAAATGCCGGCGATGCAGTCTTCGGCGCCGAGCGCGTACAGGGTTTCCACCGATTCGGTCGACAGGCAGGCGATGCGGCGGTAGTGGCTCATGGCTGCACCTTGCCCGGTCCGGCCGGATGCGCGCTTCGGTGCTGGCGCGCCAGTTCCAGTTTCTCGCACAGCGCCGCAGTGCCTTCAACCATGCGCGGGCCGGAGCGGCTGAGCAGGTCGCCGTCGAGCGAGAACAGATTGCCGTTGCGCACCGCCTGCATCGTCGGATACGCCTTCCACAGGCTGACGCCGCCACCGTTCTGGTTGCGCTGATCGCCGCTGAGGATGGCTTCCGGATTTTCCTGCAGCACCGCTTCCACCGTGACATTGGGCGCAATCACGGTCATGTTGGCGAAGATGTTCTCGCCGCCGCACAGGCGGATCGCGTCGCTGACGATGTGCTTGCCGTTGAGCGTGTACAGCGGCTTGTCCCAGACCTGGTACATCATTCGCACCGGCGAGCGGTTGCCGTATCTCGCCTTCAGGGCGGCAAGTTTGGCGCGTTGCTCATCTGCCGCTTGCTGCGCCACTTTTTCGGTACCCAGCAATTTGCCGATGCGTTCGATGTTGTCGGCAATGTCGCCCAGCTTGTGCGGCTCGCTCTGGAACAGCGGGATGTTCAGCTTGCGCAGCATCTCGATCTGACGGTCCGCATTGCCGTGCATCCAGACCACGATCAAATCGGGCTTCAGCGCCAGCACGCGCTCCATGTCGACCTGACGATTGTCGCCAACCAGCGGAATCTTCTTCGCCGCGGGCGGAAAATCGCTGTAGCTGACGGTGCCGACGATGCGATCGCCGCCGCCGGCCGCGAACACCAGTTCAGTCACATGCGGCGCCAGCGTCAGCACGCGCTGCGCTGGTTTCGCTAAGGTGATCGTTTTGCCGGCGTCGTCCTGGACGGTGATGGCGGCCAGTGCGTGGCAGCTGAATAGCGCGAGCAAGTAGCCTAATTTATTGATGTTGTACTTCATTGTGTTGCTCATGTTTTTATTCCTGAAATGTGAAACACGAAATCGGTCGGCAATCGCACTGAACCGTAAAACTGTCGTCCAGCCCTTCGAAAGGCTCAGGACAAGCTGGCCTTGGGCCGCGCTGGGAGCCATTGGCTTCGATGCCCCCGATACGGCTGCTTGCACGATGACCTGATAGAAATGACTATCAGTCGGATATCAATTGGCTGCGTCAGTTCGTCACGAACGCCACTGGGTTCCTGCGTGCGCAGGAACGACGTCTATATTTAAATTCACGATTTATCACTTTCTTCAATTCAAAACATGTAAAACACCTGAGCGATCGGCAATTGCCTCTGACGACAAAACTGTCGTCCCAGCGAACGCTGGGACCCAGTGGCGTTCGATGCGCCCCGATACGGCTGCTTGCACGATGATCTGAAAAAATTGGCTATTAACAGGTTTTTAATTGGCTGCATAAGTTAGCCACCAAAGACGCTGGGTTCCTGCGTTCGCAGGAACGACGTTAATGTTTAAATTTGTGATTGAACATTTTCCCAATCCAATAACGCCCGCTCCAGCCGCAGCCAACCCGCCTCATCCGGCGGCAAACCCAAGCGTATCCCGTTCGCCGCCTCGCGAAACAAACGGACCCAGATCCCGCGCTGCGCCATGTGTTCCCAAAACGCCTCGGCCTGCGGCTCGGGCCACCACTGATACAGCTCGCTACCGGAAGCAATGATTCCATACTCCGCCAACAAGCGCTGCAGGCGCGCCCCCGATGCCCGCAGCGTTGCACGCATCGCGTGCTGCCATGCGCGATCCTCCAATGCGGCGCGACCGATCTGCTGCGCCGGCCCGCTGACCGCCCACGGCCCGAGCATGTCGGCCAGCGACTGCAGCAAAGCCGGGGCGGCTGCAACAAATCCCAGCCGCAATCCCGCCAGCCCGAAAAATTTCCCGACCGAGCGCAGCACGATCAAGCCGGCACTATCGCTCCATCGCGCCACGCTGTGTTCCGGCCGCATATCGCCGAACGCTTCATCCACCACCAGCCAACCGCCGCGCGCCGCCAGCAGTTCGGCCCAGGTGCGCAACCGACCGGCCTCGATCGTGGCGCCAGTCGGATTGTTCGGATTGCAGACCACCATCACGTCGGCCTCGCCGATCGCAGCATCCAGCCCGGCATACGGAACCTGCCGCATGCGGTGCCCATGCTGCGCCCAATGGTGGCCATGCTCGGCGTACGAAGGCGCCGCGACTACCACGCGCGAACCCGGATGCAGCGATGCCCGCAAGCGCGGCAAAGCCTGTATCGCCGCCTGGGTACCGGCTACCGGCAACATCAACGGTGCTTGGTAGTACGCTGCGGCGGCCAGTGCCAGCGCCGGATCAGTCTCCGGCAAGCGGTGCCAGACCTCCGCCGCCAGTTGCGGCACCGGATAGCCGTGCGGATTGATGCCGGTCGACAGGTCGAGCCAGTCTTCCAGCGGCCGGCCGAAGCGGGCGGCAGCCTCGCGCAAATTGCCACCGTGTTCAAGCATGGATTGGGCTTTCTGTGATGGACATTGTTCGCTACCTGAATGATTGTTTCATCGCCACTCAAATAAGTATATGAAAGTGCGCATGTAACAACGAGCCTTCACCAGAATCTTCTACTTAGATAGCCGGCCGCGCCCAATAGAATAAATACGCCTGTCCAGCAAAACGCCGTCAGCACGACCAGCCGCCAGGCACGATCGATGTCGGCTGCGCGCGCGTTGCGGCCTGCACCGAGCGGCGGCCGATATTCGACCTCGCCGTCATACACTGCCGCGCCACCGAGCGCCAGACCAAGCGCACCGGCGCCGCTGGCCATCACGGGACCGGCGTTGGGGCTGGGCCAGGCTGGCGCCTGCGTACGCCAGCAGCGCCAGGCGCGACGTTTGTCGTCCAGCGTCGCCGCCAATGCGACGTAGGACAAGGCGGTCAGGCGCGCCGGCAGCCAGTTCAGCACATCGTCGATGCGTGCGGCTACGCAGCCGAATGCGCTAAAACGCTCATTGCGGTAGCCCCACATCGCGTCGAGCGTATTGGCCAGACGGAACAGCAATGCGCCGGGACCGCCGCCGATCGCGAACCAGAACAAGGTGCCAAATACCGCATCGTTGCCGTTCTCCAGCAGCGATTCTGCGGCGGCTTTGGCCAGATCGGTTTCCTGCGCGGTGGCAGTATCGCGACTGACGATGCGCGCGGTCAGCTGGCGCGCCAGCGCCAGATCGCCGCAGTCCAGCGCCTGCGCAATCGGCTGCGTGTGCTCGCGCAGGCTGCGCAGGCCGATGCAGAAATACAGCAGGATCGCGTGCAGCAGCAATCCGGCGCTACCGATGCGTGTGAGCCACACCGCCAGCAGCGTGAACGGGATTACCGCCAGCGCCCATGCCAGTGCGCCGCGCCAGAATCTGGCCGAACCGGCATTCAAAGATCGTTCGATCGCATCGGCATAGCGACCGAAACCGACCAGCGGATGCCAGCGCCGTGCTTCGCCCAGCAGCGCATCGAGCGCGATGCCGGCCAGCGCCAGCAACGCCAGCATCGGCCAGCCGAGCCCGCTCAGCACGGCTCTCCCTTCACCGCTCGCCCTTCACCGTTCACCCTTTAACATCAGCGGCAAACCGGCGGCGATCAAGGTCACATTTTCGCAAGTGGCCGCGACGGCCTGGTTCAGCCGCCCCGCTTCATCGGCATACCAGCGCGACACCGCGCCGAGTGGCACCACGCCCATCCCGACTTCGTTCGATACCAGCAGCAGATCGCCACTGACCTGCTGCAGCGACTGTAAGAAGCGTGCGCGCTGTTTCTGAAAACAGGCCGGTGGCGTAATGCGGCCGATCTCGGGGAAATCCTGCGCTTCGGCAAACAGCAGATTCGACAGCCATAGCGTCAGGCAGTCGACCAGCAGCACCCGCGCCGGCGCGCTCCATTCTGCGATCGCGTCGCCCAGCGCCAACGGCTGTTCCACCGTATGCCAATGGGCCGGGCGCTGCTGCCGATGCAGCGCGATGCGCTGCGCCATTTCCGCATCGCCCGCCTGCGCGGTGGCGATGTAAATCACTTCCTTGCCGGACGCCGCCGCCAGTTGTTCGGCGTAAGCGCTCTTGCCGGAGCGTGAACCGCCGAGGATCAGGGTGCGCATGGTGCCGCCTCCCACGGCAGACCGAGGAACAAAGCCGCCACCGCCGTCGGGCAGGACGGGAAATACGCATGAAAATACGATGCGCTCAACGTGCCGACGCGGTACACCGCCTCGCCGGCGGCGCCGGATGGATGCTTGATGGTGTGCGCGACCGGCGTCGCATCGGTGTCGAAGCGCGAATAATGAAAGGTATGGCCGCGCAATTGCCCATGTGCGGTCGCCACGCCCTGCGAGCCGAGCCCGGCCAGCCGGGCCTGCATCTGCACCTGCCCCGGCAGCAAGCCGACCATCGGCGACGCGGTCCCGGATTGATCGACCAGGGTCTCGGCCAGCACCATCATGCCGCCGCATTCGGCAAAGATCGCCTTGCTCGCGGCATGAAAACCACGCACCGATTGCTGCCAGTTGGCGGCTTGCGCCAGCGTGGCGGCGTGCAGTTCCGGATAACCGCCCGGCAGATACAGCGCGTCGGCGTCAAGCGGCACCGGCTGATCGGCCAACGGTGAAAAGAAGCACAGGTCCGCGCCCAGTTCGCGCAGGCAGTCCAGATTGGCCGGATACAGGAACGCAAACGCCGCATCGCGCGCGATCGCGATGGTCTTTCCGGCCAGTGCCGCAGCCGGCGGCTGCTGTACCACCGGCGCCGGCAAGGTGGTCGGCGCCAGACGCTGCCATGCGGCTTCATCGAGTTGCAGCTGCTCGGCCAGCTGATCGAGCAACTGCTCCAGTTCAGTGACCTCAGCCGGCAGCACCAGTCCCAGATGGCGCTCCGGCAGCGATTTTTCCTGCCGTTGCAGACTTCCCAGTAAGGGAACGTCGCGCAGCGCATCGGCGACCATGCCGGCGTGGCCAGCGCTGCCGACGCGGTTGGCGATCACGCCGGCAAGATCGACCGGACCGTAGTCGCGCAATCCCAGCACCAGCGCGCCGGTGGTTTGCGCCATCGCCGCCGCATCGATCACGGCCAGCACCGGCACGCCGAACGCGCGCGCCAGATCGGCCGACGACGGATTGCCGTCATACAGGCCCATCACGCCTTCGATCAGGATCACATCGGACTCAAGCGCCGCCTGCGCCAGCAACTGGCGGCAGGCGTCGAGCCCGACGATCCACAGGTCGAGCGAATGCACCGGAGCACCGCTGGCGCGTTCCAGCAACATCGGGTCGATGAAATCGGGGCCGGTCTTGAACACGCGCACGCGCTTGCCCTGGTGCTGGAGTTTGCGCGCCAGTGCTGCGGTGACCGTGGTCTTGCCCTGGCCGGAGGCCACGGCGGAGACTAGTACCACCGTCGCTTGCACCGTTTGCGTCATGGTTGGAATCCCATCGTCAGCCCCGGCAGCGGTCACCATTCGACCCCGGCCTGCGCGGCGATGCCATCCTTGAACGCATGCTTGATTACCTGCATCTCGGTCACCGTATCGGCGATCTCGATCAGATCGGGCAATGCGCCGCGGCCGGTGATCACGACGTGCTGCATTTCCGGCCTGGCCTGCAGATCGGCAATCACTTTTTGCACGTCGAGATAGTGGTACTTCAAGGCGATATTGAGCTCATCAAACACCACCAGCCCGATGGTCGGATCGGACAGGAATTGCCTGCCCTTTGCCCACGCGGCCTCGGCCTTTTCAATGTCGCGCTCGCGGTTTTGGGTTTCCCAGGTGTAGCCCTCGCCCATCGCATGGAAGCTGACTTCATCGGGGAAGCGGCGCAGGAACTGTTCTTCGCCGGTCGACATCGCGCCCTTGATGAATTGCACGATGCCGACCTTCATGCCATGCCCCATCGCGCGGATCGCCATGCCGAAACCGCTGGAGCTCTTGCCCTTGCCGTTGCCGGTATTGATGACGATCACGCCGGTGACGCGCTGCGCGTCCTTGATCTTGGCATCGACCACCTCCTTCTTGCGCGCCATCCGCACCCGGTGCCGGTCGTTGATGTCCTGGTCGGAATTGGTCGTGCCCTTGATGTCGTCGTTCATTGCTGTTCCTCACCGGGTATGAAAATAATGCGTTGGCCGTGCTGCACGGTTTCGATCGGATGGCCGAGGCAGCGGCTCAGGATCGGCGCCTGCATCACGTCCGCCACCGGCCCGGCCTGCCAGTGAGCATCGCCCATCAGCAGCAAGGCATGACTGGCGACACCATGCGCCAGGTTCAGATCGTGGCCGACCATCACCGCAGTCTTGCCTTGTTCGCGGCACAGGCGCGCCAGCAACTGCATCACGCTGACCTGATGCGCCAGATCGAGCGCGTTGGCCGGCTCGTCGAGCAATAGCAAGGGCGTGTCCTGCGCCAGCACGGCGGCAATCGCGACGCGCTGGCGCTCGCCGCCGGACAAGGTCCGCACGTCGCGCTCAGCCAGATCGGCGACATCCATCGCCTGCAGTGCCGCATACGCAGCCTGCAGATCGGCATCCGACTCCCAGTAACGCGCATCGTGATATGGATGGCGCGCGCTCAGCACGGTTTCGATCACGCGGTAACCAAAGGCATCGCTGCGCCCCTGCGCCAGGAAGGCGCGTTCGCGCGCCAGCGCTTGCAACGGCCAGTCATGCAATGGCTTGCCGCCGATCTCAATGCCACCGGCGTCGGGCTGGCGCAAGCCAGCCAGTGTGCGCAGCAAGGTGCTCTTGCCGGCGCCGTTGCGGCCGATCACGCACCAGCATTGACCGGGCTCGACCTGCCATTCGAGGCCGGTCAGCAACAGCCGCGCGCCGACGCGCAACTGCAAATCCCGGGTGCGCAGTATCGTCATTTTTTATGAATATGATGCAGCTGGAGCAGGAACACCGGCACCCCGATCAATGCCGTGATCACGCCCACCGGCAATTGCTGCGGCGCCAGCACGGTGCGCGCCAGCGTATCGGCCAGCACCAGAAAAGTGGCGCCGATCAGCGTGGCCGCCGGCAGCAGCAGGCGATGGTCGGGGCCGAGCGCAAAACGGCAGGCATGCGGCACGATCAGGCCGACAAAGCCGATGCTGCCGGCGCTGCTCACCGCGCTGGCCGTCAGCAAGGCAGCGCAGAAAAACAGGCCCTGACGCAGCGCGCTGACGCGAATACCGAGCGTGGCTGCGGCCTCCGCATGCAGCGCCAGCAGGTTGACCGAGCGCGCGACGCGCGTTACAAACAGCAACGCGGCGACCAGTACCAGCCACGGCAGCCAGCGATTTTGCGTGCCGGACAGGTCGCCGATCAGCCAGAACACCATGCCGCGCAGCCGACTGTCTGGCGCGATCGACAGCATCAGCGTCACCAGTGCGCCACAGCCGGACGCGACGATCACGCCGGTCAATAGCAGCAGGGAGGCATTGCCGTCACTGCCGGCGCTACCGCGCAAGTCGCGTCGTGCCAGGCCATACAACAGCAGCGCCACCGCGATCGCACCGCCGAATGCGGCCAGGTCCACCAGCCAGCTGGCGGCCATCAGCAGCATCGCGGCCAGCGCGCCGACTGCGGCACCGCCGGAGACGCCCAGCACGTATGGGTCGGCCAACGGATTGCGCAGCAGGGCCTGCATCATTACGCCGGCCAAGGCCAGCGTGGCGCCGGTGACGAAGGCCGACAAGGCGCGTCCCAGCCGCAGCTCCAGCAGGCTGGCGGCCAGGGTGGTGGCGCTGCCGTGCACCAGCTCGCCCATGGCCGAGAACAACTCCGGCAGCGACAACGCGACCGAGCCGACGGCGCAGGCAAACACTACAGACGCGACGGCGAACAGGCACAGCGCACCCAAAATTATGATGGCACGCTGGCGACTTCTCGACTGCGGCATGTCATTGCGGGTCTGCACCATGGTCTCGGCGAGCGTCTGGCTTCTAGAAATGGATTGTGTCAATTCGGATTGCATCAATTCGGGTAATCGTATCGTTTGGCGTTTGCCGAAATACAAATACTCCTAAGCAGTATAGTGAACAACCCTAATGTTTTCATGCGGAATAGCGCAGCTTAACTCAGGAGTATTTCTTGAATCCAATTCGGCGGCGCCGACCAGGGCGATTGCATGAAGATCGTTGCAGGTTGAGGCTTTTCGCCCCTTCACCCTTGCAGGGGGAAGGTTGGGATGGGGGTAGGACGGTCGATCGGCAACATGCATCATTCATCGACCGCACTACCCCCACTTCCAGGAGTATCCGCTTGCATGCGGATACCGCTCCGCAGGCAGGAGGCACGCCTCCTGAATTCCCTGCGCAGCCCTAACCCCCTGCAAGGGGGAGGGAACGCAACCCGGCAGCACCAATGTTCATGCGGTTCTTCGTGCGATTACCCTGGGCACCGGCCCTATTACTTGACACATCGTACAAAATATACGATGCCGACCGGCGCCGCCCTACACGCAAGTTTAGCTGCGATCAATAGCCATAACGCACACCGACGAACAGGTTGGAGCCGGCCGTCGCGTAGTTTTTCGCCAACTCATAATCCTTGTTCAGCGCATTATTCCAGCGCCCGAACACCGACCAGTTCTGCGCTAGGTCATAACTGCTATACAGGTTCAGCAAGGCGTAACCCGGGAGCGGCTTCTTGTTGGCGAAATCGTCAAAGCGCGTGCTTGCAAATACCGTCTCGACCCCGGCCTTGAGCGCGCCGGCGGCGTATTCAAGCGCCACGCTGCCATGACGCTTGGCCCGGCGCGCCAGGGTCTTGTCGGTGGTCGTGTCGCGCGGATTTTGCAGATCGAGCGCACCGCGCAGGTTGAAACTGCCGACGCGGGTCGAGGCACCCAGCGAAATCCCCTCCAGCAAGGCCTTGTCGACGTTAAAGGCGCAACCGAAAGGATGGGTCGCCTGTTCCACCGGGCAAGTTGCGGTATTGACCAGCAGATCGTTGATCTGATTGTGATAGTAGACCGCGCTCAGATGCGATGCACCGGCTTCGTAGTAAATGCCGGCCTCGGCGTTCCTGCCCTGCTCCGGCTTGTTCGATGTCACGCCAAAGCCTGGGAAATACAGCTCGTTGAAGCTCGGGGCCCGGAAGCTGGTGCCGTAGCTGGCGTTGACGCGCAGCGCGCTGCTGATATGGTAGCCGTAGGCCAGGCTGCCGGTGGTATGGGTGCCGAATTGCGCACTGTTGTCGCTGCGCACGCTGACGCTGGCCAGATGCGCGTCGCGTTTGAGCTGGTAGGCTGCCGCGACCGAATTGGTATTGCGCTTGCCGTCCACGGAGCCGTCATCGGTGTCGACTTTTTCTTCGCGTCGCTCGGCGACCAGCTGCAGCAGATCGCTGCCGAGGTTGATGTCGTTTTGCCAGCCGAACTGGCGTTGCCGGGTGCGAATCATGCTCTTGCCAAAGGACGCATCGGTGTCGGTCTGGTCGATACCGTAGGCCAATTGCAATTTGCTATGCCAGTTAGGCAGCAGCTGATTGTTGGAGTACAGCGAGTAGTTTTCGATCTTTTCCACATTGCGGTCGTCGAACCCGAGTCCGGCATCGAATTGTGCATTCAAACGGCTCTGCAGCAAGGTCAGGCCGATCTCATGCCCCTTCGCCAGGTCCACGCTGAACTGTCCACTGACGCTATCCTTGTCGTAACCGTCCTTGTCCGGGTTAAAGCTGAACGTGCCGGCGGCCGGCTTGGTTGCGGAGAAGCCGTCGGCCTGCTCATGCGCGGCGCTGATCGCATAGTGGAAATTGCGCTCGCCATCGATCGCGCTGCCACCGGACACGCCGGCTTCAACATTGCGCGTGCCGTAGCTGCCGACGCCGGCGCTCACGCTCGGATGGAAGCCGGTCGCGCCTTTCTTGGTGAAAATCTGGATCACGCCGCCCATCGCGCTGGAACCGTACAGGCTGCTCAGCGGACCGTAGACGATCTCGACGTGGTCGATCTGCGACAGCGGAATCGCTTCCCAGGTAGCCGCACCGGTGGTGGACGAGCCGACTCGCACGCCGTCGACCAGCACGATGCTTTGCGCATTCGCTGCGCCGCGCACGAATACCGATGAGACGTTGCCTGGCCCGCCAGTGCGGGAGATTTCGATGCCGCGTTTTTGCTGCAACAGGTCGACGATGGAAGTGAAGCCGGACTGCGCGATCTCTTCCGGGCCGATCACGACGTTATCGGCCAATACGTCCTTGGCCGCGACTGGTGTGCGACTGGCGGTGACGAGGACCCGTGCGACCTGATCCTGAGTGGAGGTGGTGGTTTGTGCGGAAGCAGTAACGGAAAATGCGGCGGCGACGGCAAACGAGATTGCCAGCGGCTTGAGCGCCTGTATGGCGTGCCGGGAAACAACTGAAGTCATGATGGATTTTCAAAGAATAAGCAACCGGTCCGCTTCCCCGCAGGCCGGGTTGAACAGAAGCACCAGCACCATGACTAGCCAGGCAAACGACCACGCGGACGCGATTCGACATTTGCACGGATGGCACGGCGGCACCTCCACCTATTCTGGCCGGTATCCGGGCTAACAAGCGAAACCGTCTCACCTTCCCATGCAAAGCACAGTGGTGTTGAAACCGGTCCGTCGCCGAAGCGACGCTTGCTTACCGTTGCGGGGGCAGCACACGATGAGTGGTCGAAGCTTGCATCGATCGACCGCGTGTTTCCCGTTTAACTACAGACATGGACATGTCCGTGAGCACCAAAACCTGTCTATTCTACGAGGTAAGGCCGTTGGCGGCAAGCCGGGCAATCTGCTCACGCAGAGCGATTACATGAAGATCGTTGCAGGCGGAGGCTTCTCGCCCCTTCCCCCTTGCAGGGGGAAGGTTGGGATGGGGGTAGGATGGTCGATCGGCAACATGCATCATTCATCGACCGCACTACCCCCACTTGCAGTGCGCATATCCGCTTGCAGGCGGATACCGCTATGCAGGCAGGAGGCATGCCTCCTGAATTCCCTGCTCCGCCCCTAACCCTCCCCCTGCAAGCATGTCCTGAGCTTGTCGAAGGAGGGGAGGGAACGCAACCCGGCAGCACCAATGTTCATGCGATTCTTCGTGCGATTGCCCTGACTGCTCACCGCGTCACCACTCCAGCGTCAGGATCTCGCCATACGCGATCTGGTGCGGCGTGCGGGCGGCAGCGAGCGCGGCGGCTTTGAGCGCGTTGACGGCAATGCTCTGGTCCGACTGGCTGGTCGAACTGCGCACTGCGATCAGCGCAAGCAACAAGCGTATCGTGCCAGCGTGGCATACCACGATCGCGCCATCCGGCGCCGCCTGCGACAACTCGTCCAGAAACGAGGCGACCCGCGATGCGACCTGCAGCACGCTCTCGCCGCCGCCCGGCTGGTAGTCGGTCAAATCGCTGGCCCAGGCATCGATCTCGGCGCGTGCAATGTGCTGCCACGCGCGCATTTCCCAATGACCGAAATCCATCTCCGCCAGCCGCGCATCGTACCTGACCGCCACCTGCAGCGATGTGGCCAGGCGCTCGGCCAGCATGGCGCAACGCCTCAGGGGACTGGAAAGCAATGGCAGGTCGGCAGGCAGGCGGGCCGCGAGCTCGTGCGCGGTGCGCGCGAGTTCTGCGGTCGCAACGGCGACATCGCTGCGACCGTAACAGATTCCGTTCGCGATGTCCGGGCGTGGATGGCGGATCAGGAACAGACGCATGGTCGCAACCGGATCAGCGCGTCAGATGACCGATGGCGGCCAGCGCACCCAGATAGAACGCCAGCTCCGAGAACTGCTGCACGGCGCCCAGGCAGTCGCCGGTATAGCCGCCGATGCAGCGTACGAAAACGCGCGCCAGCCATAGCGCCGCCAGCACGGCCAACGCGCTGCCCGATGCCAACATTCGCCAATCGATCGCGCCGCACAGCATCAGTGCGGCCATGACAACAACAGCGGAAAATAGCGCGATGCTGAATTCAACACCAGTCATGTGCTGCGCCAGCGGTTTGGCCTTGCCGTCGGCCTTGACATAGTCCAGCCGCCAGACCAGGCCAACTGCCAACAGACGCGATAACGGATGCGCCGCCAGCAGCAGCGCAGCCACCCGCGTCGATGGAATCGCGGTTAGCGTCACGCACTTCAGCCCCAGCAGCAGCGCAATGCCGATCGCGCCATAGGCGCCGACCCGCGAATCCTGCATGATTTCCAACACCCGCGCCGGCGTCATGCCGCCGCCGAAGCCGTCGCAGACATCGGCAAAACCGTCTTCGTGAAATGCGCCGGTCAGGTAGATGCTGGCAATCGTGGACAACAGCACGGCCACCGCGGGCGGCCAGAATTGCAGCGCCAGCGTGTACACGGCCGCGGTGATTGTGCCGACCACCAGTCCGACCGCCGGAAAATAGCGCGCCGCATGCTGCAGCCAGCCGGCATCGAAACCGACCCAGCGCGGGATCGGCAGGCGTGTAAAAAATTGCAGCGCGATGAAAAACAGCCGCAGCTGATGCAGGCCGCTTGTTATCAGACCGACTGGCGCTGGGTTCATGGCGACGATTCGCGTTGGGTCAGTTCTTTTCGCTGACCTGTGCCGACTCGAAAGTCGCCATCTGGCTCAGGAAGTTGACTGCAGCATGCAATAGCGGCAGCGCCAGCGCGCAGCCGGTGCCCTCGCCCAGCCGCAAGCCCAGTTGCAGCAAAGGCTTGGCATCGAGCGCGGCCAGCATCTGGCGGTGCCCTTGCTCGTTCGAGCAGTGCGAAAACACGCAGTAATCGAGGATCGCCGGTTGCAGGCGCGCCGCCACCAGCAGCGCGCTGGTGACGATAAAACCGTCGATCAGCAACACCATGCGGCGCTCGGCCGCGGCCAGCATCGCGCCGACCATCATCGCGATCTCGTAGCCGCCGAAGGTGGCCAGCACATCCAGCGGCGACGCTGCATTGGCGTGGTGCGCGACCGCGCGCTCGATCACCGCCTGCTTGTGCATTACGCCGGCCGCGTCCAGTCCGGTGCCGGCGCCGACGCAGCTCGCTACCGGAATGCCGGTCAGCTGGTGCATGATGGCGGCGGCGGATGTCGTATTGCCGATGCCCATTTCACCGAAGCCGAGCACGTTGCCAGCCGTCGCGCGCGCCAAGGCGATGCCGTGCTCCAGCGCAGTCCCGCATTGCTCCGCACTCATCGCCGGCTGCTGCGCAAAATTGTGCGTGCCGGGGCCGATCTTGCAGTCGATCAGACCGTCGCGCACGCCAAAATCGTGATTGACGCCGGCATCGACGATCTGCAGCGCCATGCCGTTCTGGCGCGCAAACACATTGATCGCCGCGCCCTGCGCCAGAAAATTCTCGACCATCTGCCAGGTCACGCTCTGCGGATAGGCCGACACGTTTTCGGCGACGATGCCATGGTCGCCAGCGAACACGATCAGCGCCGGCGCGTGCAATTGCGGCTGCACGGTCTGCTGAATCAGACCGAGTCTTGCGGCCAGCGACTCCAGTTCGCCGAGACTGCCCAGCGGCTTGGTCTTGTTGTTGATCGCGGCGTACAGCTTGGCGGCCAAATCGGGATTGGCTATAGAGGCGATCTGCGGGAGTGGCATGGTCGTGTGCATGGCTGCTTGGCGAACAGGGAAAGGTTTACTTGAACCGGAGCTGGATTATCGCCGGCAACCAATACAAACGGCAAATACGCGACCAACAAAAAAGCCCCGCAACTCGCGTTGCGGGGCTTTTTCATATCGGCCAAGGCCGAACTTACTGGCGGAGAGGGTGGGATTCGAACCCACGGTACCCGTATGAGTACGCCTGATTTCGAGTCAGGTACATTCGACCACTCTGCCACCTCTCCTGATTCGGTCGACTTGCGGCATGGTTCTGCCGCAAAGCGTGAAATTATAGCAGAGTAAATTCCGATGTGGAACCTCTATTTGTTTCCCGCGTCACGGCATTAGGCCACCAGGCGCGCCAGCCCACCCATATATGGCTGCAGCACCGCCGGAATCTCGACGCTGCCATCGGCCTGCTGGTAATTTTCCAACACCGCGACCAGCGTGCGCCCCACCGCCAGGCCCGAGCCATTGAGCGTGTGCAGCAGTTCCGGCTTGCCTTGCGCATTGCGGAAACGGGCCTGCATGCGGCGCGCCTGGAACGCCTCCATGTTCGAGATCGACGAGATTTCGCGATAGGTATTCTGCGCCGGCAGCCACACTTCCAGATCGTAGGTCTTGGCCGCGCCAAAACCCATGTCGCCGGTACACAAGCTCAGCACGCGATACGGCAGGCCGAGTTTTTGCAGGATCACCTCGGCATGGCCGACCATCTGCTCCAGCGCTGCGTACGACTGTTCAGGATGAACGATCTGCACCATTTCCACCTTGTCGAACTGGTGCTGGCGAATCATGCCGCGCGTGTCGCGGCCATAGCTGCCGGCTTCCGAACGGAAGCACGGCGTGTGCGCGGTCAGCTTGATCGGCAGCGCGTCGAGCGCGACGATCTGATCGCGCACGGTATTGGTCAGCGTTACTTCCGACGTCGGGATCAGATAAAAGGTCTCGCCCTCGCCTTCGGTGCCGCCTTTTCTCACCGAGAACAGATCGGCCTCGAACTTCGGCAACTGGCCGGTGCCGCGCATCGAGTCGGCATTGACCATGTACGGCGTATAGCACTCGGTATAAGCATGCTCGTCGGTGTGCGTGTCCAGCATGAACTGCGCCAATGCACGATGCAGGCGCGCGATGCCGCCTTTCATCAGCGAGAAGCGCGATCCGGTCAGCTTGGCCGCCATGTCGAAATCGAGCCCGAGCGCGGCGCCAACATCGACGTGGTCCTTGACCGCGAAATCGAAGCTGCGCGGCGTGCCGACCGTGCGCACCTCGACATTGGCCGCTTCATTCACGCCGACCGGCGCCGATTCATGCGGCAGATTCGGAATCGCAAGCATGAAGTCGCTGATCCTTGTCTGCAGCGCGGCCAATGCGTGCTCGTCCGCCTTCAACTCGTCGCCCAGCCCAGCCACCTCGACCATCACCGCGCTGGTGTCCTCGCCCTTGCCCTTGAGCATGCCGATCTGCTTGGACAACGCATTGCGCTTGCCCTGCAGCTCTTCGGTACGGGTCTGGATCTGCTTGCGTTCGGCTTCGAGCGCGTTGAAGGTCGCCACATCGAGCTGGAACTGGCGCGTCGCGAGGCGGGCGGCGACGCTGTCGATGTCTTTGCGGAGGAGTTGGATGTCGATCATGGGGTTATATGTTGGAGATGGGGTTATCTGGTCGCGTATTGTATCAAGGGCGGACGCGCGGCAATAAGTACGCCCGGTTATTGCATGTGATCGGTCATGCTGTGCGCCGCCACTCACATAATGAATGCACCCTCATCTGTGAGCCCGGTGGGTTCCTGCGCTTATACCGAATATTTATCCGATATAAAGCTCAAAACGGTATATCCGTCAATGCGGTAGGATGGGTGAAACCCATCGCCTTTCCCGATTAAAGATGGGTTGCACCCATCCTACGATCAATCATCTCCGTCGATACTTGCATCCGTTCCGCCCCAATCGGGCAGATAGACTCCGCGCTCTACATACGCATGAAATGTGGAATGCGGCCAATCGACTACCCTGCCCGCATGACCATGTTTGACCGGATTGAAGTGAATGTAGTCGCAATGCACTTGCATATCGTGCTCGTCGCGCAGGGTGTGCTCCCAGAAGCGGCGTTGCCAGATGCCGCGTTCGCCTTTTTGTGCTCGGCTTTGCGATAGATCTTCGTCTTTCGGCAAGGCCCGCGAAAACGCGCTTTTGATTCTGCGCCAGCGGTTCGAGTAGTCGCAATCGCCCTCCGGCAAACGCCAGATCGCGTGCAGATGATCGGGCAGAATGACCAGGGCGAGCACCGAAAACGGATGTTGTTGCTTTTCGACGTGAATGGCCTGTTTCAAGGTGTCGGCGTGTCTTACCAACAGATCGCTCTGTCGGTCGGCGATGGCAAGTGTGAAGAAATAACTGCCGCCGGGGACGAGATTGCGCCGATATGAGGTCATATTTTGTTTGATGACGGTGGATGATGGGTTGCACCCATCCTACGTGTCTGTCTTCAATCGTCTCAATCTGGAAAATTCATTTCAACGCGTCCTCATCCAGCGCCCGCAAATGCGCCAGCTTCTCCGCAATCCTGATCTCCAGCCCGCGTGGCACCGGTTGGTACCAATGCTGATCCGGCAGTCCGTCCGGCAAATAGGTTTCGCCGGCCGCGTAGGCTTCCGGTTCGTCGTGCGCGTAGCGGTACAGCTTGCCGTAGCCGAGCTCCTTCATCAGCTTGGTCGGCGCGTTGCGCAGATGCTCCGGCACCGGGCGCGATTTGTCCTTGGCGACGAAGGCGCGCACGGCGTTGTAGGCGTTGTAGACGGCGTTCGATTTGGCGGCGCAGGCCAGGTAGACGACCGCTTCGGCCAGCGCCAGTTCGCCTTCCGGCGAGCCGAGACGTTCGTAGACTTCGGTCGCGTCGAGCGCAAGGCGCAGCGCGCGCGGGTCGGCCAGGCCGATGTCTTCGCTGGCCATGCGGATGATGCGGCGCGCCAGATAGCGCGGGTCGGCGCCGCCGTCCAGCATGCGCACCAGCCAGTACAGCGCGGCATCGGGGTTGGAGCCGCGCACCGACTTGTGCAGCGCCGAGATCTGGTCGTAGAAGGTGTCGCCGCCCTTGTCGAAGCGACGCAGCGCGTCGCCCAGGCATTCGGTCAGCAGCGCAGCATCGACTTCAGTCTGCGCTTTGGCGGCAGCGGCGCGGGCGACGATTTCCAGATTATTGAGCAGCTTGCGGCCGTCGCCGTCCGCGCTGGCGATCACGGTGGCCTGTGCCTCGAGCGTAAAGCGCAGGCCGTCCAGTGCAGTGGTGCAGGCGCGCTCCAACAATTGCCCGAGATCGTCCTCGGTCAGCGATTTCAGTACATACACCGCCGCGCGCGACAGCAGCGCGCCATTGACTTCGAACGACGGGTTCTCGGTGGTGGCGCCGATGAAGGTGAACAGGCCGCTCTCGACATGCGGCAGAAACGCGTCCTGCTGGCTCTTGTTGAAACGGTGCACTTCATCGACGAACAGGATGGTGCGGCGGCCCGAATTGGCGCGGATCACTTGCGCCCGTTCGACCGCCTCGCGGATGTCCTTGACGCCGGACAGCACGGCCGAGAGCGCAATGAATTCGGCGTTGAAACTGTCGGCCATCAGGCGCGCCAGCGTGGTCTTGCCGACGCCGGGCGGGCCCCACAGAATCATCGAATGCGGCTGGCCAGACTCGAACGCGACGCGCAGCGGTTTGCCGGGGCCGAGCAGATGCTGCTGGCCGATCACATCGTCAAAGGTTTGCGGGCGCAGGCGTTCGGCTAGGGGGGTGGAGGTCATTGTGTGGGCGAGATGGCGGCGGCCTTCTGGCTGCCGTTAAAGAATGCGTTGAATTGGTTGATCCGATTTCTCGGATTTTCGGCGATATTGTGACCGATTTTTCATGAAATCATGCCAGGATATACTGGCAGGCGTATTTTTTAAGGGCCAATGATTCCTTAGGGTATAAGGACATTTTTAGACATACTCCCGGAAAATTCACCTCACAAGACTACATACACGCCATTTAGCGTCGTCCCAGCGAACGCTGGGACCCAGTGTCTTTCGTCGCATCCATTGGTCATTTATTCCACGCGACAAAAGTCTCCTCGGTGCACAATGTACGCCGCCGGATCCCAGCGTTCGCTGGGATGACGGTATTTTCAGGTATTGGGGGCAGATGAAAGGCTGTTGAATGGCTACCTTGTTATCGAACGCACTACCCCCTCCTTCCAGGAGTATCCGCTTGCACGCGGATACCGCTACGCAGGCAGGAGGCATGCCTCCTGAATTCCCTGCTCCGCCCCTAACTCCCTGCAAGGGGGAGGGAACCGGCCGCGGCATACTCAACCGTTGCGAAGTTTGACCGTAATCGGGCTGCGATGTGCCCACCGCGTCATTGCCGGAAAACATCGGCGCCCTTCGGCACCACGAACTTGAACTGGTCGGCGCTGACCGTCGGATTTTTTTCAAACTTACTGAAGGTGAGGACCGACACCTGGCCGAACGAGTCGCGCAGCTCCATCGCTTGCGGTACGCCGTTGCGCAGGCCGATGCCGATCTGTTCGAAGTTGGAATCCTTGGATTTGGGGGTGGCTTCCATCCATTCGAGGCCATCCTTGACCGCGCCCTCCTTCAGCGTGAAATTCTTTTCCAGGTCGTTGCTGCCGAACAGGATCGCGGCCGGTGACGAGCCGAGCGCGTTGCCGAGTTTCCTGGTGGTGACCTGATTCAGGTCCTTGTCGTAGATGTAGAGCTGATCGCCGTCGGCCTGCAGCAATTGCTCGTAAGGCTTCTGGTAGGTCCAGATGAATTTGCCGGGACGCGCGAACAGGAAGGTGCCGCTCGCTGATTTTGAAATCTTGGCGCTGCCGTCCATCATCTTGACCTGGCGCTGGGTGAATTCGCCCTTGGCGGACTTAGTGGTGGCGACGAAGGTCTTGAATTGGTCTAGGGCTGACGCGCTGGCGACGGCAGGTAGCGCGATGGCGGCGGCTAATAAGAGTTTGCCGAACGACACTGGGTTCCAGCGTGGCCGCAGGCCGGCTTGCCCTGAGCTTGACGAAGGGCTGGAACGACGGGATTGAGTACCGATGGGTTTCAATGATGAGTCACCGGTTTGCGTGGTACCGCTTACTATCTCAGCATGGTGATGACGGTCATTTTTTGGCATTCGTTTTCCAATCTCTATGTAGGATGGGTGCAACCCATCACCAACGTCCGCAATGATGGGTTGCACCCATCCTACGGCTCGATTTTTCATTCGGCATTATTCGCATTCGCCGGCACCAGAATCTCGCGGTTGCCGTTCGATTGCATGGTCGATACCACGCCACTCTGTTCCATTTGCTCCAGCAGGCGCGCCGCGCGGTTGTAGCCGATGCGCAGGTGGCGCTGCACCAGCGAGATCGAGGCCCGGCGATTCTTCAACACAATTCCCACCGCCTGGTCGTATAACGCGTCAGCCTCGCCGCCGGCTGACCCTTCGGCGGCCGGCATGCCGTCGGCACCGTCTTCCAGCACGCCGCCTTCGAGTATGCCGTCGATGTAATTCGGCTCTCCTTGTGCCCTCAAATGATCCACCACGCGATGCACCTCCTCGTCCGAGACAAAGGCGCCGTGTACGCGCGACGGCAGGCCGGTGCCGGGCGGCATGTACAGCATGTCACCCATGCCGAGCAGGGCTTCCGCACCCATCTGGTCGAGGATCGTGCGCGAGTCGATCTTGCTCGATACCTGGAACGCGATCCGGGTCGGGATGTTGGCCTTGATCAGACCGGTGATGACGTCGACCGACGGGCGCTGCGTCGCCAGAATCAGATGCAGGCCGGCGGCGCGCGCTTTTTGCGCAATGCGGGCGATCAGCTCTTCGACCTTCTTGCCGACCACCATCATCAGGTCGGCCAGCTCGTCGATGATGATGACGATGGTCGGCAGTTTCTCGAGCGGCTCGGGAGAATCTGGCGTCAGGCTGAATGGATTCGGGATATGCTCCTCGCGCTTGGCGGCCTCGGCGATCTTGGTATTGTAGCCGGCCAGATTACGCACGCCGAGCTTGGACATCAGCTTGTAGCGGCGCTCCATCTCGTTGACCGCCCAGTTCAGCGCATGGCCGGCCTGGCGCATGTCGGTCACTACCGGCGCCAGCAGGTGCGGGATGCCTTCGTAGATCGACAACTCCAGCATCTTCGGGTCGATCAGGATCAGGCGCACGTCGTTCGGGTCGGACTTGTACAACAGCGACAGGATGGTGGCGTTGATGCCGACCGATTTACCCGAGCCGGTGGTACCGGCCACCAGCAAATGCGGCATCTTTGCCAGATCGGCCACCACCGGATTGCCTCCGATGTCCTTGCCCAATGCAATCGTCAGGCTGGAGCTGCTGTCGTGGTACACCTTGGAGCCGAGGATCTCGGTCAGGCGCACGATCTGGCGCTTCGGATTAGGCAGCTCGAGGCCCATGTAATTCTTGCCGGGGATCACTTCCACCACGCGGATCGAGGTCAGCGACAGCGAGCGCGCCAAGTCGCGCGCCAGGTTGACGATCTGGCTGCCCTTGACGCCGGTCGCCGGTTCGATCTCGTAGCGGGTAATGACCGGCCCCGGATAGGCGGCGACGACCTTGGCGACGACACCGAAGTCGGACAGTTTTTTCTCGATCAGGCGGCTGGTGTATTCGAGTGTCTCGGGACTGACCGTTTCCTGCGCCGGCGGTGCGTCGTCCAGCAACGACAGCGGCGGCAGGTTGGTGTCGGGCAAGTCGGTAAACAGCGCGACCTGCCGCTCCTTCTCGATCCGTTCAGATTTGGGCACGGCGATGATCTGCGGCTCGATGCGAACTGGCGGCGCTTCGACGATCTTGCTGCGCTCCTGCACCAGCACGACTTCGCGCTGCACCGCCGCGACATGGCCGACCTTGCGATCCTGGCGCGCCGCGTAAAAATTGCGCGCCGCCGCGATCGCCCGCTCTATACCGCCGCCAATACGCTCCGCCACGGACAGCCATGACACATGGAAATACAGGCTGAACCCGAGTCCGAACAGCAACAACAGCAACAAGGTCCCGCCGGTGAAGCCGAGCGCGTTATTCGCCGCGCCGCCGATCAGTTCGCCCAGCACGCCGCCCGGGGCGCGCGGCAGTTGCACCTTCAAGGAATACAACCGTACAAATTCCAGGCCCATGCTGCCGGCGAACAACAGCGCAAAACCAACGCCGCGGATCAGGCCTTCGTGATGATGCTCAGGTTCGGACTCCGTTTGCAGCAGGAATCTTTGCGACAGCGCCCGATAACTGGTCCAGACCGAGCGCAGCAACAGGACGCACCACCACCATGCCGAAAAACCGAAGATGAACAGCAGCAAGTCCGACAGCCAGGCGCCGACGCGGCCGCCCCAGTTACCCAGCTTGGGCACGACATTGGCATGCGACCAGCCGGGATCGGCCTTGGTATAACTGAGCAGGATCAGGATCAGGTACAGCGCCAGCGCGGTCAGCACGAACCAGCGCGCTTCAGACAACAAGCGCAACAGCCGATTCGGCAGCGGTGCGCGCTCGGCCACCTGGGATTTGCGGCGATAGGCTTGGGTCTGGGCTGGCGACGATGGCGGGGTCTGTGCAGAGGCTGGGCTAGGTTTGATCATAAGTCCTGGCGCAATGCGCCGTTGTGTTGCTAGGAGTCTGTCCGCCTTACGGAATCGAAGCGAAAACACGCTGAACGAGGACAGATTTTGCCGGGTTTGCAGCGTCAATAGCGAGCTATTGACCAAGAAACCGGTGACACTGTACCGTTCAGAGAGTTTTGGCAGCCGATTCCCGGGGGCGCCGAGCCGTAAGTCGGACAGACTCCTAGTAATTAATAATACGGATTGCGACATCATCTGGAATGCTCCCTGCGATGCAGGCACGCTGCAGGCAGGCGCATGGGGCCGATGTGAAGCTTCGGCCGCTTCGTCTATAATCTTAACCAGTTTTCCGGATTCCCACGAATAATTCGGGCGCGCTTGAATTTTTGCCTTGCGCCATCATGTAATTATCAGTATTAGCCGATGTTAATCGACAGATAACAACAATTGACTGCGCAACTTTGACTGCGCAACAATTGGCCGCCCCAACATCAACTTCATTATTTCAGGCAACTTTTTATGACCACACCCAAACACGCTCGCGTCATGATCCTCGGCTCCGGCCCGGCCGGCTACTCGGCCGCCGTCTATGCTGCCCGTGCCAACCTGAAGCCGGTGCTGATCACCGGCGTTGAGCAAGGCGGTCAGCTGATGACCACCACCGACGTCGACAACTGGCCGGCCGACGCGATGGGTGTGCAAGGTCCGGAGCTGATGCAGCGCTTCCTGCAACACGCGGAGCGTTTCAATACCGAAATCATTTTCGATCATATCCATACCGCCAAGCTGACCGAGAAGCCGATCCGACTGATCGGCGACAGCGCTGAATATACCTGCGACGCGCTGATCATCGCGACCGGCGCTTCGGCCCAGTACCTCGAAATCCCGTCGGAAGAAGAGTATATGGGCAAAGGCGTGTCGGCCTGCGCCACCTGCGACGGGTTCTTTTATCGCGGCCAGGAAGTGGCCGTGGTCGGCGGCGGCAATACCGCAGTCGAAGAGGCGCTGTACCTGGCCAATATCGCCACCAAGGTCACGCTGATCCACCGCCGCGACAAGTTCCGCGCCGAGGCGATCCTGGTCGACCGTCTGAATGCGAAAGTGGCAGAAGGCAAGATCGAGATCAAATACAACCACACGCTCGACGAGATCACCGGCGACGCATCCGGTGTGACCGGCGCCAACATCAAGTCGACGGTCGACGGCAAGATCACACCGCTCAAGCTGCACGGCGTCTTCATCGCGATTGGCCACAAACCGAATACCGGCATCTTCGAAGGCCAGCTGGAAATGAAAAACGGTTATATCCGCACCAATACCGGCCTGGAAGGCATGGCCACCGCGACCAGCCTGCCGGGCGTGTTTGCCGCCGGCGACGTACAGGACCATATCTATCGTCAGGCAGTCACCAGCGCCGGCACCGGCTGCATGGCCGCACTCGATGCGCAGCGTTTCCTGGAAAGCATCGAAGGATAGTTGTATCGGCACGCTCCGCAATATCGGCAAGATTGGATTGCGGAGCGATGTAGGATGGGTGCAACCCATCTGGTAACTCATCGAGTTTCCGCGAATGATGGGTTGCACCCATCCTACCAAGACGTCCCCCTTATTAGTTCTACGGCAGTCCATCATGTCCGCCTCGCTCAAAAACTTCGCCGACCTCAAGGCGCTCAGCAAGACCCTGAAGGTGCAAGAAGACGCGCGCAAGGTCGCCGAAGCCGAGCGCCAGCGGCAAGAGCAACAAACCAAACGCGAGGCCGATCTGTTCCGCCTCAGCATCGGCCAGGTCGCGCCATTGCCACAGCACAACAAGCATGCGAGCAGCACGCCGCGCCCCGAGCCGGTCGCGCGCCAGCATCTGGCCGACGAGCAGGCTGCATTGCAAGAATCGCTGTCCGATGAATTCGACGTCGAGACCTTGCTCGAGACCGACGCCGCGCTCAGCTTTGCGCGCAGCAATATCGGACCGGACGTGGTGCGCAAGCTGCGCAAGGGGCATTGGGTGATTCAGGATCAACTCGACCTGCACGGCTTGCGACGCGACGCGGCGCGCGAGGCGGTCGCAGAATTCTTGCGCAAGAGTTGCCGGCGCGGACTGCGCTGTGTGCGCATCGTGCACGGCAAAGGGCTCGGCTCGGTCAACAAGGAGCCGGTGCTCAAAAACATGGTGCACAAATGGCTGGTGCAAAAGGATGAGGTGCTGGCCTTCTGTCAGGCCAAGGCGGCGGACGGCGGCGCCGGTGCGGTGGTGGTTTTATTGAAGGGAAATGGCTAGCCGACCAAGCTTGGCGCCAGTCGTTCCTGTAACTGCGTGAAATTTCCCCTCAGCCGCAGGCCGCATCGAGTGCGGCAGTCCGCGGCACGTCCGATCATCCGATCATCCGTTAACGCCAGCCTCGCCCATCAACAACTCCGGCGCCAGCATCTGGGTGTCCTTCAGCGTCTGCAGCACGATGTTGGAACGAATATCGAGCACGCCCGGCGTCTTGTATAACTTCTCCAGTACGAAGCTCGAATAATGCTTGAGGTTGCGGGCCCGCACTCTTAGCAAATAATTCGCCTCGCCGGTGATGATGTAGGAGCCGACCACTTCCGGCCAGCTTTGCAGCGCCGCCGTGAAGTTTTCATGCCAGTGCTCGACATCGCGCCGCATCGTCACCTGTACAAACGAATCGACTTCCAGCCCGAACGCGGTGGCATCGAGCAAGGCAATGTAGCGGGCGATCATGCCGCTCTCCTCCAGCGCCCGTACCCGCCGCAAACAGGCCGATGGCGACAAGAAAACCTGTTCCGCCAGGTCCTGGTTGCTGACCCGGCCATCCTGTTGCAGCACCGTCAAAATCTTCAGGTCAATCGCGTCGATCTTCATATCGCAGATTCCTTCAAAATATCATCGATAAACTCAATTAAATTCTATTCTACCGGTGATTACTCGCCAACTTTGCAAGAAAAATTCAGGATTTATGGCATAAAATTTACTCCAGTTTCCACTCAACGACACCCTCACCATGCCCGCACCGTCGACCATCTGGGATATCAGCCCCTTGATTTCGTCCGCCATCCCAGTCTGGCCCGGCGATACCCCGTATAGCGCCAGCACCACCTGGGAAATCGCCGACGGCTGTCCGGTGCACGTCAGCAAGATGACGATGACCACGCATCTGGGCGCGCACTGCGACGCGCCATCGCATTACGATCCCCAGGGGGTCGGCATCGATGCGGTCGCACTCGATCCGTATATCGGACCTTGCCGCGTGATCCATTGCATGGCCGCCGACAACAGCGTCGGCCTGATCGAGCCACAGCACATCGCGCATGGATTGACCGACCTGTCACAGCCGCTGCCGCCGCGCGTGCTGCTGCGCACTTACCGGACCGCGCCGCAACAGGCATGGGATGCTGCCTTTACCGCTGTCGCGCCGGCCACCATCGCGCTGCTGGCACAACACGGCGTGCGGCTGATCGGCATCGATACGCCGTCGCTCGATCCGCAGGAATCGAAAACGCTGGACGCGCATCATGCGGTGCGCGTCAACCAGATGGCGATTCTGGAAGGCATCGTGCTCGACGCGGTGCCCGAAGGCGATTATGAATTGATCGCGCTGCCTTTGAAATTGAAGGACATGGATGCCAGCCCGGTGCGCGCGATTTTACGCACGCTCTGATGACACAAGCTCCGATTACACAAGCTCCGATTACACAAGCTCCGATTACGCAAGCTCCGATTATGCGAGCTCTGATTACGCAAGCTCTGATTTCGCAACCTCTGATAAAGGATTCCCGATGACTGACCGCAACAACTGTCTCGCACTGGATGCGAGCGACCCGCTGGCCGCCCTGCGCGATCAATTCGACCTGCCCGACGGCGTGATTTACCTGGACGGCAATTCGCTCGGCGCGCGGCCGAAAGCGGCACTGACGCGCGCGCAACAGGTGATCGCGCAGGAATGGGGCAGCGACCTGATCCGCAGCTGGAACACGGCCGGCTGGTTTGATCTGCCGTCACGCCTGGGCAACCGGCTGGCAGCGCTGATCGGCGCCGAAGCCGACGAAGTGGTGGTGACCGACTCGACCTCGATCAACCTGTTCAAGGCGCTGGCGGCGGCGCTGCAAATGCAGGCCGCCAATCCCGCGACCAGCGCACGGCGCGTGATCGTCACCGAGCGCAGCAACTTCCCGACCGACATCTATATGGCGCAGGGCCTGACCACATGGCTCGATCGCGGTTACACGGTCAAGCTGGTCGACCGCCCCGAGCAACTGCCGGCGGCGATCGATGCGCAGACCGCGGTCGTGATGCTGACCCACGTCAATTACCGCACCGGTTACCAGCTCGACATGGCGGCGCTGACCGCGCACATCCATGCACAAGGGGCGCTGGCGGTCTGGGATCTGGCGCATTCGGCCGGTGCGGTGCCGGTTGACCTGAATCGTGCACAGGCCGATCTGGCGGTCGGATGCACCTACAAATACCTGAACGGCGGCCCCGGTGCGCCGGCCTTCATCTGGATCGCCAAGCGCCATCAGGCGAAGTTCCGCCACCCGCTGTCGGGCTGGTGGGGTCATGCGGCGCCGTTTGCGATGCATTCCGAGTTCCAGCCGACCGCCGGCGCCCGGCGCGCCTTGTGCGGCACCCAGCCGATCGTCTCGCTGGCGCTGGTCGAGTGCGGCCTCGACGTATTCGCACAGACCACGATGGATCAGGTGCGCGCCAAGTCGCTGGCGCTGACCGATCTGTTCATCGCGCTGGTCGAACGGCGCTGCGGCCATCATCCGCTCGGACTGGTGACGCCGCGCGAGCACGCACGGCGCGGCAGCCAGGTCAGCTTCACCCACCCGCACGGTTATGCAGTGATGCAAGCCTTGATTGCGCGCGGCGTGATCGGCGATTATCGCGAACCGGAAATCATGCGTTTCGGCTTCACGCCGCTGTACACGAGCTACGTCGATGTGTGGGATGCGGTCGAGGTGCTGCTGCAGATTCTGGATAAGCAGGATTACGATCTGAATGCCGAGCGTGATGCGGTAACCTGAATTCACGTGATAAATATACTATGACCAGTATATTTATCAACACAACAAACACAAGCGGTAACAGCATACTTTTAATAATTTTATTAGGGGTATGCAAAACATCCAATTCCACCCAGGAGATGCACGATGACATGCCCAATGGATAAAACAGACAAGCCCGCCAACTGGCATGGCGCCAAGATGGATTTCAGCCAGGCGATGAGCTACGGCGATTACCTCGGCCTCGATCAGATCCTGAGCGCCCAGCATCCGCGCTCCCCCAACCACAACGAGATGCTGTTCATCATCCAGCATCAGACCAGCGAATTGTGGATGAAGCTGATGCTGCACGAGCTGCACGCGGTCCGCACCAACCTGCGCAGCGGCGATCTGCCGCCGGCCTTCAAGATGCTGGCGCGCGTGGCGCGCATCATGGATCAGCTGGTGCATGCGTGGGACGTGCTGGCGACCATGACGCCGCCAGAATACACCGCGATCCGGCCGTATCTGGGCAGCTCGTCCGGTTTTCAGTCGCCGCAGTATCGGGAAGTCGAATTCATCCTCGGCAACAAGAACGCGGCCATGCTGGCAGTCCACGAGAGCGCGCCCGCGACGCATCAGAAGCTGGACGCGGAATTGCGCACGCCATCGATCTACGACGAAGCGATCCAGCTGCTGGCGCGCGAAGGCCTGCACATCGACGCCGACCGGCTGGCGGCCGACTGGACGCTGCCGACCAGCGCTAATGCATCGGTCAAGGCCGCGTGGTTGGCCGTGTATCAGGACCCGACCAGATATTGGGCGCTGTACGAGCTGGCTGAGAAACTGGTCGACCTGGAGACCGCATTCCGCTATTGGCGCTTCCGTCATGTGACCACGGTCGAGCGCATCATCGGCTTCAAGACCGGCACCGGCGGCACCGCCGGCGTCAGCTATCTGAAGAAGATGCTGGATGTGGTGCTGTTTCCCGAACTGTTTGCGCTGCGCACCGAGTTGTAACTGCGGGGCGTGTTGACATTCAATTTGGGTGTGCGAATGTCAACACGCCCCAATCTGCGGCGTGCTTCCATCAGTGCGCCGCAGAAATATACTCCCTCTTATATAATCGAGTTCCGCAAATAAATCATCGGGATTTATTGCATACTCTTCAAGAATAACAATGTCATCACCGCAGCTATTCGTCCTCGCCTCGCTGATCTGGGGCTCCACCTTCTGGGCCATCACGTTTCAATTGGGCGAAGTCGCGCCGGCGGTGTCGGTGGTATATCGCTTCGGCCTCGCTGCTGCGCTGCTGTTTGGCTGGTGCCTGCTGCGCGGCGACCGGCTGCGACTGCCTTGGCGCGCGCAGCGCTGGATGATGCTGCAGGGACTGGCCACCTTCGGCATCAGCTATATCTGCACCTACAGCTCTGAACAGTATCTGGTGTCGGCGCTGGTGGCCGTGCTGTTTGCGCTGATGGTGTTCTGGAATCCGATTGCGAACCGGATCGCGTTCGGTCATGCGCTGACCTGGCGCATCTGGTGCGCGGCCGCTCTGGCACTGGCAGGCGTGGTGCTGCTGCTGTCGCAGTCGCTGGAGGCGGCGTGGCAAGCATTGGCGGCCGGCCTGAACGGCCATTTCTTCCTCGGGCTGGCCTTGGCGCTGACTGCGACCATCGCAAGCACCGTCGGCAACGCGCTGGTGATCAAGGTGCACGAACACTCAAGCAATGTGCTGCTCACCACCGCCTGGGCGATGCTGTGGGGCACGGTGGCTGTGGCCAGCTGGGTGCTGGTCAGCGGCCAGCCTTGGCGCCTGCCGAGCACGCCGAGTTACTGGGCGGCGCTGCTGTATCTGTCGGTGTGCGGTTCGGTGATTGCGTTCACTGCCTACTTCACGCTGATCAACCGCATCGGCTCGCAAAAGGCCGTGTACATCGGCGTCGTCACGCCGATCGTCTCGGTGCTGCTGTCGATCCAATTCGAGCATTACCGGCCCGGCGCCGTCGAATGGATCGGCATGCTGCTGTGCCTGACCGGCGTGGCCTGGGCCATGCGCGGCGACGCACCGACCGCCCCTATTACCCCAAACTTGACGCTGCCCCTGACCGAGCCTGAACCGCTATGACAAATTTCACACTCCGCCCTGCCCGCCCCGCCGACGTGCCCGCCATCTTCGGCATGATGACCGAACTGGCCGTGTTTGAAAAACTTGAACACATGATCGTCGCGACCGAAGCCATGTTTCAGGACGCCTTGTTTGGTCCGCACCCGGCCTGCGAATGCCTGGTCGGCGTGGAACAGGACGACGTGCCGGTCACCTTCGCGCTGTTCTTCCATAATTTCTCAACCTTCCTTGGCCGCAAGGGCCTGTATCTGGAAGACCTGTACGTGAAGCAGGACCATCGCGGTAAAGGCTACGGCAAGGCAATGCTGGTGCAGCTGGCGCGTCTCGCCAACGAGCGCGGCTGCGGTCGCTTCGAATGGTCGGTGCTGGACTGGAACGAGAATGCGATCGGCTTCTATCAGGGACTGGGCGCCGAACTGCTGCCGGACTGGCGCATCTGCCGCGTGACCGGCACGGCGTTGACACAGCTGGCGCGCTGAGCGGCTCCCCGCCACATCCCCTAGCCACACTTCAGCGACAAGTAGATCAAGACGGCTGTCGACATTAGGCACAGTGATACTGTGCCCAAGTTATTTCAAGCGCGCGCCGCTGCCGGTGTCGGCGATTCAGGTTACAGGTTATAGATTTTCTCGAATGGTTTTTCGTTCCCTGCCGTCCGATCTCAACTGTGTCTCGATCAGATCGAACAATCCCTGTGCGGCGATGGATAGATTACGATCCTTCCGTTTGACAATGTAAATCGGGCGGACAATGTCATTAGTTTCCACAGGAATTGCCGTCAGATTCATCAGTCGAAACTGGAATAAAGTGAGTTCCGGCACGAGACTTACCCCCAGACCGTGCTCAATTAACCCCGCCACCGTCGCAAGATGTTCCACTTCGAAACCTGCATTGTTTACTGCAATATTTCGAATGAGAAGGTCTACGTGTTGCCTGACGCTTGTGGACTTTGCCAAGTGAATCAAATCGCATCCACCTAAGTCCGCCAGGGCGATGCTCTTTTTTTTAGCGAGAGGATGATCCCGCCGACAAACGAGGTAAAACGGGTCGCTACATAATGTTCTGGTCTCGAATTCCGTCAAACTCGTCCCGGGCGCCGTCAGGGCAAGATCGACCTTCCCCAGCCGCAGCAAGCCGAGACATTGATCGGATAGCGCATCGAAGAGTTGGACCGTTACCCCTGGGAACTGTTTTTTATACTGGGCGATGACAGCGGGCAGCCCGTTGGCGGCCAGCGAGGGAAGCGCAGCGATCGACACCCGTCCCTTGCGGCGCGCAACGTAGTCCGCCATGTCCGAAAATGCAGATTCGATATCCGTGACGAGGCTGCGTGCCACTTCCACGAACATTTCGCCTTCCGCGGTGAAGGTTACGTTCCTGGTATCGCGCTCGACGAGTTGTGCGCCAACGGCCGCTTCCAGCTTCTGGATCAGCACACTAAATGCTGACTGCGACAAATTGCATCGCTCGGCAGCACGCGTGAAGTGCTTGCATTCATTCAATGCCAGAAAGGCATGCAGTAATTTGGTGGAAATATTTGGCGGCATATTGATCGAAATATACGATTAATCAATCGTAATATACCATTTTACAAGATTAATCGCGTGATCCAAAATGCATTAACTGCTAAACAAATAAGCAGGTTGATCATTATTTGGAGACAAAAATGTTGGCGTCACTCGGCTTCATTACGATCGTAGTATTACTCGCGGCCATCCTCACTAAGAAAATGTCACCCTTGGTGGCGCTCATCGCGATTCCCATCATCGCCGCCCTGATCGGCGGCTTCGGTCTGGGAACTTCCAAATTCATCATCGCAGGCATTACCAATATCGCTCCGGTGGCGGGCATGTTCGTGTTCGCGATTCTGTTCTTCGGGATCGTCACCGATGCCGGCATGCTCGATCCGGTCATCAGCGGCATCTTGCGTGTGGTGGGAAGCCGCCCAACGCGGATTGTGCCTGGCACGGCCTTACTAGCGTTGTTGATCCATCTTGACGGTTCCGGTGCCGTCACCTTTCTCGTGACAATTCCGGCAATGCTGCCGCTCTATACCCGGCTCGGCATCGATAAACGCATCCTCGCCTGCGTCGCCTCGCTCGCTGCCGGGGTGAACTTTCTCCCTTGGACCGGGCCGATGATCCGCGCCTCGGCCGCGCTCCATATTCCCGTGAGCGAAATCTTTATGCCCTTGATTCCGGTGCAGCTTGTTGGTCTCGCTTTTGTCTTTGGGGTCTCATATTGGCTGGGAAGAAAAGAGGAAATCCGTCTGGGCCTGACCAATGGTGCGCCCATCGGATTTGCCCATACCCATGAATTGACCGAACTGGAAAAGCAAAACCGCCGGCCCCGAAATTTCTGGATCAATATCGCTCTGACTGTCGTTGTCCTCGGCGTCATGATCAGCGGCAGGGTCGATCCGGTGGTGATGTTCATGATCGGTGTCGTCCTGGCGCTGATGATCAACTACCCGAATGTCGACATGCAGCGCGCCCGGGTCGATGCCCATGCCAAGGCTGCGCTATTAATGGCCAGCATTTTATTTGCCGCAGGTGTCTTTACCGGAATCATGACCAAATCGGGCATGCTTTCCGCAATGGCAAAGGCCGCCGTCGGCTTTGTGCCGCCCGAGATGGCGTCACATATTCCTGTCGTGCTGGGATTTCTGTCGATGCCACTATCCTTGCTGTTCGACCCCGATTCGTTTTATTTCGGGGTGCTTCCTGTGGTCGCCGAAGTCAGTCATATGCTCGGTGTGGCGCCGGTTCAGGTTGCGCAAGCAGCGCTTCTGGGACAAATGACCACCGGATTTCCCGTCAGTCCGCTGACGCCGGCGACGTTTCTTGTCGCGGGACTTGCTGGAATTGATCTGGCCGATCACCAAAAATATACGTTCAAATATTTATTCGCGGCGTCGATCGTGATGACCATCACTTGCGTCATTCTCGGAATTTTTCCGCTGTGATGTCAGGCCTAGCCGTTAGTTCTACTGTTTCATAAATATGAAGTAGGTTCCCAGCCTTCTCCCTGCACGGGGGAAGAGGCTCTGTTTTTTTTAATGCACTACCCCCGGCTCTCTGTATCAAAAACGCGGCGGCCGGAGAGGGCTTTACGCAAAACATAAGGAGTGTTATGGAAAAGTTCACTCAGCCGAGCAAGGAGAAAGTCAGAGATTGGCTAAAGCATCGTCAACTCAAAAATGATCCGCCACCCGACATTGAGCAGATCCAGCTCGAGTTGGGGTGGAGATCAAATGAACCCGGAGTAGAAGCGGACAGAACCCGCTCACAGGGGCTCGTAGCCTCTCATATTTTAAATTTAGCGTAAGTGCAAAACCGCCCCCGTGCAAGGTTAGGGAGCTCTACTTTTCTAACACAGTAGGATTAGGAGAAGATCATGAAACATATCCGGATTGGGGCAGGCGCCGGCTACTCGGGCGACCGGATTGAGCCGGCAGTCGAACTGGCTGAAAAAGGCGATATCGACTACCTGATTTTTGAATGCCTGGCCGAGCGCACCATTGCCCTTGCCCAGCAAGCCAAAATGAAAGACCCGGCGCTGGGCTACGACCCTCTGCTCGCGGACCGGATGCATGCGGTGTTGCGCATCTGCAGTGAAAAAGGGATCAAGATTATTACGAACATGGGAGCGGCAAACCCGCTTGCTGCCGCTGCCCGGATCAAGGAGATTGCGCAAACGCTGGGGCTGGGCAAGCTGAAGATTGCCGCTATTTCCGGCGATGACGTTCTGTCCGTTCTAAAACAAGGTGACTACCTGGACGACAGCGGCGCTCCGGTCGCCGATTTGGGGGACAGGCTACTTTCGGCGAACGCCTATCTGGGCGCACAGCCTTTGGTGGACGCACTCGCGCAAGGCGCGGACGTGATCGTGACAGGTCGCGTGGCCGATCCGGCACTAGTTCTTGCGCCGCTCATCCATGAGTTTGGTTGGGCGATGGACGACTGGCACCGGCTCGGACAGGGCACTTTGGTCGGGCATTTGCTGGAGTGTGCCGGACAGATTACAGGCGGGTATTTCGCCGATCCTGGCTACAAGGATGTGGCAAACCTGGCGCGCCTGGGCTTTCCGATTGGCGAGGTCGGCGAAGACGGCAGCGTCATTATTACCAAGGTTTCTGGTTCAGGCGGCAGTGTCACCGCGGCCACTTGCAAGGAACAACTGCTGTACGAAATTCATGACCCGGCCGCCTATTTGACGCCCGATGTGGTGGCCGATTTCTCCGGGGTTACCGTCTCGGAAATCGGCACTGACCGTGTCGCTATCCGCGGCGCGACGGGCCGCCCGAAGACCGGCATGCTGAAAGTATCGATCGGTTATATCGACAGTTACGTTGGCGAGGGACAAATGTCTTACGCCGGTCCGGGTGCGTTGGCCCGCGCCCGGCTGGCGCTCGATATTGTCGCTGAGAGGTTGAAAATCGCCGATGTGAAGGTCGGAGAAATTCGATATGACCTTATTGGCGTCAATGCCATCCATGGCGCCGCCTTGAGCACGCCAAATCCAGAACCCTACGAGGTCCGCATCCGCGTTGCGGGTCGCACCGAAAGCCTGAAAGAAGCCGTCCGCATTGGCAATGAAGTCGAAACGCTCTACACCTGTGGTCCCGCAGGCGGAGGCGGTGCGGCAAAATCGGCGAAAGACGTGGTTGCCGTACGCTCCACGTTATTGCCGCACGCTCTAGTAACAGCAACTGTTCATTGTGAGGAGATCTGAAATGCTACTTCGCGACATAGCGCATTCGCGTACAGGTGACAAAGGGGACATCTCGAATCTCTCCGTTATTGCTTATCAAGAAAAAGACTATGCACTGTTGGAAAAATACCTTACTCCGGAGCGCGTGAAGACACATTTTTCGGACATTGTTCGCGGCGATGTCGTACGTTATGCACTGCCAAACGTAGGTGCACTGAATTTCGTCATGCAACGAGCCTTAGGCGGCGGTGTGACGCGTTCGCTTGCGCTTGACGCGCACGGCAAATGTTTGAGTTCAGCAATAATGAATCTGGAAATCCCCGACGACATATGCAGCGCATCGTGATGAATCCATCCCACCAAGAATGGAAGTCCATGAGAACGCAGATTCGCCAATTGCCGATAAAGACGATGCTTGCCCTGACCCTTGCTGCTCTGAGTACCGCGGCATCCGCGCAGACATCTACGCCGGAGCAGCAGCGCTACCACGATATTTACAGAGAGCTGGTTGAAATTAACACCACGCATTCCGTGGGCGACACCACGAAAGCTGCACGCGCGATGGAAAAGCATCTACTGGACGCGGGCTTCGCTGCCAGCGATATCCAAGTGCTCGAACCGTTCCCGCGCAAGGGCAACCTGGTGCTGCGCTTCAAAGGCAATGGCAGCAAGCAGCCGCTCTTGCTGCTGGCGCATATCGACGTCGTGGAAGCCAAACGCGAAGACTGGAAGAGCGACCCCTTCCAACTACAGGAAACCGGTGGCTACTTCACTGCGCGCGGTTCTATCGACGACAAGGCCATGGCCTCGGCCTTCGTGTCGGTGCTGAGTCAGCTGAAACAAGAAGGATTCAAGCCGAGCCGCGACATCATCCTGGCGCTGACCGCGGATGAGGAACGCCTCGATGTGCCGAGCAATGGCGCTTACTGGCTGATCAACAACAAGCCCGAACTGTTAAAGGCCGAGTTCGGTATCAACGAAGGCGGCGGCGGCGAGCTAGGCGGCGGCAAGCCGAACCTGCACCGGCTCCAGGTGGCAGAGAAGATGTACACCACCTACGAACTGGAAGCGCGCGATGTAGGCGGCCACAGTTCGATACCGACCGCGAACAACCCGATCTACGCCCTCTCGGCCGCGCTGGACAAGCTCGGCGCCTATCGTTTCCCGGTGCATCTGGGCGACGTCACCAAGACCTATTTTTCCCGTAGCGCAGCGTTTGCCAGCGGTCAGCTAGCCGAAGACATGCGCGCGGTCGGTAGCGGCAAGCCAGATGCCACCGTCATCGAACGCCTGTCGGCGACACCCGCCTACAACGCGCAACTACGTACCACCTGCGTGGCCACCATGGTCAACGCCGGTCACGCGGAAAATGCCCTGCCACAATCGGCCAAGGCCACGGTCAATTGCCGCATCCTGCCGCACGACGATCCGCAAGACATAGATCGCCAACTAAAGCAGGTGATCGATAGCAACAAGATCACCGTACGTTACCTCAACAAACCGCTGCGCAGCCCGGCGTCGCCGCTGACCGGCGACCTGGTGAAGACGGTGGAAGCGCTGACACAGGACATGTGGCCGGGCGTGCCGGTGGTGCCAGCCATGAGCACCGGCGCGACCGACAGTCGCTTCATGCGCAATGCGGGAATTCCTATGTACGGTGTCACCGGTCTGTTTACCGATCCGGCGGACTACCGCACACATGGCCTGGACGAGCGCGTCGAAATCCAGCGCTTGTACGACAGCCGCGAATTCCTCTACCGCTTAGTCAAGCGTCTGGCGCAATAACACAGCAGGCCGAATTGGCTCCAGCGATGGCGGTGCGGCAAAATCGGCGAAAGACGTGGTTGCCGTACGCTCCACGTTATTGCCGCACGCTCTAGTAACAGCAACTGTTCATTGTGAGGAGATCTGAAATGCTACTTCGCGACATAGCGCATTCGCGTACAGGTGACAAAGGGGACATCTCGAATCTCTCCGTTATTGCTTATGACAGCAAAAACTATGGGCTGCTGGAAAAATACGTAACAGCCGAATCGGTGAAAGCGCATTTATCCGATATCGCGTTTGGCGACGTCGTTCGCTATACGCTCCCCGGCCTTGGCGCAATGAATTTTGTATTGCAGAAGGCGCTCGGTGGGGCCGTCACGCGTTCGCTGGCTCTTGACGCGCACGGCAAATGCCTGAGTTCAGCATTGTTAAGTCTCGAAATTCCTGACGCATGAAGTCCAGGTGTCGCGCACGGAGCCACCTCTGTTCACTCATCCGACAAGCTTGAGCGGATTCTCAAGCACAATACTTAATCAAGGACTACAAATGAAAAAAACCCTGATCGCACTGGCGGTACTCGGTTCAGTTGCTGGTGTAGCACAAGCGCAATCCGCTGTAATCGTCTACGGCGTTGTCGACGTCGGCTTAGCACATGAAAACAACGGCAGCACATCCGTGACGAGAATGGATAGCGGCATTTTGAACGGTAGCCGCCTGGGCTTTAAAGGCAGCGAAGACCTCGGTAGTGGCCTGTCCGCCATTTTTCAAATCGAAAGTGGCTTCAACGCTGACACCGGCGCACAGGCAGATGCAGCAAAATTGTTTAACCGCCAATCTTTTGTTGGTCTGACCGGCGGTTTCGGCGCCGTCAAGCTTGGCCGCCAAATGAATCCTGTCTACGCCAACAACGGAACTTTCGATCCGTTTGCTGATGGTCTCGCTGGCGACTCAGCACGCTTGTTCAGCTATAACGGCAGCCGTACCGACAACCTGATCACCTATGGTTACGCCGCCAATGGCTTCAGAGGCGAGTTGCAATATGGTCTGGGTGAAGTTCCTGGCAATTTATCGGCCAGCCGTACCGTCGCAGGTTTCGTCGGCTACAAAAATGGCCCGGTCGATGTTGTATTGACTCACCAAAATATTAAGAACCCAACTGACACCAACACCACCAAGATAACATTGCTTGGCGGCAATTATAATTTCGGTGTGGTGAAAGCATTTGCTTCTTATGCATGGGAAAAAGGCGTTGTACTTGGCACCGCTACTCGACTTGACCAACGCGATTCACTGGTTGGCTTGACCGCACCGGTCGGCACAGTAGGCACTCTCTTGATTTCCTATATCCGCAAAACGGATAAGGCTGTCACCAACGCCGATGCTAGCCAGGTTGCTATCGGATACACGCACAATCTGTCCAAGCGTACCGCTTTGTATACCAGCTACGGTGAACTGCGTAACGATGGCGCGGCCAAATACAAAGTTGCTGCTCCCGGCAATATAGACAAATTGTTCAATGTCGGTATCCGTCACTTCTTCTAATCGCTTATCCTTGCAGCTGATTATGGGAGCAATCGTCGGCATCTTTAGTCTCGGTATCGCTAATTATGGAATGAATTCGTTGTATGAAGATCGATGGGTCGCCGTCGGCAAACTGGATCATATTGGACTTCTGCTCAACGTAAATCAGCTAATCATTTCGAAAACTATCGCGGGTAATCTGGATGAGGTTGGTCCAAAAAAGGATGAAGTAGATGCGAACATTCAAAAGCCCAACAAATAATGGGTGAATATGTCGCGACCAACTTTCTGAAGTCTCAAGAAGTTTGTTTGCTCGAATCTCAACGCGTTTGTTCCCGTGAGGTGGGTATCGGAGCATGAAAACGTAGGTTACGTACGGCCAATATCGAAAAAAGAGGGATCATGTCTGCCGCAGCTTGGTCCCTTCTCAATAACTGGAGAATGCTACATGGATCAGCAATTCGAAGATGGTTTGCATACACGCAAGAAAGTAATGGGCGAGGAGTTCGTGAAAAAGGCTTTTGACAATGCCGATGACTTCACTCGTCCACTGCAGGAATTCATCACCCGTAATGCTTGGGGGACCGTTTGGTGCCGGGAGGGACTGGATTTTAAGACCCGCAGTTTTATCACGCTGGCCATGCTGACTGCCCTGGGTCGCACTCAGGAATTAAAGGGGCATGTCCGTGGAGCACTCAACAACGGTGCCACGATCGATGAAATTCGGGAAGTATTGCTGCACGCAACGGTTTACTGCGGGATACCTCTCGCCGTCGATGCGTTCCGTGCGGCGCAGGAGGCTCTAATGGAAGTCGTGCCGCCAAACATATAGTATTCGCAATCGTCAACGTCCGGGCCGTGCGGCAACTGCCCAAACAGTGTGCGTGGATTCAGCACAGTCTGGCAACTACGTTGGGATGCATCTTCGTGTTGCTCCTCTGTGTCTACTTGGAATTTAGTCCCAACGACGCCAGCCGTCGCCTAGCCCAACCCGCCAGCACCTCGCGCAACCCTGGTGGATGCCGGATCTCGAATTCATACGGCAGTCGCGCCAGCTGGCGCGCATACCAGTCCAGCTCTTCGGCCTGACTCCTGAGCAGCACACCGTCCGCGACCGGCTCCAGCACGCCGAGCCAGCCAAACCATTCGCGCTGGATTGTCGCCATGTCAGCCTTCAGCAATACCTCGATCGCATGCGCGCGCGGGATCGTCGCAACCGAATGCGACAGGTAGGCCAGCGGGTCGAAGTCGTCCGGCCGCTTGAACGATATCTCCAGCAGGCTCACCTGCAGCACGCGATCGAGCCGGAACGAGCGCAGACCGCCGCGCAAGTGGCACTGCCCAATTGCATACCAGGAGCCGTTCTGGTAGGCCAGGCCGTAGGGATCGAAGTCACGCTCGGTACGGGTTTTCTCTGCCGACGCATAGTGCAGGTGCTCCGTTGCGAGCGGCGGCGCTCCGGCAGCTCAAGCGATTGATGGATACCGCGTTGCCGTGGCATTGAACTCGCCAAACCGAACACGAGGATCAGCACCTTCGATGCGTGGTCCAGCGTACTGCGCTTGGCCGCCGCGCACCGCGCACCGTGCACCATTTAGGCCAATCGGCGACAGCGCGCAAATCCATTCTTCGCGTGAATTCGTCGGGCCGCGGGTTTTGCAGAAATATTGTCTGCGACATTTATTGCTGCCTGACCATTCGGAATTCAGGGATCTGTTGGCGGCGATTGATTCAATGCCATTAAAAAGCGTCGCCAGATAAGGTAGCGCGGTCCGCTCTTAATTCAATCAGCGGCACCATAGATATAAATCAATCCACTTTTCAAATTCGGTCCGCGCTTTGAATCCGTTTCAGGTCTGAATAAGTATATTGCTAAGCCGAAGCCGCGTTCGTGCTGTGTCCCGTTTTCCTGCGCGCCCTTTTCGGCGCTGCAATATGAGAGCTCCATCAGAGCCCCATGTTTCCTGCAACCCTAGACACGATTGGACCTTGCCATGCAAACATATTTGACCAGGAGGGCCGTGGCTGTCGCCATCGGCGCCATCAGTGCAGCAGCCTGTTTGCCGGCCGTTGCTTCGAGTCATCGCGAGGCGCCGTTTATCAGCGGCCAACCGCGCGTCGACGCCACCGATTTTTATATGTTTCGAAGTTACGCAGCGGGCCGCCAGAACTATGTGACCCTGATCGCGAACTACATCCCGTTTCAGGATCCGCAGGGCGGCCCGAATTTTTACCAGTTCGATCCCAATGCGCTGTACGAAATCCATGTCGTCAATGACGGCGGCAACAAGGAAAACATCAGTTTCCGTTTCCGCTTCAAGAACACTTCCAAGCGCACCGCCCTGAGTGTAGGCGGCAAGCCGACTTTGATTCCGCTGATCAATTCCGGCGTCATCAGCGGCGTCAATCCGGCAACCTTGAATGTGCGCGAAACCTACACCATCGACATCGTGCGCGGCGACCGCCGGGTCGGCAGCGTGGGTGCCGTCACCAATGTGGCCGGTGGCGCCAGGGAGTTTGATAAGCCGGTCGACAATATCGGCGACAAGTCTTTCGGCAGTGCGACCGCATATGAGACTTACGCGAACCAGCATATCTATGACGTGGCGATTCCGGGCTGCGGCAACGGTCGGGTCTTCGTGGGCCAGCGCAAGGAGTCGTTCGCTATCGCGGTCGGCAAGATATTTGACCTGTTCAATCTGAATCCCTTAGGGCCGGAGACCGGCAACAAGAACGATCTCGAGAACAAGAACATCAGTTCCATTGCGCTTGAAGTACCGATCGCCTGCCTCACGAACGGCACCGAAACAGTTATCGGCGGCTTCACCACGGCCAGCGTTCGTCAGGGCCGTCTGATCCACCCGTCGCCGCCGTCGGGCAACAACAACGCAGTGAAAGAAGGGGGCCCTTGGGCGCAGGTATCGCGACTCGGTATGCCGCTGGTCAATGAAGTCGTGATCGGCATCGATGACAAGGACCGTTTCAATGCATCCAGGCCACGCAACGATGCGCAGTTCGCCGATTACGTCACCAACCCTTCACTCCCTGCGCTGATCGAAACGCTGTTCCCGTCCGCCAAGGCCCCAACCAACTTTCCGCGGACCGACCTGGTGGCAGCATTCCTGACCGGTATCAAAGGGGTCAACCAGCCGGCGAACGTTAAAGCCAGCGAAATGTTACGTCTCGATACCACGGTGATGCCGACCGCGCAGGCCTCACAAAACCCGCTGGGCGTGGCAGCAGGCGACATGGCCGGATTCCCGAATGGCCGCCGTCCGGCCGATGATGTAGTCGATCTGTCGATACGCGTGGCAATGGGTGCGTTGTGCGTGCTGACCGGGCCGACTGATACGTTCGCGGTCGGATGCAAACCGACCGATGCACCGGCCGGTGGCCTGCCGTTGACGGACGGTGTGCGCAAGGACGCAAGCACTTTCAAGGCAGCGTTTCCGTATCTGAACACGCCGCTGCCTGGCAACAACTAAGGAGCCCGCCATGATCACCAGAAAGTCCATGCTGGGGCTCGGCTCGGCGCTACTGTTGTCCATGCTCGTGGCCGCTTGCGGCAGCGACGATAATGTAAGGCAAACCGACCTTAGCGGTGCCAACAATACTGCCGAACCGGCCGTTGCGCAGGACGCCTTCGTTGATGCGGTGGCGGCCGCCATCGCGACCTCATCGGACACGACCGAACCGGTGTCGATCGATTCGGCCACGGTAACCGGTCCGGACAATACCGCACCTGTCCCGATAAGCTAGCTGCCCTGATAAGCTAGCTGTCGCGTCAAGTTCGTTGACAGCCGGAAGTGGTAGACACCGGCAGCGGTCGCAGTGACCGCTGCCGGTGGCCATTCCGCTGTGTCCGGCTTCTGGTTTGCGGTCGGAATCCCGCTGCAGGAATGTAACCGCAGACCTTTCATTGCAACATGGGTATCCATGACATCACTCAATGCCTTGGCAGTTGCGATGCTGTGCGCGGGCGTTGCGCCTTCGGTACTGTGCGCGCCGCATGTGCCGGCCAGCGACGCGGAAGTGATCGAACATTTGCCGCGCCGCACCGATCCGGCGCAGCAGGAATTTCTGGCCCTGCGTAGTCGCCTGGCTGCAGCGCCGGACGACATGCCGCTGGCGCTGACGCTGGCCCGGCGCTATATCGGTCAGTCGCGCGTCGAAGGCGACCCGCGCTATCTCGGTTATGCGCAAGCGGCCCTCGCGCCCTGGTATGACAAGCTCGATCCGCCGACTGAAGTGCGCGTGCTGCGTGCCACGCTACTGCAAAGCACGCATCAATTTCCGGCATCGTTGCGCGATCTGGACGCGGTCGTAAAAGCCGATCCGCGCAATGCGCAGGCCTGGCTCACCCGCGCCACGGTGCTGCAGGTCATGGGTGACTATGCGCGCGCCACACAAAGTTGCAATGAACTGCGCTCGCTCGCACCGGCACTCATCACCATTACCTGTCTGTCGAATGTCGCCAGCCTGAATGGACAGGCGCGCCAGAGCTATGAACGCCTGAAATCGGCGCTGACCAAGGCCCCAGATGTGGATCCCGGCATCAGGATTTGGGTGACCACCTTGCTGGCCGAAATGGCGGAGCGACTGGGCGAATTTCCTGCCGCAGAAGAATATTTCAAAACAGCGCTGGCGGTTGACGACGCCGACAGCTATTTGCTGGGCGCTTACGCAGATTTTCTACTGGACCAACAGCGCGCAGCCGAAGTCGTCCAACTGCTAAAAGACAAGACGCGCGTCGATGCGCTGCTGCTGCGCTATGCGCTCGCCTTGCAGGCGACCGACAGCCACGCCGCCGCCGAACCGGTGGCGCTGCTCAAGTCCCGCTTCGCCGCGGCCATGCTGCGCGGCGACACCGTGCATCAGCGCGAACAGTCGCGCTTTGAATTGCAGCTGATGCATCGCGCGCCGGCCGCATTGCAGCTGGCACAGCGCAACTGGGCGGTACAAAAAGAGCCGGCCGACGTGCGCATATTTCTCGAAGCCGCGCTAGCTGCGAACGACCAGGCGGCGGCCGCGCCCGTGCTGGAATGGCTGAAAAAGACCCGGCTCGAAGATCAAGCCGTCAATGCGCTGGCCGCCAAACTCGCGGCGGGGGCATGAGATGAAGCGCTTCTTGACGACCCTGATACTGGCAGCGACGGCATTGCTGTGCAGCGCCGTGCATGCCCACAAGCCGAGCGACAGCTATCTGACCCTAAAGGTCAGCGACAAGACGATCGAAGGGCAATGGGACATCGCGCTGCGCGATCTCGACTTTGCCATCGGTCTGGATCAGGACGGCAACGGTGAACTGACCTGGGGTGAAATCCGCTCGCGTCACCACGACATCGCCGCCTATGCGTTGGGACGATTGATTTTTTCCAATGCCGGGACCAATTGCCCGATCACGGCCGGCGAGCAGCTGATCGACAACCACAGCGATGGCGCCTACTCGGTACTGCGATTTACCGCCAGCTGCAGCGCATCGATCGCACACCTCGACGTCGACTACCGCCTGCTGTTTGACATCGATCCACAGCACCGGGGCTTGTTGCACTTGCAGTCCGGCGGCCAGGCCTCGACCGCGATATTTTCGCCCGGCAGCGCACACCAAACGCTGGAATTGCGCGAGGCCAGCAAACTGGCCCAATTCGGCGACTTCGTCGTCACAGGCATCTGGCATATCTGGAAAGGCATCGACCACATCCTGTTTTTGCTGTCGCTGCTGTTGCCGGCCGTGCTCAAGCTCGGCGACAAAATCGGGGACCGCGAGCGGCGTCCGTCCGACAGCTTCAAGGCGTCATTCATCGACGTCCTGAAAATCGTCACCGCGTTTACCCTCGCGCATTCGATCACGCTCACGTTGGCAACCTTGCAGGTGATCTCGCTGCCGTCGCGCTGGGTCGAATCGGCAATCGCCGCGTCGGTCGTATTGGCCGCGCTGAACAACCTGTTCCCGCTGGTTCAAGGCAAGCGCTGGGTGGTGGCGTTTGCGTTCGGTTTGATTCACGGTTTTGGCTTTGCCAGCGTACTGACCGACCTCGGGTTGCCGCAGTCGGCGCTATTGCTGGCGCTGGTCGGATTCAATCTTGGCGTGGAGATCGGGCAGCTTGCGATCGTCTCGGTATTTTTGCCGCTGGCCTATGCGATGCGCCGAACACGTTTTTATCGCAGCGCCGTAGTTACCTTCGGTTCCGGGCTAATCGTGTTGATCGCGACTGTGTGGCTGGTAGAACGCGTGTTCGATTTGACGATTTTTTCGGTGTCTGCGTAGACGATGCCGAGCCATTTTCGGCATCACCTGTCTGCCAAGTACGCCGAGCGATCCTGAATGTACTATTTGAGCGGCAGCAGGTCATCGATACCAAACAGCTGCGCCATGCGTCGCATCCTGTCTTCACGCTCGCCACTGATGACGCCGGCAGCGCTCACCACCTCGCGGACGATGGCAAAGCCCTTGCGCCGTACCTCCCGGTCGGCGGGCAATAGCGCAGGGATCGCCGCCAGCGTGGCCTCGGTGTCGATCTGCAGCATGGAATATTGCTGGTGCGCGAGCGTCCTGAGCGCAGCAAGCGTCAAGTCCTCCATCCCTTCTTGCTTGACCAGCAGACGAGAACCCGCCTCCACCAGGCGTTCATCTGCGATCCGATCCGCCATGAACACGTAGAACAGCGCCCGAAGCAGGCATTCACGCAAACCACCTGTGGCGATATGCGATTTCAGCTCGGCCATGCGCGCCGCGACGAGTTCAACATGCAGGGGAGTCTTTCCCGCTTTGCGCATCGGGCCGACTGCGGCAGGATCGATGCCGACCGCCGCTTGCAGCATCGGTGAGCCGTAGAGGGACAGGAACGCCGCCTCGTAGCATCCATCGCGCAGGTCGCGCCAGGTATCGAGCGCCGCGACGATCTGCGCGGATGCTCGGTCCTGTAACGCGATCAATGGATTGTCCGCGGCCGCAGGGCTGCGATGCTCGCGTATCTGCTGTGCCAGAGCGCCGAGCGGCGCCAGCAGCGGGTTGGCGTCCGACAGCAACTCATATTGCAGCCGCAGCGGGTGCAGCCGCCGCATCCATTCGGCCAGCGGCGCGTTGATCAGGGCACGCACGACAGGTTGTGCGAAGGTACGGTAGAGCGCCAGGTTTACCTGGGAGACGTGGGCCGCGGTCGCGAAGCGGCGGTCATCTTCCGCATCGTTGCCGACCAGGGCACGGATATCGTCGAGCGTCCGCTCTTCAAAGCGCATCACCCAGTCAGCCGTACCCGATACACGGTCCGGGTTGACCATCTTTTCAGTCTTTGCTTCGAAGGTTACCTCATACAGGCCGGGCATCATCAGATCGATCTGCTCGATATTGCCCGAGAATTTGTCGTGTTCCTTGCCGGCAACGGCAGAAGAGACGAAGATGCCAAGGTGCCCCACGCTCGCATGGATCGCGTAAAAAATCGCCTGTCCGTAGGATTTGATGTCGTCAACATCCTCGTACAGATCGAGAATCCATCCGAGTGCCTGCTGGGGCGGCGTAATATTATCGCCGTCGGAGCAGAACACCAGGATCGGGGAACGAATGTTACGCAGGTCGATTGCGACGCCGTCCGAACTTTGAATCTTGCCAGCGGCGAGATTGTTGCCGATGAACAGTTCGTCGACGATGAACTGGATTTCTTCGGCATTCAGATTGATGTGCGCACCCCACCAGCGCTCGAAGTCGAGATAGCGCGCGGCCTCCGTATCGATGTTGGCATAGACATCATACTGTTTGCTCCACAGCGTATTCGACGGATTGAGCTTCTCGAAATTCTGCACCAGCCAGGCGCCGTCGAACTTGCCGCGACCGAGGTCGCCGAGGAGCGCGGTGATCCAGCTGCCGCCCACCAGGCCGCCGGCATAACGCATCGGATTTTGCCCCCTCACGCCGGCCCAGTACGACAACGGCGATCCGGCCAGGATGATCGGACCGCACAACTCGGGACGGATGGCGGCCAGCATCATCACCGCCCAGCCCGCCTGGCAATTGCCGACCACGCAAGGTTTGCCTTCGGCCTGCGGATGCCGAGCGATCACCTGTTCGAGAAAGATCGCCTCGGCGCGCGCAATGTCTTCGATGGTTTGACCCGGCATGGGCTCCGGCAGGAAGTCGATGAAATAGCAGGGGTAACCGGCCTTCAGCGCCACGCCGATTTCGCTTTCAGGCTTGAAGCCGCCAATGCCGGGACCGTGCCCGGCACGCGGGTCGATGAAAACGAAGGGGCGGCGGGTCGGGTCAAACTTGATGCCTTGCGGCGCGATGATCTGCACCAGGTCATAGTTGACCGGTCGATCGAGCTGCTGGCCGTTCATCACAGGTTCGACCGCGTAATGCAGCATATGCGGGCCGCTCTCGGCTAGATGCGCGAGGTACTGGTTGCCACGCTGCCGCATGATGTCCCAGTACAGAATGTTGCGCTGTGCCGCATCGACACAGTATTCGACCATGGGGCCAAACAGGCCAAACGATCTTGCCACTGGGTTCATCGTCTTCTGCTCCTGCGAATGGCATCCTTTCCGCCTTTCGGGAGATTTCACGCCGGCGGATGCGTAGTCATTAACGAGCGCCGAGCTTGACGTTCACTGGGACCGGAACGGATGCGTTCTCCCGCCGGTTTCTCGTTCTGAGCCCGGTCGCAAGCTCACGCAGCACAGGGCCGCCGAGGCAGGCCAGCAACTGGTTCGCGCTTAATATTCGAGCAGAATAGTCGCTGCCAGCAGGGAGGTCAAGGCAACATCAAGCGATACTGCATCTTGGCAAGACCTCGCGATTACGCGCGTAACGCTACCTCAAACCATCAGTTTTTGCCTATTTTCGTCGGCTTTATTTTTCACGCGGATAGATCGGGAACATCAGTGACCCAATCACTACCATCACTGCACCAACCGCGGTGATCCAATCCAGCCAATCCATGATTAAACCTCCTCAAAAAATGCGCCGCAAACGAGAAGTGCATATCCGGCCCCAATTCCTTGATCGCCAGCAACGCTTCGTTTTCCCATGCAATCAAGGCATCGCCGATGCCGCGCTCAACGAAGGTGGGTAGTCGATCCGCGTGTGCCCGATGCTCGTGTGGACCTGTTTGCCGGCCCGCCATGGGATTGCTTGATCGTCACGTTATCGCCAGTCTTTGCTTTCCACTGCTTGGCGAAGGCTTGATTGATTTCCTGATATAACGCGCGGATCGGATCATAAGAAACATTGAGCAGCGAGGTACCTGCTGCATATGCCGACGGCGCAACTAGTGCAATGGAGAATGCTACCTGAATCAGGTTATTCAACAATATATTGGATTCTCCAAAAATGGTTTGGTTTCTAGAGTTGCCGGATTAAATAGATCAGAAGAAAAAAGAATGAATACTTTTGCTGCATTTTATTTGCATTGCACATTTAGGATCGTGCGAATCTAAAAACTCCACGCGCACCGATCGCTCGGGCACGTTCACATAACGAAATTCATGACAACCTCGGCCGTCTGCGTCATGCCGACGCGGTGCAGGTACTTGGGCGGACGCTTTCCCACGAGATCAGCAACTTGCGCAAAGAAGCGGCCTTGGCGCTGGGCGAAACTCGCGTCGCGGCGGCGCTCCCGGCGCTGGAAAGAATTCAGAACGATCCGGACCCGTATGTGCGCAAGGCGGCACGGCTGGCGATAGGTCAGATTCGTGCCGCGTCAAACTGAAAGGAAGATCATGCATTCTGAAAGCATAAGCGACGATCCACGCGCCGGTGTGCTGGAAATTGTCTGGAACAACGGCCATTCCCAGCAATTCAGACATGGTTTTTGCGCAATCAATGCAAATGTGCTGATTGCAAAATGGTGCGTTTGCACACCCAGGATGCGCTAATGGTGGCGCCCGAGATCCGGATCAAAGAGATTCGTCCGGTTGGTGCGTATGGCATGCAATTGATATTTAGCGATGGCCACGATCGCGGGATTTATCCGCGCGTGTACTTGCACGGGCTGGCCGAGGATTTGGCTATACCTTACAACCTCACCTCAATCTCGAATTCTCACGACCGTATGCGCGCGTCATACGTTCATGTTGATCCTGCCAGCCCGTCAATGATAGCAACAGAAAATGAGCTGTTTGGCGATCCAATGTTACTTGAAAAATCTACGCTCGCGTCGCGCTCCAGAGTCTTTAATCTGTTTTGAACCGATCAGGCTAGCGAGTGCAGCAGTCATCCGGGCGCCTAATTTCTGTTTCAGTTCTTTGGTCGGCGTGATTGCTAGCTTGGTAAACGCGGCATTCAAAATATCTGCGGCTGATTGAGGCTGATCGGTGATGAGGTCAATCCAGAAATCGCCACCGGTAGACGGAAATTTGGCCGAAGAACCCTTAGACTTGGCCAATCGCGCCGGCGTTGCCTTCTTTCCGAGCGGTTTTTTTTCGGCGCTTTCACGGGTGACACGTGTTCCGGTCGCGGCTGCGGTATCGACACTGGTCAATTGCGCGAGCGCTTTTTCTAACGCATCTATGCGCGATTGATAATAATCTCTCCCCTGCTTTGCTTGATCAAGTTCCAGTTGAACTGATTTCTTGGCAGACTGTATGTTCGACATGCTGTTCTCCTGATGCGTTATTGATATTGATATTGACATTGATATTGGTTCGGAACTGGATTGTACTCTTTGACAATAAACAGGTAGAGAAAAGTTATTAAAAGCTGCCCGGAGAAGGTATTCGTTTCTCTAGTATTTGTCCAATTCAATCCGTGGCAGCATGTACGCTTGACCTGAATTTTGTTTTCCCCGGCGCCCTGCTGAAGGCAAACTTAACCGCAAGATCCAAGATCGCAAAAGATAATTTGCAATGCGGGAAAATCCCATCGGTATTTTTCCTTGTTGATTTTTCCTTGGAGCTCCTTGGCGGCTTGGTGGAATGCGCCATTTAGTCTGCGCTCGTCTGCGCTCGAAAACGGGCCAAATTTTTATCGGCACTTATCGTCGGCACCACGCGATATCAATCATTATGGTGCTGGAAAAAACCATCTTTATTTCGTGTGTGGGTGCAAAATTGAACAAACAATGGTTCTGGTGAAAATTTTTCAGTCACTTACACCAGCCGCGTTTACCTGCGGTGAAATGCATTGCGAAGCTAAAGAGTACGGAGGAATTGTTCAAAGGGTGACATTTTGAACAACAGATAATCATTCTGTGCGTTCGCTTGTTTTTTGCAATACAAGCGCTCTTTTCGCGACCTTGTCGAAATGATGGAAGAGCGCGGATTGGCGATGCGTCATGCAACGTTCATGCAGCGGCAGCGCCCCCAGTTCGAAAAGCATCATGGCATGGGCGAAGGTTTGGCGTTACCTATTGCGATGCCTGTCGTTCGCAATGAGCGGAAATTTTACGGCAGTAGGGAAGAAATGTTGTCGATCGCCAAGCGATGTGAGGCTCGGCATGTCCGCACCTTGATCCGCATCGCTTTATTTGCGTTGCTTGTATCACTTTTACTTTGTGCTACGTGCGTGGGTTGATCATCGTCGTAGCAACTATTATGATAACCAGAACTCATATCTATGCGCCCCCGCCTGTTGTCTATGCTCCCCGAGCGGGCACCGGGCGCCACGCTGTGTTTCCCTCGATGTTCGCTAAAAAGGTGGCGCGCTGGTAATTGAGCATTCGGACATTGGCTCACTAGTCACGCGTGAGCACTGCGCTGTCGCTCGGCCGCACGCTGCCCTCGTAAGGTAGTCGCGCACGGAGAAAATGTCTGACGAAGAATGTTTCTTCCCTTGAACAAATTTCCTGTCAGGTTGCGTCGGTCGATGCAATTCACCGAAATCAAGGAGTTGCCGAATGAGTTCAATGCTTTCCGCCGCAGCAGTGGATGAGTTGTGTGTCAACACGCTGCGCTTCCTGTCGGTCGATGCCGTGCAGCAGGCAAACAGCGGCCATCCCGGGTTGCCGCTGGGCGCCGCACCGATGGCCTATGTCCTATGGACACGCTTCCTCAAGCACCATCCAGTCAATCCGCACTGGTTCGACCGCGATCGCTTTGTGCTTTCCGCGGGGCATGGTTCGGCGCTGCTATACAGCCTGCTCCACCTCACAGGCTATGACCTGCCGCTCGAACAACTCCAGCACTTTCGCCAATGGGGCAGCATCACGCCGGGTCATCCAGAACGCGGCCTGACGCCCGGCGTCGAGGTGACAACGGGACCGCTTGGCCAAGGCTTTGGCAATGGCGTGGGCATGGCGATGGCAGAAGCGAATCTGGCCGCACGCTATAACCGCGACGGCTTCGACATGGTCGATCATTTTACCTACGGGATCGTGAGCGACGGCGACCTGATGGAAGGCGTCGCCTCGGAAGCCGCGTCGCTGGCCGGTCATCTGCAACTGGGCAAACTGATTTACCTGTACGACGACAATAACGTCACGCTCTCCGCCGGTACCGACATTACCTTTACCGAGGACCGGGCGCGACGCTTCGACGCTTATGGCTGGCACACCCAATCAGTAGAAGACGGCAATGACCTGGCGGCGATCGAACGGGCGCTGTGCGCCGCTCGCGCCGAAACCAGGCGGCCCTCGCTGATTCTGGTGTCGACGCATCTCGGTTACGGCTCCCCCAACAAGCAGGACACGTTCGAAGCGCATGGTTCGCCGCTCGGCGTGGAAGAGCTGCGGTTAACCAAGCGCAACCTCGGTTGGCCGGAGGACCCGCCGTTTTATATTCCCCAACCGGCGCGCTTGCACTTTCTCGAAGTGGCTGATCGAGGCGAAAAGGCCGAGGCGGAATGGCTCGACAAATTCTCCGCCTACGAAAAGCAATTTCCCGAACTCGCTCTGGAATTGCAGCAACGAATGCGCAGCGGAATGACCGCCGTGCCCGCTGGTTGGGATCAAGATATCCCGCAGTTTCCGGCGGACGTCAAAGGCATGGCCACGCGCGTCGCATCGGGCAAGGTCATGAACGCCATCGCACCGCATTTTCCTGCGCTGATCGGCGGCTCGGCGGATCTGGACCCCTCAACCCATACTGCGCTGAAAGGACTGGGGGATTTCGAGCCGTCTGGTGTAAACGCCCGCGACAGACAAGGTTCGAACGGCGGTGGCTGGAGTTACGCCGGCAGCAATCTGCACTTTGGCGTGCGCGAGCATGCCATGGGCGCAATCATGAACGGCATGGCTGCGCATGGCGGAGCCGTGCCGTTCGGCGCGACATTCCTGATTTTCTCCGATTACATGCGTCCGTCGATCCGCCTTGCCGCGCTGATGGGCCTGCATGTGGTCTACGCCTTTACCCACGACAGCATTGCGCTGGGCGAGGACGGCTCCACGCATCAACCGGTGGAGCAGCTTGCCAGCTTGCGCGCGGTGCCACGCCTGGTCGTAATTCGCCCCGCCGATGCCAACGAAACCGCTAGCGCCTGGCGCGTTGCGGTGGAAACATGCGACCGACCGGTGGCACTGGTGTTGACGCGGCAGAATGTCCCCACCCTCGACCGTACACAATTTGCTGCCGCCGACGGATTGCAGCGCGGTGCTTACATCCTGGCCGATGCTCCGAACAGCAAACCTGAACTGATCCTGATCGCCAGCGGCTCGGAAGTCGCCCTGATCGTCGCAGCGCAGCAACAACTGCTGACGCAGAACGTCCAGGCGCGCATCGTCTCGATGCCGAGCTGGGAGTTGTTCGACGGCCAGTCGCAGGAATACCGCGACATGGTGTTGCCGCCATCGATTGGCGCAAGGCTCGCGGTCGAAGCGGGCGTGGCACAAGGTTGGCATCGCTATGTTGGCGACCGTGGCGATGTAATCGCGGTGGATCATTTCGGCGCGTCGGCGGCTGGCGAGGTTGTGATGCGCGAATACGGTTTTACAGTCGAGAACGTTTGCAGGCGGGCAGTTGCGTTACTCCATTCATAACCAAGCTCCAGTGAACGCCGCCCGCCGCAAACCGTCGGCGATGTAGGGGTAGTCTCGCATCAGACGCCATGGCAATTCGCTGCGATAGTTCTCGATCATCGGAATGATTGGCCCCTGGTTGATGCCGAAATGCCAGGGTGATACCCAGCCGTACGGGTTACGAACCTTGCTCGGGTAGGTGGCATTGAAGGTCGCCTTGAAACCACACGGATGACCGGCTTTCAAATCTTCGGTAGTCAGCGTTTTTCGGCTCATGTTGATGTCCGGACGGAAAACACGCCTATCGTTTTGGTGCTGAGTTTGCTCAGGCGTTTTCTTCAGGCTGTGACTGCTGACCGTTTTTCCCCGCCGCAAGCGCGGCGTCAACGATCGCTTGCGCCTCCTTCACGATGCGGCGCAAATGATCCTCTCCCTGAAAACTCTCAGCGTAAATTTTGTAGATATCTTCTGTGCCGGACGGGCGTGCCGCGAACCAGCCGCCATCGGCAATGACCTTCAATCCGCCGATCGGAGCATTGTTACCGGGCGCTTTGGTGAGGACGCTCTGAATTTTTTCGCCGGCAAGGTCGGTGCATTGCACTTGCTGCGGAGAGAGTTCCGACAGCATTTTTTTCTGCGCCGGCGTGGCGGGCGCCTCGACCCGGTCAGCGACCGGATCGCCGAGTTCGCGTGCAAGCCTGCGATAGATCTCCCCCGGATCGCGCCCAATGCGCGCCGTGATCTCCGCCGCGAGCAATGCCGGCACGAGGCCGTCCTTGTCCGTGGTCCAGACCGAGCCGTCAAGGCGCAGGAAGGATGCACCGGCACTCTCTTCGCCGCAGAAACCCAGCGAGCCGTTGCACAAACCGTCGGCGAACCACTTGAAGCCCACTGGCACCTCAAAGAGTGTGCGGCCTAGTCGCGCGCACACGCGATCGATCATCTGACTGCTGACGACGGTCTTTCCCACGCCTGCGTCCTTGGACCATTTTGAGCGGTGCTGAAAGAGATAGTCGATGGCAACCGCAAGATAATGGTTGGATGGCAGCAACCCCTCACTGTGGGTGACAATGCCGTGCCGATCGTGATCGGTGTCGCACGCAAAGGCAATGTCGTAGCGATTCTTCAGGCCAATCAGGCGCTGCATCGCATAGGACGATGACGGGTCCATGCGAATGCGGCCGTCCCAATCGACTGTCATGAAGCGGAAAGTCGGATCGACTTCGTCGCTGACCACGGTCAGGTTCAGATGGTAGCGCTCGCCAATCAGTCCCCAGTAATGAACCCCGGCACCGCCGAGCGGATCCACGCCGATATGAATATCTTCGCCGCGAATCGCCGCCATGTCGATCATCTGGTCGAGTTCGCTCACGTAGGCATTGAGATAGTCGTACCGGTGCGTCGTGGCAGCGCGCAGTGCCTTCTCGAAGGGCATTCTTTTGACACCCTTGAGGCCACTTTTCAGAAACTCGTTGGCTTTTGCCTCAATCCAGCCGGTCACACCGGTATCCGCTGGCCCACCGTTGGGCGGGTTGTACTTGAATCCACCGCTGTCCGGCGGGTTGTGCGAAGGGGTGACGACGATGCCATCGGCAAAGCCTGCGGTGCGTCCGCGGTTATACGTGAGTATGGCGAGCGAGATTGCGGGTGTCGGTGTGTATTCGTCGTTCTCCGCAAGCATGACGTCCACGCCGTTGGCTGCCAGCACTTCGAGCGCACTGGCGCAAGCTGGTATCGACAGCGCGTGCGTGTCGATACCGAGGAACAATGGGCCATTGATGCCCTGTTTGGCGCGGTAGTCGCAAATGGCCTGACTGATGGCGAGTACATGCCACTCGTTAAAGCTCCTCCCGAAGGAGGAGCCGCGATGGCCCGAGGTGCCGAATGCCACTCGCTGTTCGGACACCGAAGGATCAGGTACATCCGTGTAGTAGGCCGTGATGAGTCTGGGCACATTCACCAGCATCGCCGGTGAGGCAGGCTTGCCGGCTAATGGACTTATTTTCATGGTTCTGTCCTTGGTGTTGGGGTGTCAGTATTTTTATGCGCCGCACTGGCGTGGGGAACACGCGCTTTTTCGAAAATTGTTACCCATTCGCGCTAGCGCTGGGCGATACAAGCCACCGCATCAGCGCGACGAACATGTCGATTACGTGGGAATGGCGATGATCGAAAGGCAACCGGTAGAACGGCGTGCTATATCCCAGGTTCATGATTGTCCCTCCCGGAGCCGGCGGTAGCGCCGGATCAATGCATTGGTCGAGCTGTCGTGCCCGAGCTTCGGCTCGTCCGTGCATTCAAGCTCGGGAATGATGCGCTGCGCCAGTACCTTGCCCAGTTCGACCCCCCACTGATCGAAGGAGTCGATATGCCAGATCACACCCTGTGTTAAGACACTGTGCTCGTACAGCGCGACCAGTTGTCCCAGCGTCTCCGGGGTCAGGCGTTGGGCGAGAACGGTATTCGTGGGGCGGTTGCCCTCGCAAGTGCGATGCGGGACCAGCCAGGATGGCGTTCCTTCGGCCTCGAGTTGCTGCGCCGTCTTGCCAAACGCCAGTGCTTCGGTCTGCGCGAACAGGTTCGCCAGCAGCAAGTCATGATGGCGGCCCAACGGGTTCAGTGGCTGGCAAAAGCCGATAAAATCGCAGGGCACGAGCCGGGTTCCCTGATGGATGAGCTGATAGAACGAATGCTGGCCATTGGTGCCTGGCTCGCCCCAGTAGACCGGCCCTGTCGGCACGTCGACGGGTACACCATCAAGCGTGACGTGCTTTCCGTTGCTTTCCATCGTCAATTGCTGCAGATACGCCGGGAAGCGCTTGAGGTAGTGCTCATAAGGAAGCACCGCCACCGTCTGAGCACCCAGGAAATTATTATTCCAGACTGCCAGCAAACCCATCAGCACCGGCAGATTCTGGTCGAACGGAGTACTGCGAAAATGCCGATCCATCGCATGAAAACCGGACAGCATGGCGCGAAAATTTTCCGCTCCGATGGCCAGCATAGTGGACAGGCCGACGGCCGAATCCATCGAGTAACGTCCGCCTACCCAATCCCAGAAGCCGAACATGTTGGCTGTGTCGATGCCGAATTTCGCTACGCCTTCGCTGTTCGTTGATATCGCGACGAAATGTCGTTGCACCGCCCGCTCATCCTTCAGCTTGCGCAGGCTCCAGGCGCGGGCCGTGTGGGCATTGGTCAGCGTTTCGAGCGTCGCAAACGTCTTGGAACAGATGATGAACAGCGTTTCTTCCGGGTCGAGATCGCGCGTGGCTTCTTCGAAGTCCGTGCCATCGACGTTGGAGATGAAGCGGAACGTCATGTCGCGCCGGCTGTAATGCCGCAGCGCCTCGTACGCCATGACTGGGCCGAGATCGGAACCGCCGATGCCGATATTGATGACGTTGCGGATGGCCCGGCCGGTATAACCCAGCCAGCGTCCGCTGCGGACGCTGGCGGAGAAAGTCGCCATGTGATCGAGGACCGCATGTACCTCAGGCACGACGTCGACGCCATCGACCTCGATCCGCTCGCTAGCGTCCGCACGCAGGGCGACGTGGAGCACCGCCCGCTGCTCGCTCGCGTTGATCTGCTGGCCCCTGAACATGGCGTCGATACGCGCGGCCAAGCCGCATTCGTCGGCTAACTGCAAGAGCAGCTTGATCGTCTCGTCGGTCACGCGATTCTTCGAGTAGTCGAGATAGAGGCCAGCGCCTTCGGCGGTCAAACGCTCGCCGCGCTGCGGATCGTCGGCAAAGAGTTGCCGCAAATGCAGGTCGCGCACCTGCCGGTGATGCGCCGCGAGAGCCTGCCATGCAGGCCGGTCGGTAAGTCGCGGGTGGGATGTGGATGCCGCGTCAGTCATGTTTTCTCCCCCCGCCAGATTCGCTTTTCACAAGCGTTGCGCTCTTGCTTGCAATGACCGCCATCAAATCGCCCCAGGACTTGCTGAAAGATTCGGCGCCCTCACGCTGCAACTGGGTGGCCAGCGCTGCCTCGTCCACGCCGGCCTGCGCAAACGCAGCGAGCACTGTCTCCGCATCGCCGCCGTCCGCCGCCATGCTGCCGCTCACCGTGCCGTGATCGGCGAAAGCAAGCAGCGTCTTTTCGGGGATGGTGTTGATGGTGTTGGGAGCGGCGAGCGCCTGCAGATAGAGCGTATCTGGTGCGGCGGGGTCTTTGGTGCCGGTGCTGGCCCACAGCAGGCGTTGCGGCTGAGCGCCGGCGTCCGCCAATTTGCGCCAGCGTGGCGAGACCAATAGTTCGCGATAGGCCCGGTATGCGCGCTTTGCGATGGCGATACCAAGGTGATTGTGAAGTGCTTCGGGAACCTTGTCCTTGACCGCCACATCCCAGCGGCTGACGAAAATCGAGGCGACCGAACCGACTTTTGGATCAAGCCCGGCGGTGATGCGCCGCTCGATGCCGCGCAGGTAGGCAGCAGCCGCTGCGAGGTATTGCTCGCGAGAGAACAGCAGCGTGACGTTGACCGGCACGCCAGCGAAGATCGATTCCTCAATCGCAATGACGCCCGCGGGCGTGCCCGGAATCTTGATGAACAGATTGGCCCGCTGCGCGCGTGCATGGAGTTGCGCGGCTTCGCGCACCGTGGCCACCGCGTCATTCACCAGCAACGGCGACACTTCCAGCGAGACCCAGCCGTCGACGCCGGCCGTCGCCTCGTGGATGGGGCGGAACAAATCGGCGGCCTGGGTCAGGTCTGCCAGCGCCAGGTCGAGAAACAGGGCCTCGCCTGATTTTCCTTCGGCGGCCTTTTCGTGAATCGCCGTGTCGTACAAATCCGTGTTGCGAATGGCGTGATCGAAGATCGTCGGGTTCGAGGTGAGCCCGGTGACGGCGAAGTCACGCAGGTAGCGCTGCAGCGTGCCGGTTACCAGCAGTCCGCGCGTGATGTTGTCGAGCCACAGGCTTTGCCCGAGTTCGTGAAGATGATCGGTAGCGTTCATGATGACCTCTTTTCGGTATGACTCGCGTCGGCAGCATCCAGCAGGGCCGGCAAGTCGACATTGATCAAATCGCCGATGCGCTCGACCGTCAGATCGGCGGCCGGATAAGCGGCGGTGTTGTGCGGGTCGAGGGCGTAGTGTCCCTGACGCGGGAAGACGGTCGTCAGCCGTTCTTCCATAACGTTCTTCATTGCCGTCAGGATGCGTAGCTTGTCATCGACCATGATGTAATGACGGGCTGGGTAGCGTTGCTGGACATCATCGAGCATTTTTTCTTTATGAATATAAATCAACACTCGACCTTCGACCGCTTGCCATAGCCCCGAGCGCTGGATTTTGCGCGGCTGAAAGACCACATCGCCATCCGACAGGACAACCGTCGGCCCCCACGCGCCAAGATGTTTGATCGCATCGAGCGCACCTGGATACAGGCGGTCGGCAAAGGGATAGTCCACCAGAAACGCGGACATTTGCAGCAGGCGCGGATCGTTCATTGCGCCGAGCCGGTAGCGCTGCAATGCGCCCAGGTAGTCCGCGTATCCCAGTTCCGCACGCAACTCCTCAAAAATCTTCCAGTAGCGGTCCCGGTTCGCGGTGCCGAATTCACGCTCGAGATGTGTCTGGAGGTCGTCCTGCACGCGATCGTTGTCGAGCAGCGTGTTATCGCAGTCAAACAGGAAAACGACCTCATCTCGCGTTTTCATGGTGATGCTTCCTCCGGTGCCGGGTTGTGCCATTGATCGTCGCCAGCCATGATCTGTCTTGCTGCGGGCGGTCCCCAGGTATCTGGTTCGTACCCGGCAACCGGCACGGCGTTGCCGAGGATTGGGTCCACCACGCGCCAAGCCGCTTCGACAGTGTCGCCGCGGGTGAACAACGCGGCGTCTCCGTGGAGGGCATCGCCGAGCAGGCGTTCGTAAGGCGTCATTTCGTCGCCCGGATGGTGATGCGCGATCAGCTCCGTTGCTGTGCCGACCATCGACTCCCCGGGCACTTTGGTCCGTGCGCCGACCGTAATCAACACATCCGGGCTGAGCCGAAAGCGGAAATAGTTCGACTGGCCGCGGTCATCGGCATCGAATACCGCGTGTGTCGGCGGTTTGAGTTCGATCATCACTTCGGTGCACGTGACCGGCAATTGTTTACCGGCGCGGATATAGAAAGGCACTCCTGTCCAGCGCGCATTGTCGATATGCAGTCGCAGCGCCGCGAACGTCTCGACCTGCGAGTCGGGCGGCACGCCGGCCTCGTCGCGGTAACCGTGGAACTGACCCCGGACTACCTCCGCCGGGACCAGCGGGCGCATCGCGCTCAAGACCCGCAGCTTTTCGTCGCGTATCGCGTCCGAACCCGCGTCCGGACCGCCATCCATCGGGATTTCCATCGTGAGCAGCGCCATCACTTGCAACATGTGATTCTGTACCACGTCGCGTATCGCCCCCACTTCTTCATAGAAAGCGCCCCGCCCCTGCACGCCGAATTGCTCGGCCATCGTGATCTGCACGCTCGCAATATAGTCGCGGTGCCAGACCGGCTCAAGGAATGTGTTGGCAAATCGGAAATAAAGCAGGTTTTCAACAGATTCCTTGCCGAGGTAGTGATCGATGCGGAAGATCGCGTCTTCGGCAAAGGATTGATGCAGCGTGCGATTGAGCGATTGCGCCGAAGCAAGATTGCGGCCAAACGGCTTTTCGACAATTACCCGGGCATCCCGGGCACAGCCGGATTTGGCGAGCCCTTGTGTGACGGGCTCGAACATGCTTGGTGGAATGGCAAGATAGTGCAGCGGCCGTACCGCGTCGCCCATTGCCCGGCGCAGTTGCTCATACGTCGCGTCGTCCTGGTAATCGCCACTAATGTATTGGAGCCGGGCCGCGAGTTTCTCAAACGCATCGGCATCCAAACCGCCATGCTTCTCCAGGCTGTCGCGCGCGCGGTCCCGGAGTTGATCGACTTTCCAATCGGATCTCGCCACCCCGATGATCGGCAGATCGAGATGGCCATGCTTGATCATTGCCTGCAGCGCCGGGAATATCTGTTTGTAGGCCAGATCACCGGTGGCACCGAAGAAAACAAAGGCGTCGGAAGGGGATGCCGTCATCGTCAATCCTGCTGCCGCTTGGCGGCCTTTTCCAGATGGCCGCCGAATCCATGCCGCATGGCCGACAATACCTTGTCGGCAAAATCGGCATCACCGCGCGAACTGAAGCGTGCATAGAGCGCGGCGCTCAGGATCGGTGCTGGTACGGCTTCGTCGATGGCCGCCGTAATCGTCCATCGACCCTCTCCCGAATCCGACACGCGGCCCGCGTAATTTTCCAGCGTCGGGTCATTCAGCAGCGCGCTGGCGGTGAGATCGAGCAGCCACGAACCGATCACGCTGCCGCGACGCCAGAGTTCCGCGATCTCGGGCAGATCCAGTTCATATTGATAATATTCCGGGTTGCGCAGCGGCGTCGTTTCGGCGTCCGTATCGCTTTTCTGCTTTCCCACGTTGGCGTTCCTGAGAATGTTCAAGCCTTCGGCATACGCTCCCATGATGCCGTATTCGATGCCGTTGTGAACCATCTTGACGAAATGGCCGGCCCCTTGCGGGCCACAGTGCAGGTAGCCCTGTTCGGCGGTACTGTCAGGCTTTTGCCGGCCGGCCGTGAGTGGCACTGCCTCGACGCCGGGAGCGAGCGTGGCAAAGATCGGGGCAAGATGCGCAACGACTTCTTTTTCACCACCGATCATCAGGCAATAACCACGCTCGAACCCGGCGACGCCACCGCTCGTTCCGACATCCACGTAATGGATCTGGCGCGATTTCATCTCGGTACCGCGCCGGATATCGTCGCGATAATAAGAGTTGCCGCCATCAATGATGATATCGCCGGCGTCGAGCAGCGGAGCCAGCATCGCGAGCGCTTCATCAACCGCCGCCGCGGGCAGCATCAGCCAGACCACGCGCGGCTGGTGCAGCTTGGCCACCAAGTCCTTAAGGGAAGACGCGCCGACAAGACCGGGATGCAGGACGGCCTTGACGGCCTTTGCCTGCACGTCATAGGCCACGCATTCGTGGCCGCCCTTGGTCAGGCGCTGCACCATATTGGCGCCCATGCGCCCCAATCCGATCATGCCGAGCTGCATTTCAAACCTCCTTGCTTAATGGAGCTTGCACCGGTACCTGCTTTAGATCCTGATCTCGACCGAATGTGCCTGGCGGTCATCGACCAGCGGAATGGCCGGGCCGCTCGACACCATCGATTGTCAATCTCGCGCTGCCATCCGTGGTGTGCGGCAGCACGGTAATGTGGTAAGCCGTCTGCCGATAGCACTAGCAAACGCCATCGCGGCCCAGACCGCCGCATGGGTGTATTGATCGCCATTTTCGCGCACGCCGCGCAGATGCCCTTTGATGTAACCGGGATTGGGTTCAAACTGGTCGAACCGCGGATCCAGCAGTTGGATCAATGCCCCCTTGCGGCGCACGAGTTGCCTGTCGACAGCATCCATCGCCTGGCGCGCATGCTGCGCATTGCCTGCGCCGGACAGGACCGACCAACTCCGGGGGATCGAATCGAATCGGCATTCGGAGTTTTTCGCAGAGCTCAACAGCGAACCATGATCAAACCGTGCACGGCGACACCAGTCGCCATCCCAACTGCTCTGCTCGATCGCATCGTTCTGTTTATCGGATGGGGAGCGACTTGATCCGTTCGCGCAGCACGGGCAAGAGTTCATGCTCAAACCAAGGGTTGCGCTGGAACCATGGTGTGTTGCGCGCCGAAGGGTGCGGTAACGGAAGATATTCAGGAGCAAACTCGCGCCACGCCTTTACCGTTTCCGTCAATGAATGTTTGCGACGGTTGCCCAGAAAGTGACGCTGCGCATGTAGTCCGATCAGCAGAGTCAATTCAATTTGCGGTAGCTTGGCCAGCAAATGATCGAGCCACAACGTCGCGCATTCTCGGCGCGGTGGTAAGTCGCCGCCATTTCCCCGTCCCGGATAACAATATCCCATCGGGATAATCGCAATTTTCGATTCGTCATAAAACCAGGCCGCGTCCAAGCCCATCCACATGCGCAGACGCTCTCCGCTTGGATCATCCCACGGCGTCCCCGAAGCATGCACTCGTACGCCGGGCGCTTGACCTACGATGAGGACGCGCGCCGCTTCGCCGACTTGCAGTACCGGACGCGGGCCAAGCGGCAAGTGTTTCTCGCAAACGCGGCATTTGCGCACCGCAAACAACAAGCCTTCAAGGGTCGGATATTCCGTTTTATTCACAATATCCCTCAAATGCGCTGCCTCGCGTTGCTCATACGATCAAGCATCGCGGCGGATAGGTGACTTGCGTCCCATCAACATGGGCGAACGCGGTAAGAACGTGTGATGTGCGTCCCTTCGGTCCAATAATGTCCTCGACGCGAATGCCCCGGACCAGAAGCGCGTCGCCGATCATCGAGCGATGACAGCGCCAGGGAACCGCTTCGGCGCACATCAGGACACAACGCTCAGTGCGTGCCAAGTTCGCGACCCATTGAACGTTGTCGGCGAACTCGGAAGACTGCATATAATCCGCATAGCCTCGAAACGAGAGATTGTGCCAACCGGCGTTTGGAGAATCGGCTCGCGCGTGGCGCAAACCTCCGAGGCCCGGAAGATGGGTATAGGAAATTTGAACCGCGTCCAAAGATGTGGCGAGCGCGTCTTGATTGAACTGGGGATTATGGCGCGACCGCGGCACGGTCCTCACATCAAGCACTCGGACAATCTCATTGCGTTGAAGCAGATCAAGGAATGTATCTAGTGGTCGATTGGAATGGCCGATCGTGCAGATAAGCGGTGCGACCGGTGCGATGTCGCTACTCATCAAGATGACAGCCGCGAGATGGACAAGATCGAGGCACAAATCCGTCCAACTATCCCCGAATTATCCCTGGAAAAATAATCTTGTGCGATTCGCATAGAGGAATCTTTGGTGGGAGGTACAAGTTTCGAACTTGTGACCCTACGCGTGTGAGGCGTATGCTCTACCCCTGAGCTAACCTCCCGGTCTGCAATCTGGGACGATTGCGATGCTTGCCTGCCACAAAGGCAAATGCGCCGGCTCAGCTGGAGCCGCCGCACAAAGCGGACTCGAATTATCTCATAAAACTGACGGCCAACCAAGCCGGCGAGCGGCAATTGTTAGCCCCAAGTAGTAATGTCCCCTTTGTGCAAAGTAGTAATGTCCCCTTTTC
>NZ_JBHRTP010000055.1:0-79691 GCF_042646465.1 Pseudundibacterium arcticum
CCTGATCAAGGAAAACATGGACCTGCAACTGGAACAATGCCACGAGGCGCCGTTCTACACGCTGGGCCCCCTGACCACCGACATCGCACCGGGCTACGACCACATCACGTCCGGCATCGGCGCCGCCCAGATCGGCTGGTACGGCACCGCGATGCTGTGCTATGTCACGCCGAAAGAGCATCTGGGGCTGCCGAACAAGGTCGACGTCAAGGACGGCATCATCACCTACAAGATCGCGGCCCACGCCGCCGATCTGGCCAAGGGTCACCCCGGCGCCCAGATTCGCGACAATGCGCTGTCGAAGGCACGTTTTGAATTCCGCTGGGACGATCAATTCAATATCGGTCTCGATCCGGACAAGGCGCGCGAATTCCACGACGAAACCTTGCCCAAGGATTCGGCCAAGGTGGCCCATTTCTGCTCGATGTGCGGCCCGCATTTCTGCTCGATGAAGATCACGCAGGAAGTGCGCGAATACGCGGCCAAGCAGGGCATCAGCGAGATTGCTGCGCTCAAGCAGGGGATGGAAGTGAAGTCGGTCGAGTTCATCAAGAGCGGCGCGGAAATCTATCGCAAGCAGTGACGGATGCGGGGGCGCAATGATAACGATTGAACTCAATGGTGTGCCGCATCCGGTGCCAGCCCCGCACAGTCTGGAGGCGCTGATCGCGTCGCTGGACTTGGCCGGGAAAGGCGTCGCTGTGGCCATCAACAGGCAAGTTGTGCCGCGCCAGCAATGGCCGCAACGCAGCTTGCAACCGCAGGATCGGGTCGATATCGTGCGGGCGATTGGCGGCGGTTGATCGTCCTGTCTGTAGCTCGAGCTGATGCTCGATCTACGAAATATCACCAGGCGCGACGACCAGATACGCCGTTTTTGTGGAGATGAAAATGTTCGACAACTATGCAAACGACCATAAGCTGACCATCGCGGGCACCACCTACCGTTCGCGGTTGCTGGTTGGCAGTGGCAAATACAAGGATCTGGCGCAAACGCGCGAAGCGACCCTGGCCAGCGGCGCCGACATCATCACGGTGGCGATCCGGCGCGTCAACATTGGGCAGGACCCGAATGCGCCGAGTCTGCTGGAAGTGGTGCCGCCGTCCGAATTCACGATCCTGCCAAACACAGCCGGCTGCTACAACGCCAAGGATGCGGTCTACACGCTGCAATTGGCACGTGAATTACTCAACGGCCACAAGCTGGTCAAGCTCGAGGTGCTGGGCGACGAGAAGACGCTGTTTCCCAACATGCCGGAGACCTTGAAGGCGGCCGAGACGCTGGTGGCGGACGGCTTCGACGTGATGGTGTATTGCAGTGACGATCCGATCCAGGCCCGGATGCTGGAACAGATCGGCTGCGTCGCGATCATGCCGTTGGCGTCGCTGATCGGCTCCGGCATGGGCATCCTGAATCCGTGGAACCTGTCGCTGATCATCGAACAGGCCAGCGTACCGGTGATCGTCGATGCCGGCGTCGGCACCGCGTCGGATGCGGCGATTGCGATGGAGCTCGGTTGCGACGGCGTGTTGATGAACACCGCGATCGCCGGCGCGCGGGACCCGGTCCGGATGGCGCGTGCGATGAAGCTGGCGGTTGAAGCCGGGCGCGATGCGTTCCTGGCGGGCCGGATTCCGAAACGCTTTGCCGCCTCGCCGTCGTCGCCGATGGCAGGCCGCGTGGCTTGACGGCAGGTGTGATGGACCACTTGCGACGCCCTTGCGTGCTGGTATTCGCCGGCGCCGACCCCAGCGGCGGCGCCGGCATCACAGCAGATATCCAGGCGATCGCGGCGAATGGCGCCCATCCTTTGACGGTCATCACGGCGCTGACGGTGCAGGACAACGACCGCGTGTTTGCCGTGCAGCCGGTGTCCGCCGAATTGCTGCGCCAGCAGGCCGAAGCGCTGATCGCCAAGATCGGGATTGCCGCAGTCAAGATCGGCATCGTCGGCAATCGCGCCAATGCCGCTGCCATTGCTGATCTGATCGGCGCCTTGCGCCAGGTCAATCCGTCGCTGCCGGTGGTGCTCGATCCGGTGCTCGCCAGCGGCCACGGCGATACGCTGACCACCGATGACGCGGTGCAGGCGATCGCGCCGCTGTTACCGCTGGCGACCCTGATCACACCTAATTTGCCGGAAGCGGCAAAATTGTGTGGCGCCGGCTTGACGCAACAGGCGCAGGCACGCGCGCTGCTGCAATGCGGTTGCGGCAATGTGTTGATCAAGGGCGGACACGGCAGCGACGACATCGTACGCAATCACTGGTATGCCGACGGCGTCGGCTTCGATGGCACCAATAGCGCCAAGAGCGCCAATAGCTGGCAATGGCGGCGGCTGCCCGGCAGCTTCCATGGTAGCGGTTGCACGCTGGCGTCGGCAATCGCTGCGCGTCTGGCGTGCGGCGAGTCGATGGCCGATGCGATCGCGGCGGCCCAGGACTATTGCCATCATGCCTTGGCAACTTCGTATAGCATCGCCGACGGCCAGCGCATGCCCGACCGTTCGGCCACATTTATTACACAGGAACACCGATGAACGGACTGTATCTGGTCACACCCGACTGGGATGACACGGGAAAATTATTGGCAACGACCGAAGCAGCCCTGCGCGGCGGTGCGGCGCTGCTGCAATATCGGCACAAGACCGCCAGCGATGCATTGCGGCACGAGCAGGCACAAGCGCTACTAGCGCTGTGCCGTCGTTTTCAAAGGCCCCTGATCATCAATGATTTCGTTGAACTATGCGTCGCGCTCGATGCCGATGGCGTGCACGTCGGCGGCACTGATGCAACAGTGGCGCAAGTGCGCGCCGCCCTTGGCACCGACAAGATCGTCGGCGCCTCCTGCTACGGCAGCCTGCAGCTGGCGCATGACGCGCATCGCGCGGGTGCTAGCTATGTCGCGTTTGGCGGCTTCTATCCGTCGCGTGTGAAAAAATATCCGGTCACCACGCCGTTTGATATCGTTAGCCAGGCAAAGGCGCAGATTCCATTGCCGAACGTGGTGATAGGCGGCATGACCCAGGAAAATGCCGCGCCGCTGGTGGCCTATGGCGCCGACATGGTGGCGGCGATCAGCAGCGTTTATTTGGCGGACGACCCCGAGGCTGCGGCTCGCGGTTTTGCAGAGCTGTTCCGCTAGCCTTTTCCACTGCGAGATGGCGTGCTAATAATTATTCGGGCATTACTGCAAGATGCCGTTCAATTGGGCGGCGCTCCTGAATCGCAATCTGAGCGAGGACGCAAATGAAAACCAAGGCAGCAATTGCATGGAAGGCGGGTCAGCCGCTGACGATAGAAGAAGTCGAGTTAGGCGGTCCCAAGGCCGGCGAAGTGCTGGTCGAAATCAAGGCCGCCGGGATTTGTCATACCGACTACTACACCCTGTCCGGTGCCGATCCGGAAGGCATCTTCCCGGCGATCCTGGGGCATGAAGGCGCGGGCGTGGTGGTCGACGTCGGACCGGATGTGAAGAGCCTGAAAAAGGACGATCACGTGATCCCGTTATATACGCCTGAATGTCGCCAGTGTAAATTCTGCCTGTCGCAAAAGACCAATCTGTGCCAGTCGATCCGTTCGACCCAGGGCCGCGGTCTGATGCCGGACGCGACCAGTCGGTTTTCGATCGACGGCAAGCCGATCTTTCACTACATGGGCACGTCGACGTTTTCGAATTACATCGTGGTGCCTGAAATCGCACTGGCAAAAATCCGTAGCGATGCGCCGTTCGACAAGGTGTGCTATATCGGTTGCGGCGTCACCACCGGCGTCGGCGCGGTGCTGTTTACCGCGAAAGTGGAAGCCGGTGCCAACGTCGTTGTGTTCGGACTCGGCGGCATCGGGCTGAACGTGATCCAGGCGGCGCGCATGGTTGGTGCCAACAAGATCATCGGTGTCGACATCAATCCGGGGCGCGAGGCAATGGCGCGCAAATTCGGCATGACCGATTTCATCAATCCGAGTGCAATCGACAACGTGGTCGATGCGATCATCGGCCTGACCGATGGCGGCGCCGATTACAGCTTCGAATGTATCGGCAACGTCGACACTATGCGCCAGGCGCTGGAATGCTGTCACAAGGGTTGGGGCCAGTCGATCATCATTGGCGTCGCACCGGGCGGAGCAGAAATCAGCACGCGCCCGTTCCAGCTGGTCACCGGCCGGGTCTGGAAAGGCTCGGCCTTTGGTGGCGCGCGTGGCCGCACCGATGTGCCGAAGATTGTCGACTGGTATATGGAAGGCAAGCTCAATATCGACGACCTGATCACGCACAGGCTGCCGCTGGAGCGGATCAACGAAGGCTTCGATCTGATGAAGCGCGGCGAGTCGATCCGCTCGGTGGTGATTTACTAACGGGACTTACGCAAACGAGAGAGTCTGTAGGATGGGCGCAACCCATCTTTTTCTCTGCGCGCTCAATGATGGGTTTCACCCATCCTACGAAATTATGCATTTTGCGAAAGTCCCGATCAAGAAGATGCTGATCGAGTAGCTCGGACGAATGGATGAACATGCTAGAACGACTCAGCGAACATGCCTGCTTCGGCGGCCTGCAAGGTTTTTACCGCCACACATCGTCACAGATTGGCTTGCCGATGCAGTTCTCGGTGTACCAACCGCCGCAGGCGCAGCACGGTCCGGTGCCGGTGCTGTTCTATCTGGCCGGTCTGACCTGTACCGAAGAAACCTTCATGATCAAGGCGGGCGCCCAGCGCTTTGCTGCGCAGCACGGCATCATGCTGGTTGCGCCCGACACCAGCCCGCGTCAGACCGGCATCTCCGGCGAGGCCGACAACTGGGACTTCGGCACCGGCGCCGGCTTCTATCTGGATGCAACGGCCGCACCGTGGTCGGCACATTTCCGGATGGAGTCGTACATCGTGCATGAGTTGCGCCAGCTAATCCTCGATCAATTTCCGGCGCAGCCAGACAGGCTGGGCCTGTTTGGTCATTCGATGGGTGGCCATGGCGCACTGGTGCTGGCGCTGCGGCATCCGGATCTGTTTCGTTCGGTGTCGGCATTTGCGCCGATCTGCGCGCCGATGCGGTGTTCGTGGGGGCAGAAGGCATTCAGCCGATATTTGGGCGACGACACGACGACCTGGCAGCAATACGATGCCAGCGAGCTGATGCGGAAGCGGCAAGCGCCGTTTCCGCGAGGAATACTGATCGACCAGGGGTTGAGCGACAAGTTCCTGCAGGTGCAATTAATGCCCGAACAGTTCGAGTCAGCGTGCAACGCGGCGCAGCAGCCGCTGACGCTACGCCGCCACGTCGGCTACGATCACGGCTATTACTTCATCGCGTCCTTTATCGAGGACCACATCGCGTTTCATCAGGCCCAGCTGAGCGCTGCCTGACAGGGGCTGGCCATTATTCGCCGGTCTTGTCGGACGGATAGCGCAATGAATCGCGCAGCAGATAACCCATCGGCATGCTCATATTGGTGCCTTTGGGGCCGGTCGGCTGAGTGAACCAGTAGCTATACATTTTCTGGAATTCACCTTCATTGATCAGGCGTACCATCTCGCGATCGACCAGCTTTTTGAAGGCCGGATCGTCCTTGCGCAACATCAGCGAGTACGGTTCGACTGACAGCGGATCGCCGAGTACGGTAAAGGTGGCAGGATTCTTTGCAGTCGAGCGCAGGCTGTACAGCAGCACGTCGTCCATCGGGAAGGCATCGGCCTTGCCCTGCTCGATGAATGCGAATGCTTCGCCGTCGTCCTGACTTTCCAACACCTTGATATTGAGCGCGCGCACATTGCTGCGGTCATTGACCAGATCAATGGTGGTGGTGCTCTTGGTAATGACGATGGTCTTGTCCTTCAGGTCCGACCAGTTCTTTATGCCCTTGTTGTTCTTCACCAGCATTCGTACGCTGGAAAAGAAGTGCGGCACGGTAAAGCCGACCCGGGTACGGCGGTCGGCGTTATTGGTGGTCGATCCACATTCCAGATCGGCCTTGCCTTCGATGATGCTGGAGAAACGGGTGGCCGAATCGACCGGCAGATACGCCACTTTCAAGTTCGGCAGCTTTAGTTCGCGTTTGACCGCTTCGGCGATTTTCAGGCACATGTCGATTGAATAGCCGACGATCTGCTTGTTTTCATTGGTGTAGGAAAACGGGGCGGTCTGTCGATACGCGAGCGTGATGCTCTGACTGTCGCGAATCTTGCCCAGGGTGTCGCCTGCCGTTGCGGCCAGCGGCGCCAGAATACATAGCAAGGTCAAACCATGCTTGGTCACACCACGCATAAAAGAAGCTCCAATGAGTCGCTGCCGGTCGCCGCTCTGCGGGCGCCTGGGCGCCGCAAAATAAGGTGACCGGAAATTTAACCGGGATAAAATTTGCCCGGCGCCAATATATCAGGACTTCCAGTCAGTGCGGTTTTTTTTGGCAGGTGTGACAAATTTGCGACGTTATTGGGTGGGTGCGGGACCATGTCGTCGCGCAGCTGGAGCGGGTCTTACCTGATCGATGCCAGCTTGTCCTCCAGCGATTTGGCATCGAGCGCGCTGCCGGTGCGGCTGCCATCAGAAAAGTAGACAGTGGGCGTGCCGGCGATCCGCAGCTTCTTGCCGAGCGCCAGCACCTTGTCGTTCGGTGTCGGGCAGTTCGCCGCGACTGTCGGTGCCGGCTTGCCGTTCAGTATCCAGTCGCTCCATGCCTTGCTGCGATCGGCCGAGCACCAGATATTTTTCGACTTAACCGCGGAATCGTCCGACAGGATATTGAGCAGGAAGGTATATACCGTCACGTTGTCGATACCTTGCAAGGTGTGATGCAGCTTTTTGCAGTAAGGGCAATTCGGGTCTTCGAACACCGCCATGACGCGCTTGCCATTGCCTTTTACCGTCTTGATCGCAGCATCGAGTGGCAGCTCGGCAAAATTGATCGTTGCGATCTCATCGACCCGCGCCTGGGTCAGGTCCTTGTAGGTCGTGGTATCGATCACCTTGCCGACGATCAGGTATTCCGCATTTTCATCGGTGTAGAAGATGTCGCCGTTGGTGCGGATTTCAAACAGGCTGCCGTAGGGCGTCTTGGTGACCGAATCGACCTTGATATTGATACCCATCTTGGGTTCGATCAATTTTTTGATCTGCGCTTCTTGGGCTGTCTCGGCCGATGCGATGGCGGCGGCCATACTTAAGATCGCGAGTGCCAGCTTGTTGGTCCAGTTCATGTTGTGCCTGTCGTTTTTTAAATCGTTACTCGGGGACGGTGTAAAGAATGGTGTTGTTGCAATCGACCCTAGTGGCATGCCTAAGATCGCAGTCGTCTACCCAATCGGTGAAACTGCTGAATCTGTCCCGACATCATGCTGCTGCACGTCAACTCGCTGCCGATCACTAGATGCCCATGCCCATCGAGCGCAGCCGCTCGGCATCGCTCGCAAAAAACTGTGCGCGTAACGTCTCAACCCTGGTCTGGCGTTCGACTGCGCTGATGCCGTCTTGCCGCATGATTAGCTCGGCGGCGTGACGGAAGTTCGCATAGCGGATAGACCACTCACGTTCTTCGCGCGCCCGTGTCGCAAAACTCTGGCGGGCCTTGTCGATCGCTTCTTGGCGCTGACGTTCCAGTCGTGCGGCTTGATTGACCCCGTAAATATGCATGTTGTGCATGGCGTTGCCGTCGCGCTCCTGCGCACTGGCATCGCCTGGCGCCGTACCGTCGTTGCGCTGCTGCAGGTCAGCCAGGATTTGTTGCAGCTGCATCTCCTCGTCCTGATACCAGGCACGCGCGACGTCGGGTCCCAGCATGTTTTGCCTGAGCCTGGCGCGTTGTTCCACCCATGTATTCATGCGCCCGATGTCCTGGGGCGACATGGTGGTGCCTGCCACCGGCGCAGCGAGTTGCTGCCGCGCCAGCAGATTGTCGTGAGCGGTCATATACGCCAGATAGTGCTGCAGGATGGGGGCGGCTTCGTCGCAGGCGCGTGCGGGTAATTTGCTTCTTAGGTAGGCGATCAATTCGCTTTGGCGCGACGCACTGTCGCCGTCTGGCCCGCTCAGCAAAAAATGATCGAATACGTCGCGCAGCGCGAGGTTGACGACCAGTTGCTGATCAGCGGCGGCTGCAAGGCCGGCCGGCGGCGCCGTGCCGTACTCGCTGCCAGCCTGAATTGAGGGCGGCCTGGTCGGTTCCGTCCACGCACCGGGCCCGTAGCGTGCGACTGGCGCTGCAGGCACTTCGGTCACCGCAGTCGTGCTTGGTTCAGCGTCCGGCTGCCGCGCATAGAGCGCGATGCCGATGATGATGGCGGCACACGCCAATACAACCAGACGTCTGTTAATGATTAGGATAGGCATGCGCGGTCGCCCATATGATCGGGTATCGGTGGGCGTCTTCAGCGGTCAATGCAGACGGGATCAAATCTTCTTCTTGATGACTGGTTCCGTCACGTCTGCGCCGGGGACTTTCTTTGCCGGTGCGTCAACCGGTGAAGCATAGCGTGTGCTGACCTGCCAGTTGCCGTCAACCTGCTTCCAGGTGTCGACCACAAAGATCCGCTGCGGCAGCGGACTCGATGGCGGAACGTCGAGCTTCCACAAAAAACTCACCACAATCACGTTGCCGTATTCATGCGCTGCCATCTGTTCGATGGTCGAAGCAAATGGTGCATCGGTCAGTGAGCGGCGGATTGATTCATCGCGCGGTGTCGGCTGGCCGGGAACGGCCGAAGTGCGCAATTCAAAATTGTCGGACAGGATTTTCTTGATGGTCGCGGTATCGCGGCTCTGTACCGCATCGATCCAGTCATTTTCCAGCGTACTGAAGAGTTGTACCGTACGGGTGACGGTTGGAACGACCCGCTGCACGGTCGCGGGCGGTTCGGCTGCGACGCTCAACAGCGAGACGGTCATCAACAGCGTGAATAGGCTGGCAAGTTTTTTCATTGATATCTGTCTATGCGGTGAAATGAGCCGTCGCAGATTGCTCTGCGACGGCTGGTCTGCTTAGATTACAACAGTATAGCTATTAAGGATAATGCTGAGCGCAGGCTTGTGCCGGCAGCAGCGTCCAGTTTTGCTGAATCAGATATTTCATTGTGCCGAAGGTCTGATTGTATTTTGCACCATTGGAGGCGGTTGACGTAGTGCCGAAATTCCAGGCACATTTGTCGCCATTTTCCATGCCGTTGCTCAGTGCGTACCAAGCGTTGCCGTCTGGATCGGTGGTGGCTTCTTCCAGTTCATGGGCAAAGATGCTGGCCATCGCGTCGGCACCAGGCGTGTTGTTAGGACTAGGTGTACTGGCGCCGCAGCCAGCCGGGCATTGCGTCTCAGGATTGCCGACGAACGAGTACTTGATGTCCTTGCCGCCGATCGTTGCATTGGTATGCCAGCCGCAATACTGAGTACAGAAGCCCGAGGTCGCAGTGGTGTTCTTGTCGGTCATGACAAAGTAGATACCATTGGTATCCGATGGCAGGGCGCCGGAGCCGATCGCATTGGACACGATGGTCTGAATATTTACGTCAGACAATTGTGTGCCTAATGAGCCGTTGTCAGTGGCAGTACCAGCGTAGGTGACGACGTTCTGGACGTGGGTGCCAGCATGGTCGTAATAGGTCGAGTTGATGTTGAAATAAGGCGAGCCGCCGATGTTCTGACCAGCGTTGGTCAGGACGTTTTTCGAGGCTGCGTCCCAGTTGGCACCGTACCAGATGTAGTAGACGTTCTTCGGCGCTGTCATCACCGGACCGCTTTGCAGAGTCAGGTTGGCGGTCCGCTGTGCCTTGAGCGTCGCGGCCTTTTGGGCGTGGGTCTGCGCGTCGAGGTCGAGTTCGCCCCAGCCTTTACCTGTCGGTTTGTAGACCGAGTCACCGGTGTCACGTACGGTCCCGGCAGTCGCTACGCTAGCGAAGGCGCAGGAAACTGCCAACAACATTAATTTGCGATTCAATGCCATTCTTCTCTCCATGTTTTTGTAAAAATGAGTTGATCCGGCCGAACCTTTAGCGAGGATCGGACGGTTTCGGTCTCCCTCAAAAGATTTTGTCTTCGTCGAGAGTCGGCGACTTGATTCGGCCAGCCGTGCAGCATGGCGGGACGACAAATACGCCTATAACAACCCGGACGTTTGCATCATGCGTCCGGGCTGAAATTCGGTGGTGCAGCGAGGCTTAGGGAAGATTGGGCGGCGCGGGAGGTCGTGACGTCGCGTGACGGTTGAGCAGCGGGATGCGGCTGGTGCGTGACATCATGTGATTCCTCCTGGCGGAATTCGGATGTGCTGTCTTGGGAGCCGATAAGTCGATCAATCGATGGCTCTGGTGCAGCATTTCTGTTCTCTGGCAATCGCGACGGTAAAGTCTTGTTCAATTGGCAGCGAACAGTGTACGCCGCAATATTGGAAATAAGCAACTACATTTATTGTCAGTCTGAACATTTATTACTCTTCAGTAATTGTCAGTCTGAACATTTATTGCTCTTCAGTAAAATCAATGACTTGGCTTTTTTTTAGGCTGAAAAACAACGTGCCGTGTATCGGCTGGTGGCTGCGTTGGATCATGCGAAGTGCGTCATGCGGTGCGCGCCCGGGCCGGCAAAACCCATGTGCTGAGCACGCGGGTCGCCTGGCTGATCCGGACCGGGCCGTGTCACCGTCCGGCATCCAGGCCGTCACCTTTGCCAACACAGCGTCGAGAGAAATGTTGGCGCGCCTGTCGGCCATGCTGCCGATTAATACCCGCGGCATGTGGATCGGCTGAATATAGTGAATTTACTGCGATGCGAACAACCATCTGCGACATGTAAAAAGCCGTCGCAGAGCGCTCTGCGACGGCTTCGCTCTAATCAAGCGGTCTTGAACTATCAGGGATAGTGCTGGGCGCAGGCTTGGCTAGGCAGGAGCGTCCAGTTTTGCTGGATCAGATATTTCATGGTACCGAAAGTCTGATTGTAGGCAGCGCCATTGGAGGTGGAAGTGGTGCCGAAATTCCATGCGCATTTATCGGCGTTTTCCATCCCGCTTTGCAGGGAATACCAAGCGTTCAGATCGGGATCGGTGACCGCCTCTTCCAGTTCGTGGGCAAGGACGCTGGCCATGGCATCGGCACCGGGCGTGCCGTTCAGCGTTGGATTGTTGACGCCGCAACCGGCCGGGCATTGCGTTTCAGGATTGCCGATGAAGGCGTACTTGATGTCCTTGCCGCCGATCGTTGCGTGGGTATGCCAGCCGCAATACTGGGTACAGAAGCCAGAGGTTGCAGTGGTGTACTTATCGGTCAGCACCATGTATACGCCATCCGCATCGGACGGCAAGGCGTGGGAGGTGATCGCGCTTGAGACGATACTTTGGATATTCGCATCAGACAATTGTGGGCCTAACGAGCCGTTGTCTATGAATTCGCCGGCGTAGGTAACCACGTTCTGGACGGGCGTGCCGGCTTTGTCGTGATAGGTCGAGTTGATGTTGAAATAAGGCGAGCCGCCGATGCTTTGCGCCAGATTGTTCAAGACTTTTTTGGACTCCGTGTCCCAGTTGGCGCCGTACCAGATGTAATAAACCTTTTTCGGCGCTGTCATCACCGGACCGCCCTGGTAACTCAGATCGCTTCTGCGACGCTGGGCTTTCAGCGTGGCAGCTTTTTGCGGATGGCTCTGGGTGTCGAGATCGAGTTCTCCCCAGCCTTTGCCGGTCGGCTTGTACATCGAGTCGGACGATTCGCGCACGGCGCCGGCGCTGGCAACGCTGGCAAAGGCGCATGAAACCGCCAGCAGCATCAAATTGCGATTCAGTTTCATTATTTCTCTCCGTTTATGGCTATAGAGTGACCCGGTCGATGTGTTCAACGCAGGCTGGTTCAGTGACTGCCACCCTTGATAGTGATCGACTTTCTCGGGTGTCGGCGCTACATCGACCGGTGCAAAAGTGCCGGGCGATACATCGCCTATAGCGATCCCGAGCATTACAAGAGCGGGATCGAGATGCGGCGGTGGTGCTAGCGTGGGAATCAGCTGGATGGCAGGAGGGCGCGCGGCCAGGATGCTGCGAAATCGGACGAAGCGGTTGTGGCTGGACATCATGCTTCCTCCTGATGGAATGCCTATGCTGTCGTTCGGGCAGGCGGCTCGGGCGGTCCTGATATTGCCTGTTGTTACCTGTTCTTGCCGTCGCGGGGGACGGTGACGGACCTTTTATTGCTCAAAAGTCTACTCCGCAAATTGAAAAAAATGCAATTGTATTCATTGACAAAGATCAATTATTTTTACGATGCTACGGAGCATTTCCAGAATGCAATTGCCCCCGCGTTTGCCGCGTGCGTTTGCCACTGCTCACAGCGCGTTATCCGTACCGCGCCGGGTGGACCGCTTCGGTCATGACCGCCACCCGGCTATAATCGCAGGATGCAAAACCTCCTTCACAATCTCAATCCGGAACAGCTCGCCGCCGTCACTCTACCGTCGCAATCCGCGTTGATCCTGGCCGGCGCCGGGTCCGGCAAAACCCGTGTCCTGACGACGCGGATCGCCTGGCTGATCCAGACCGGACAGGTGTCACCGTCCGGCATCCTGGCCGTCACCTTTACCAACAAAGCGTCGAAAGAAATGATGGCGCGCCTGTCGGCCATGCTGCCGATCAATACGCGCGGCATGTGGATCGGCACCTTTCATGGCTTGTGCAATCGCTTGTTGCGCGCGCATTACCGCGATGCCGGTTTGCCGCAGACCTTCCAGATCCTGGACTCGCAAGACCAGTTGTCGATGATCAAGCGGATGCTGAAGACGCTCAATGTCGACGATGAAAAATATCCGCCGAAAAACGTGATGTACTTCATCAACGGCGCCAAGGATCAGGGCCTGCGCGCGCAGGCTGTCGAGGCGTATGACGATTACAACCGCAAGCTGGTCGAGTTGTACGATATCTACGATGGTCAATGCCAGCGCGAAGGTGTGGTCGATTTTGCCGAGCTGCTGTTGCGCAGCTACGAGCTGCTGAGTCGCAACCAACCGCTGCGCGAACATTATCAGGCGCGTTTCCGCCATGTTCTGGTCGACGAGTTCCAGGATACCAACGACCTGCAATACAAATGGCTCAAGCTGATGTCCGGCCAAGGGCGAGAAAACGGCGCCGCGGTGTTTGCGGTCGGCGACGACGATCAGAGCATCTACGCGTTCCGCGGCGCCAACGTCGGCAACATGGGCGCATTCGAACGCGAATTCGCGGTACAGAACCTGATCAAGCTGGAACAGAATTACCGCTCGCACGGCCACATCCTGGATAGTGCCAATACGCTGATCGCGAACAACAGCAAGCGCCTGGGCAAGAATCTGCGGACCGATGCCGGCCACGGAGAGCCGGTGCGGATCTACGAGGCCAGCAGCGACTTGCAGGAGGCGCAATGGATCATCGAGGAGAGCAAGAGCCTGATCGCAGAAGGCGCGGCGCGCAACGAGATCGCGGTGCTGTACCGATCCAACGCACAGTCGCGGGTGATCGAGCATGCGCTGTTTTCGGCCGGGATTCCTTACCATGTGTACGGCGGCCAACGCTATTTTCAGCGCGCCGAGGTCAAGCATGCGATCGCCTATCTGCAGCTGATGGACAATCCGCACAACGATTCAGCTTTCCTGCGGGTGGTCAATTTCCCGACCCGTGGTATCGGTGCGCGTGCGTTGGAACAGTTACAGGACGCGGCCCAGCAGCATCGCATCTCGCTGTATGCGGCAGTGCCCTACGTGGCCGGCAAGGCCGGCTCGACGCTGAACGGATTCGTGCGCCTGATCGAGGGCGCGCGCTTCGAGAGCCAGCATCTGCCACTGGCGGAAATGGTGCAGGTGGTGCTCGATGCCAGCACGCTCCTGACGCATTACCAGAATGAAAAAGAGGGCGCCGACCGGATCGAGAACCTGGAACAGCTGGTCAGCGCCGCCACACTGTTCGTTTCGGAAGAAGGCTTCGGCCGCGATGCGCCGGCCTTTCTCGGGCCCAAGGCACAGGCTGCCGGCAGTGCGATCGTCAGTGGTGATGGGATTGAGATCGTCGATGCCGACGCGCCGCTGGCGACTGTGATGTCGCCGCTGTCGGCCTTCCTGTCGCACGCGTCGCTGGAGGCCGGCGACAATCAGGCCCAGGCCGGGCAGGACGCGCTGCAGCTGATGACGGTGCATGCGTCCAAGGGGCTGGAGTTCGACGCGGTCTTTATCACCGGGCTGGAAGAGGGCCTGTTCCCGCATGAGAACAGCGCGCTGGCCGAGGGCGGTGTCGAGGAGGAGCGGCGCCTGATGTATGTGGCGATAACGCGCGCCAGGCAGCGTCTGTACATGTGCTTTGCGCAGACCCGGATGCTGCACGGTCAGACCCGTTACCACCTGCGCTCGCGCTTCTTCGACGAGCTGCCGGAAGCGGCGCTGAAGTGGCTGTCGCCGAAGATCGCGCATCACTGGTCGGCCGCGCAAAAATCGGCATGGGACGACGTGCCGGAAGCAGGCGCAAATCATAACAAGGTCGCGCGCCAGATCGGCCACAAGGATATCGGCTGGCGCATCGGCGAGTCGGTCGCGCATCAGAAATTCGGCGAAGGGGTGATCGTCGATATCGAAGGCGGCGGCGGTAATGCGCGCGCGCACATCAATTTTGGGCGGCACGGGATGAAGTTGCTGGATCTGGGTGTGGCGAAGCTGGAAAAACTCGGCTGAAGCCGGATGACGGAGTTGACATTGGTCCGGCGTGCCGGCGTCTGCGCGCCAGGCGCAACGTCGGCCCACCATTCCGCCCGCGCCCCTTGGTTGAGCCCGGTTCGTGAAATTCGCCAAGATGACTGCTCGACGTCGATCGGCGTTCTGGGTGAGATCGGGCCGCGCGAATAATACTATGGTCAGTATATTGATGTCCCGCAATGAAATAGCGGGCGAGCGCATAATTCTTGCGCATACTCCCCACTATTTTTGCAATTCCTGATCCGCTGAGGGCAGCTCCGGGCGGCCGAAAATACCGGTATAGGTGGGGTAGAAAGAGCAATACATCACGACCGTCAGCACGATCGACAGCGGCAGCATCAGCAGCATTGCGGCGCCGGCCTTGCCGACGATGGCGGCGAACAGGATGCTGACGATGGTCGGCAGTACCACGCCCAGCGCGGCCCATGCCAGTCCGTACACCAGGAAGGCCTTGCCGGCGCGATGGACCGCAAAAAAGCTGTAGAACACGGCTTTGAAGAGCCCCATCTTTTGCCACATCGCCAGCGGTGCCGCATACCAGAACGCCATTGCGGCCGGCACGTACAGTGCGGCGGTCACCAGGATCGCCGCCGACATATTGGAACCAGCGATGGTTTCCTCCTTCAATTCGATCTGCCCGCTCATCACTTGCCAGAAAACGCCGCCATCGATCACGCTGGAGGCGGCTACCGCCAGCACCGCCGCCAGCAGGTACAGGCCGCCCAGCTTCAGCAAGGTGAAGAAGGCGGGCGAGCGAAAGCCGGTCAGCAGCAGGTTGGGATAAACCCGCCTGCCTTGCTCGATCTCGACGCAGGCTTGCATGAAACCCATCGAAAATACCGGGACCAGGATCAGCGGCAACAGCTGGCCGATGACCGGGATGATGCCGATGCCAAACATGATGAACATGTAACTGAGGAACAAGGTCGACATTTCCGCCGGCTGTTTGCGGAATAGTGCAAAGCCCTGCTTGACCCAGAGCCAGCCTGTTTGTGCGGGGAGCTTGTTGCTGGAGTTATTACTTGAGTTGGCCATCAAAACAAATCCGGTGCGGGGTGGGCGATGCGGTCGCGCAGGATACGCTCGAAGTGTGTCGGATCGTGCGGCGTCAGCATCTCGGCCTCGCGCGGCAGGTGGAAATCGTACAGCCGGGATAGCCAGAAACGCAGCGCAGCGCCGCGCAGCATCGGCTGCCAGGCGGCGCGCTCGTCCGCGCTGAATGGGCGTACCGCATGGTAGGCATCGAGCAGCCCCCGGACCCGCGCCACGTCGAGCCGACCGCTGTCGAGATCGATGCACCAGTCATTGACCGTCACCGCCAGATCAAACAGCCAGCTATCGCAGCCGGCGAAATAAAAGTCGAAGAAGCCGGTCAACTGCTCGCCGTCAAACATCACATTATTGCGAAACAGGTCGGCGTGAATCGGGCCATGCGGCAATCGGCGGGCGGCATCCGTGCCGGCGAACGCTTGCTGAAACGTCATTTCGGCCAGCAGCAAATCGCGATTGTGCGGTGACAGGTAAGGCAGCACGATCGGCGTGGTGGTGCGCCACCAGTCCAGCCCGCGCAGATTGGGCTGATGCAGCGGGAAGTCCTGCGCCGCCAGGTGCATCCTGGCCAGCATGGCGCCAACCGCGCCGCAGTGCAGCGGCTGGGGCGCCATCTGGTGGCTGCCCGCCAGTTTGCTGACGATGGCGGCCGGTTTGCCGTGCAGCGTGTGGAGGATCTCGCCGTCGCGATTGGCGACCGGCGCCGGCACCAGCACGTCGCGCTCGGCCAGATGGCGCATCAGTTGCAGGTAAAACGGCAATTGCGCAAACGTCAGCACCTCGAATACCGTCAGCACGTACTCGCCAGATTCGGTCGTGATGAAGAAATTGCTGTTTTCGATGCCAGAAGCGATGCCCTTGATCGCGACTGCTTTGCCAAGTGGAAATTGCGTGATCCACTGATTGAGGTCATCCAGTGTGACCGGGGTGAAAACTGCCATGAGCTGATCGAGTAAGGTTGAAACGGAGTTGAGGCCAGGATAGTTGCGCCGCAAGCTTGTCCAGAACCGCGGCCAACGGCCGCAGCACGATCGCAACACCACTAGTACGGTGTCGCGATCGGGAATTATAGGCGCCTATTTTTTGGGTGCCGATGCGGTCGGTTGCGCCCCGGCCGGCTGCAGGGTTTGCGGTGGCTCTGCCTCTTTGGGGTTGGTTTTCTTGCGGCCCAGGTCAAACTCCAGGATCGGCCACTCTGCGGCACGAATCTGGTTGCTCTGGACATCGCCCGGCGCGGCGCTGCCGGCCGGCTCGTTCGGCTTCAGGTAATAGGTGCTCTTGCCGCTTTTTACCTTCACTTCGGTGACCTTGCCCTGCTGGCGCTTCTCGGTGATCTTGGTGCCGCTGTCGGGTGGCGCGATCGTGATGGCGGGCTGCTCACCCTCTTCCATCTTTTCCAGCTTGGGTGGCGGCGGCGCCACGTTTTTGGCCGGTGCCTGCGCATAGGCCGGCAGCAGCTGAACTGCGACGCAGACGGCGGCGATGTGCAACAACGTGGAGGTGCGCATGATGGGTGTTTGCCTTGATTTGAGCTAATTAGTGATGGTTCATTGTAGCAAACAGCACCGGTCATCGTTACAGATACAGCATCTTGTGCCGTTCCTCGTCCGACGGTGCGATATCGCGCGCTTCATAGAATGCGAAGATAGCATCGACGATATTGGCCGGTTCGTCGATGAGCTGGATCAAGTCCAGGTCTTGCGCGGCGATCATGCCGTTGCCCACCAGCTGCGCATGGAACCAGTCGAGCAGGCCGCGCCAGAATGCGCTGCCGACCAGGATCACCGGAATCCGGCGCGATTTGCCGGTCTGGATCAGGGTCAGCGCCTCGGTCATTTCATCGAGTGTGCCGAAGCCACCGGGGAACACGATGTACGCGTCCGCATATTTGACGAAGGCAACCTTGCGTGCAAAAAAGTGGCGGAAACTGATCGAGATGTTTTGCCAGGTATTGGATTGTTGTTCGTGCGGCAGCTCGATGTTCAGGCCCACCGACGGCGATTTGCCTTCGAACGCACCCTTGTTGGCGGCGTCCATGACGCCCGGCCCGCCGCCGGAGATCACCGCAAAGCCGGCGTCCGACAGCCGCCGGGCGAGATCGACGCACAGCGTGTAATACGGGTTGTCGGGCTTGATGCGGGCCGAACCGAAGATCGAGACCGCAGGATGCAGCTCGGAAAGACGCTCGGTCGACTCGATAAACTCTGCCATAATCGTGAACATATGCCACGACTCGCGTGCCTTGAGCGACGTCGCGCGCTCCCTGTCGATAATCTGCCGCAACCGCGGCACATTTTTACCCGATTCTTCCATATGCAAAAAACCTTGTTGTTAGTCGATGGGTCCAGTTACCTGTATCGCGCGTTCCATGCCTTGCCCGATCTGCGCAGTCCGGACGGGGCGCCAACCGGCGCGATCTACGGCATGATCAATATGCTACGTCGCTTGCGTCACGATTACCCGGCAGCATACATGGCCTGCGTATTCGACGCAAAAGGCAAGACTTTCCGCGACGATCTGTATCCGCAGTACAAGGCGCAGCGCGCATCGATGCCGGACGACCTGCGGCTGCAAATCGAACCGATCCACGAGGCGGTCCGCATCATGGGCTGGCCGATCCTGATGGTCGACGGGGTCGAAGCCGACGACGTGATCGGCACGCTGGCGGTCGATGCCGTCAAGCACGAGATGAGCACGGTGATCTCGACCGGCGACAAGGACCTGGCGCAACTGGTCAACCCTTACGTCATGCTGATCAACACCATGAGCAACGAAAAGCTCGACCGCGACGGCGTGATCGCCAAGTTCGGCGTACCGCCGGAGCGCATCATCGATTACCTGACCCTGGTCGGCGACACCGTCGACAACGTGCCCGGTGTGGCCAAGGTCGGCCCCAAGACTGCGGTCAAATGGCTGACCCAATACGACACGCTGGACGGCGTGATCGCCAACGCCGCCAATATTGGCGGTGCGGTCGGCGAGAACTTGCGCCAGGCGCTCGACTGGCTGCCGCAGGCGCGCACGCTGATCACAGTGAAGACCGATTGTGATCTGGCCAGCCACATGGCCTCGATTCCGGAATCGCTGACCCAAAAGCCGGAAGACCAGGCGGCGATGGTCGATTTTTTCACGCGCTACGGCTTCAAGAGCTGGTTGCGTGAACTGACCGGCAACCCCACCGCCGGTGCGCGCCCGCTGCCAGCCGCGCCGGCGCACGCCGCGACCGCGGCGGTGCAGGCCGGGCTGTTCGAGCACGGCGCCGACGCGCAGGCAGCCACGCATCCGCCACTGCGCCAATATGAAACGGTACTGACCGAAGCCCAGCTGAGCGCCTGGCTGGCACGCATCGACCAGGCCGACCTGACCTCGATCGATACCGAGACCACCGCGCTCGATCCGATGACGGCGCAGATGGTCGGGATTTCGCTGTGCAGCGAGCCGGGCGTGGCGGCCTACATCCCGCTCGCGCATCGGTATCAGGACGCGCCGCCGCAGCTGTCGCGCGATCGGGTGCTGACCGTGCTGAAACCGTGGCTGGAAGATCCGACCAAGGCCAAGGTCGGTCAGAACCTGAAATACGACGCGCATATTTTTGCCAATCACGACGTCGCGCTGCGCGGCATTGTGCACGACACCTTGCTCGAATCCTATGTATTCGAATCGCACAAGAGTCACAACATGGACAGTCTGGCGCTGCGCCATCTGGGTCTCAAGACCATCACATTTGAAGAGGTGTGCGGCAAGGGCGCCGGCCAGATCTGTTTCGATCAGGTCGCGATCGAGCGCGCAACCGAGTATGCAGCCGAAGATGCCGACATCACGCTGCAACTGCATTACGCAATGTGGCCGGAGATCAGGAAGGACGCCGGGCTCACGCATGTCTACGAAAAAATAGAAATCCCGACCTCGGTCGTGCTGCAGAAGATCGAGCGCAATGGCGTATCGATCGATCGCGCGTTGCTGAGCGTGCAATCGCACGAACTCGGCACCCGGCTGCTGGCGCTGGAACAACAGGCTTATACGCTGGCCGAACAGCCGTTCAACCTGAATTCACCCAAGCAGATCGGCGAAATATTCTTCGATCGACTCAAGTTACCGGTGATCAAAAAGACGCCATCCGGCGCGCCATCGACCGACGAAGACGTGCTGCAAAAATTGGCAGAGGACTACCCGCTGCCGAAAATACTGCTCGAATATCGCGGCCTGTCCAAGCTGAAGTCGACCTACACCGACAAGTTGCCGAAGATGGTGAATCCGGCCACCGGCCGCGTCCATACCAATTACGCACAAGCGGTCGCGGTGACCGGCCGGCTGTCGTCGAATGAGCCGAACCTGCAGAACATCCCGATCCGCACCGCCGAAGGCCGCCGCATCCGCGAAGCCTTCATCGCGCCGCCGGACGGCGTGATCATGTCGGCCGACTATTCGCAGATCGAACTGCGCATCATGGCGCATATCTCCGGCGACGCCAACATGCTGCGCGCGTTCGCCGACGGCATCGACATCCACCGCGCGACCGCCGCCGAGATCTTCGGCGTCGCCGCGTCCGATGTCAGCAGCGAGCAGCGGCGCTACGCGAAGGTGATCAATTTCGGCCTGATCTACGGCATGAGCGCATTCGGCCTGGCCGGCAATCTCGGTATCGAACGGGCCGCCGCGCAAAACTACATCGACAAATATTTCGCCCGCTTTTCCGGCGTCGCGCAGTACATGGCCGACACGCGCGCGCAGGCCAAGGCGCGCGGCTATGTCGAAACCGTATTCGGCCGCCGGCTGTGGTTGCCTGAAATCAACTCGCCGAACGGGCCGCGCCGCCAAGGTGCCGAACGCGCCGCGATCAACGCACCGATGCAGGGCACCGCGGCCGACCTGATCAAGCTGTCGATGATCGCGGTGCAGGACTGGCTGGAGCGGGAAAACCTGCAATCGAAGATGATCATGCAGGTGCACGATGAATTGGTGTTGCAGGTGCCGGAGTCCGAGTTGGCCCTGGTCACGGAAAATCTGCCGGCATTGATGGCGGGCGTGGCCCAGCTCAAAGTGCCGCTGACGGCGGAAGTCGGCATCGGCAAGAACTGGGACGAGGCGCACTGATTTTCTGATCTGTGGGCCGATGATGCAAACTTGGTCGTCCCAGCGAAAGCTGGGACCCAGCGGCGTCCGTTGTGTAGCAATGGCATCCGCACCGTGCGTGTTTTTGGGAATCCGTTCTGCCAAAATTAACGACACTGGGTGCCAGCGTTCGCTGGCACGACGCGGGTTTTTTGCCGGCACAAATATTGGGGTGTCCTGAGCGGTCATCGCGGGCACCGCAGACATTGTCCAGTTCTTATCCAGCTCTTATTATGATGTTGGTTCGATAATATCGAACCAACATCACTCATCGACCATCAGGAGAATTGCCATGCATCATCTGAAGGAAGATTTCGATAGTCTGGTTGCCGAAACGGCATTGTCCGGTGGCATCGATCGCCGGGGCTTCCTGAAGACGGCAATCGGTACCGGTTTCGCCGCCGCCGTCATGCCGGTGGTCGCGCAAACCGTAGTCCACACCGATACCGCCGGCCTCACCGCCGGCGTGGTGACGATCACGGTCGACGGCCAGCAGGTGCCGGTCTACCGCGCGCAGCCGGAAGGCAAGCGCAAGCTGCCGGTGATCCTGGTGGTGTCCGAGGTGTTCGGGGTGCATGAGCATATCGCCGACGTGGCGCGCCGCTTCGCGAAACAAGGTTATCTGGCGCTGGCGCCAGAGTTGTTCGCACGTCAGGGCGATCCGCGCAGCTACGCATCGATCGCCGAGTTGATCGACAAGGTGGTGTCGAAGGCCTCGGACCAGCAGGTGTTGGGTGATCTCGACGCTTGCGTGGCGTGGGCCAAGGCCAATGGCGGCGATACCGACCGGCTCGGCATCACCGGCTTTTGCTGGGGCGGTCGCATCACCTGGTTGTACGCGGCGCACAACCCCGGCGTCAAGGCGGCGGTGGCCTGGTATGGCCGGCTGATCGGCGCCAAGAATGGCAACAATCCGCAAAATCCAATCGATATCGCGCCGACCCTGAAGACGCCGGTGCTGGGTCTGTATGGCGCCAAGGATGGCGGCATTTCGCAGGAGTCGATCGTGGCGATGAAGGCGGCGCTGGCCAAGGGCGGCAATCAATCCGAGTTTGTCGTGTATCCCAATTCCGGCCACGCATTCCACGCCGATTACCGGCCCAGCTATGTCGAGGCCGACGCCAAGGATGGCTGGAAGCGGGCGCTGGCCTGGTTCAAGGCGCACGGGGTAGCGTGATCGGTTGCGCTGGACGCTGGATCAAAAACGCGACGCCGGCCGTCGCGTTTTTTATAGAAATTTGCTGAAAAGCACAGCTTGTGTTTTAATTTGCAACTGAGTTGCATATAGGCCGCGTAAAAGTTGCAATAGCATTGCTGCCCGATGCGCAAACCTTGCAACAAGTCCGCTAAAAACAGAGGTCCAAAATTAATTCCACACTCGTATCCATCCTGCTGGCCACCACCATCGCCGGCGTCTTCAGTATTACCGCCGCGGCCATTTTCTCGTTTGCACTGCTGTCCAAGGTGGTCGAACGGATGGTCAGCCTGTCGGTCGGCATCATGCTGTCGACCTCGCTGCTGCACGCGCTGCCCGAGGCGTTCGAGTCGCAGGCCGATGCGCACAACCTGTTTGCCACCTTGCTGGCCGGGCTGTTGGCCTTTTTCCTGCTGGAAAAGCTGGCGATCCTGCGCCACTCGCACCATCACGAGGGCGACGGCCATCACCATCATCATGGCCACGACAAGGCCGAGGCCGGCAAGGCCGGCTGGATGATCCTGGTCGGCGACGGCTTGCACAACTTCACCGACGGCATCCTGATCGCCGCCGCCTTTCTGGCCAATCCGAAACTGGGCATCGTCACCGGCCTGGCGATCATCGCGCACGAGATCCCGCAGGAAATCGGCGACTTCATCGTGCTGTTGAACGCCGGTTTCACGCGCCGCCGCGCTTACCTGTACAACCTGATTTGCAGCCTGATGGCGGTGGTCGGCGGGATACTTGGTTATGTAACGCTGGAGCGCGCGACCGGTGTGATTCCATTCGTGCTGGTGTTTGCGTCGTCGGGTTTCATTTACATTGCAGTCAGCGACCTGATGCCGCAGATGCAACGCCGGGCGACCCTGCGCGAGACGATCCCGCAAGTGTTGTTAATTGCGGCCGGTGTCGCGATCGTGTTCTTTTTGACCGGGCACGCGCATCGCTAGGCCGCGCCGCGCCCGCCAGATCAACTGTTACTGCCCCGTCGCCACCGGCCGCGCCGGGTCGGCGCACCATTCGCTCCACGAGCCCGGATACAGCGCCGCGCCGTGCAGGCCGGCTATTTCCAGCGCCAGCAGGTTGTGGCAGGCGGTCACGCCCGAGCCGCACTGGCTGATGGCCTTGGCCGGATCGCTGACCAAGGGACTGAACTCCTCGTGCAGCGTATGGCCCGGCTTGAAGCGGCCATCGGTTTGCAAGTTGTCTTTGAAAAAGCGATTCTTGGCGCCCGGGATATGGCCGCCGACCGGATCCAGGGTTTCATTCTCGCCGCGGAAGCGGTCCGGTGCGCGCGCATCGAGCACGGTGCGGGTCTGGCTGCTCAGGTTCGCCAGCACGGTGCCGACATCGACCGTGTGCGCCAGCGGCGGCCGCTCGCTCAGATTGCCGGGCGCAGCCTCGGCTTCCGACGTAGACAGGCCGAAGTGTTGCGCCTGCCATGCCGGCAGGCCGCCATCGAGCACCGCCACCGCCTCGTGCCCGACCCAGCGCAGCATCCACCACAGCCGCGCCGCGTACACGCCGCCGTGGGCATCGTAGGCCACCACTTGGGTGCTGTCACTGATGCCCCAGCGCCGCAGGGTCGCGATGAAGGCGGCGCGCTCGGGCAGCGGATGGCGGCCACGGAAAACGCCGTCGCGGCCGACTTTGGCTGACGACAGGTCGCGGTCCAGATTGGCGAACTGGGCACCCGGGATGTGGCCCTGGTCATAGGCGTCGCGGCCCGCCGCCGGGGCGGCCAGATCATGCCGGCAATCGAGCACGATCCAGTCGTCGTCGGCCAGGTGCTGCGCCAGATTGACGGCGGAAATCAGGGTGGTGAAGCGCATGATGGACTCCATATCAACAGTTGTAGTGATGGTTTGCAACAGACCGTTTCCGGCGAGGCTTGGCATCAGGCTGCTAAACTTCGGCCGCGATCGGGTCAGTCACGACATCGGCTTCGCGCCGCGCAACCACCGGCGCAGCGGTAGCGTTACGGGTATTGTAGAACGTCGCCGCAATTCCGCTCAACAGGATCACGCCCATGCCGATCCAGCCCATGCCTCCAAACACGTCGCCCCAGACCAGAAAGCCCCAGACACTGGAAAACACGATGCCGGTGTATTGCAGATTGGCGGTCACCAGCGTCTTGCCGAGCCGGTAGGCGCGCGTCATCGCCATCTGCGCCGATGTCGCGCTGACGCCGATCGCCAACAACAGCAGAATCCCTTTGGCGCTGTGGCTGTGCCAGATCGGCGCTGCGCTGCCTTGGATCGCGCCGGGCGCGGTGCCGTGGCTGAACGCCGGCAGCAGCGTGCCGCACAGGCCGGCGACCAGACCGGCCACCGAAAAATAGAACACCACGCGGTACTCCGGCTCGCCCTGTTGCCCCAGATGGCGCACCTGCAGATAGGCCAGCGCCGACAGCATGCCCGACACCAGCGCCACCGCGCCGCCGAACCATTGATCGGCGTGCATCGACGGCCGCAACAGCAGCGTGACGCCGACGAAGCTGAACACAATCGCCGCCGTCAATCCCCATTCAAAGCGACTCTTGCCGCGCCACCAACCGACCGCAAACAGGATTGTCGCAATCCAGATCGGCGACATGTAATTGAGCGTCATCGCAGTCGCCAGCGGCAACTTGGTGAATGAGTAAAACCATAGCCACAGCGCGGTGACGCCGATCGCGCCGCGCCACAGATGCTGCATCGGCAGCGGCGTCCTGAACGTGCCGCGCTGGACCTTGACCAGGCAAAACATCATGATCGCGCCGACGATGCCGCGATACATCACGATTTCGGACGTGGAATACAGATCGGAGGCGAGCTTGACGCACACCCCCATGATGGCGAACACGAAGCTGGCGAATAGCATCCAGAGCGATTGCATGGATTGGAATGGGTGGGGTGGGGGATTAAAATTGGTCGGACGACGTGTTACTTTGGTGCTCAGGCGTGAAAAAATACTGCACGGTGTATATGATAACACCGCTTATAGAATAAGCGGGAGGCGGTATATTTTAAGGCATACTCCCGTTATTTTGTCGATGTACATGGTGATTCGGCTGTCGGCACTGGTTACGGAGTGGCTAACAACGCGGTCATCCCAGCCCTTCGGCGGGCTCAGGATAAACTGGCCTGCGGCCACACTGGGATCCAGCGGCGTTCGTTGCGCTCAGTCGAAATCAATCTGCGCAATGTTTCTGAATCGTCAACCGGCGGTCGGATAAGACACTGGGTCCCAGCGTGCGCTGGGACGACTGAGGTTGTGTAGCCGCGCACTATGCCACCAGCCGACGGAATTTCATCTAAAAGTTAGCCAAGTCAGCGCTTACACCGCAATCTGTTTCCGATACCACTCATGGAAATGCTGCATCCCGTCTTCCATCGGCGACTGGTAGGGCCCGACTTCATTGACGCCGCGTTGCATCAGGATATTGCGGCCGGCGTCCATGCGCAGCGCAATCTCGTCGTCCTCGTCGCAGGTTTCCATATAGGCGGCGCGTTCCGCCGCGATGAATTCGCGCTCGAACAGCACGATTTCTTCGGGGTAGTAAAACTCGACCACGTTTCTGGTTTTCTGCGGGCCGTCCGGCCAAAGCGTCGACACCACCAGCACGTGCGGGTACCACTCGACCATGATGTTCGGGTACAGCGTCAGCCAGATCGCGCCATACGGCGGCGCGTCGCCGTTGCGGAACTTGAGCACCTGCTCCTGCCATTTCTGATAGGCGGCCGAGCCGGATTTCTGCAGGCCTTGATGGACGCCGACGGTCTGCACGCTGTAGCCGTCGCCGAATTCCCAGCGCAAGTCGTCGCAGCTGACAAAGCTGCCAAGGCCGGGATGAAACGGTTCGACGTGGTAATCCTCCAGATAGACTTCGATGAAGGTCTTCCAGTTGTAGTCGCACTCGTGGATTTCGACGTGGTCGAACATGTAGCCGGAGAAATCGAGGTCCCTGGTGGCGCCGAGTTGCGCCATTTTCTGCATCACGTCATAGCCGTTCTGCTCGAACAGCAGGCCGTTCCAGTTCTGCAGCTGGCTCTTGGACAGGTTCAGGCAGGGCGTTTCGCTGAAATGCGGCGCGCCGATCAATTCACCCTTCAGGTCGTAAGTCCAGCGGTGCAACGGGCAGACGATGTTGTGCGCATTGCCGCGGCCATTGAACATCAGGGCCTGACGGTGGCGGCAGACATTGGACAGCAATTCGATGCCGTGGGCATTGCGCACCAGCATGCGGCCTTCGTTTTCCCACGGCAAGGTGGCAAAGTCGCCGACATTGGGCACCTGCAACTCATGGCCGGCGTAGCGCGGACCCTGCTTGAACAATTGCTCGGTTTCGCGCTGCAACAGCGCGTCATCAAAGTAAACGTGGACCGGAAGTTGCGCGTCAGAGCGCGCGAGTTTGGCGAGATTAGCCAGGTCGGACATCCCCACCCCCCTAATGTGTTACACCAACCAAAGAGAGAAAGAATCCGCAAAGACCAGATTTCAAATAATATGAAACGGCAATTTTGGACAGAACCGGCGATTATACCCTAGAGCATTTGCAAGCCGCCAGCTTGAGAAATGTCGTTGCGTGGGCAATTGAACCGCGAGTTTGTGTCGGCAAGCCGCAAATGGATGCCAAATCGACCATAAAAAAATGTCGGGCAGGCACGATCGTCCGATTTCAGCCCGAACCGCGCGGATTCGACGCTTTGCCTTAGCCCAATGCGATGGTTTGCACTAAAATGACGGGTTACACTGAACTCTGCACGACTGGGATGCCCATGCCAAAGAAACAATCCGATCCGCAGCAGCCAGCTTCGTTCGAAGAGGCGATGGCCGAGCTTGATCGTCTGGTCGCCGACATGGAAGGCGGCGAATTGCCGCTGGAAGCCTCGGTCGCCGCCTACAAGCGCGGTTCTGAACTGGTCAAGTATTGCGCCCAGCAACTGGACAAGGTCGAGAGCCAGGTCAAGGTGCTGGAAGGCGAGATGCTGAAGCCGTTTGCCGTCGACGAGGAGCCGTCATGAGTGCGCTGCCGCAGCCACTGGCGCAGACGCAGGCGGCCTTCGATGGCTGGATGAAATCGGTGCAGGCCGCGATTGAAGTCGCATTGCAAGGCTTTCTGCCGCCCGTGACACAGGCGCCGCAGCGCTTGCATGAAGCGATGCACTACGCAGTGCTGGACGGCGGCAAGCGGGTTCGGCCGCTCCTGGTATTTGGCGCCGGTGCCTTGTTCGATGCGCCGGTCGACACGATGACGCGCGCCGCCGCGGCGCTGGAAATGATCCATGCCTATTCGCTGGTGCATGACGACATGCCGTGCATGGACGACGACGCGCTGCGCCGCGGCAAACCGACCGTGCACGTGCAATACGACGAGGCGACCGCATTGCTGGTCGGCGATGCCTTGCAGGCCCAGGCGTTTCTGGTGCTGTCGGAAACTGCGGCGAGCCCTGTAACCACGCTGCCGATGCTGCGGCTGCTGGCGCATGCGGCCGGATCCAACGGCATGTGCGGCGGCCAGGCGATCGATCTGGCCAGTGTCGGCGTCAGCCTGAGCCTGGCCCAGCTGGAGCAGATGCATCAGCTGAAGACAGGTGCCTTGCTGCGGGCGTCGGTGTTGCTCGGTGCGATGGCCGGCCAGCACCTGAATGCCGACCAAACGGCCGCGCTCGATGCCTATGCGACGGCGGTCGGGCTGGCGTTTCAGGTGGTCGACGACGTGCTTGATGCGACCGCCGATTCCGCCACTTTGGGCAAGACCGCGGGCAAGGACGCTGCCGACAATAAACCGACCTATGTGTCGATTCTGGGCCTGGAGCCGTCCAGGCTGCTGGCAGAAAAATTGCGCGACGATGCGCATCAGGCGATCCAGTCGTTCGGTGACAAAGCGCAGCGCCTGCGCCAGTTGGCGGACCTGATCGTGCAGCGCAAGGCCTAGAGGTAGACCTCGACCTGCATCCGGTTAACATCACGCATCGGACGTTCGCGCACGCTGTTTTTATGAAATGAGTTGCAATATGGATTTGTTAAACAAGATCAATGACCCGGCCGATTTGCGCCTGCTGTCGCGTGCGCAGCTGAAGCCGCTGGCCGATGAATTGCGCGCCTACGTGCTCGATTCGGTGTCGAAGACCGGCGGTCATCTGTCGTCCAATCTCGGCACCGTCGAGCTGACCATCGCGCTGCACTACGTGTTCAACACGCCGCGCGATCGCATCGTATGGGACGTCGGTCACCAGACCTATCCGCACAAGATCCTGACCGGTCGCCGTGATCAGATGCATACGCTGCGTCAGTTAAACGGCATATCGGGTTTCCCGCGCCGCGACGAAAGCGAGTACGACACTTTCGGCACCGCGCATTCGTCGACCTCGATCTCGGCGGCGCTTGGCATGGCACTGGCTGCCAAGATTAAAGGCCAGACCGGACCAGACGGTCCGCACGCGATTGCGGTGATCGGCGATGGCTCGATGACGGCCGGTATGGTGTTCGAGGCGATGAATAACGCCGGCGTGGTCGAAGACATCAACCTGCTGGTGATTCTGAACGATAACGACATGTCGATCTCGCCGCCGGTCGGCGCACTGAACCGTTATCTAGCGCGACTGATGTCCGGCCAGTTTTATGCCGCTGCCAAGCAGGTCGGCAAATCGATGTTGCCGGCGCCGATGCGTGAGCTCGCCAAGCGCTTCGAGGAACACGCCAAGGGCATGATCGTGCCGGCCACGATGTTCGAGGAATTCGGCTTCAACTACATCGGTCCGATCGACGGCCACGACCTCGATTCGCTGATCCCGACCCTGCAGAACCTGAAGCATCTGAAAGGGCCGCAGTTCCTGCACGTCGTGACCAAGAAAGGGCAAGGCTACAAGCTGGCCGAGGCCGATCCGGTGCTGTACCACGGCCCGGGAAAATTCAACCCGGCCGAAGGCATCAAGCCCGCGGCTGCCGGCAAGACTACCTATACCCAGGTGTTCGGCGACTGGCTGTGCGATATGGCGGCGCAGGACAAAAAATTGATCGGCATCACGCCGGCCATGCGCGAGGGCTCCGGCATGGTGCGCTTCGAGCAGCAGTTCCCGGACCGTTATTTCGACGTCGGCATCGCCGAGCAACATGCGGTGACGTTCGCCGCTGGCCTCGCCTGCGAGGGACTGAAGCCGGTGGTCGCGATTTATTCGACCTTCCTGCAACGCGCCTACGATCAGCTGATCCACGACGTCGCATTGCAAAATCTGGACGTCACCTTCGCGCTGGATCGCGCCGGGCTGGTCGGTGCCGATGGCGCGACCCATGCCGGCAATTACGACATGGCCTTCCTGCGCTGCATTCCGAACATGGTCGTGATGGCGGCCTCGGATGAAAACGAATGCCGCCAGATGCTGTCGACCGCCTACCAGTATCCGGGGCCGGCGGCAGTGCGTTACCCGCGCGGCGCCGGTATCGGTGCCGCGGTCGGCAAGCAACTCGACACGATCCCGCTCGGCAAGGGCGAAATCAAGCGCCAAGGCAAGGGCATCGCGATCCTGGCGTTCGGCACCATGGTGGCGCCGAGCCTGACGGCGGCCGAAGGCATCGACGCCACGGTTGCCAACATGCGCTTCATCAAGCCGCTGGATGCTGAGCTGGTAGCACAGCTGGCGCACAGCCACGATGCGCTGGTCACGGTCGAAGAGGGCGCGACGATGGGCGGTGCCGGCGCCGCGGTAGCCGAGACGCTGGCCGCCGCCGGGATCGTCAAGCCGCTGCTGATACTGGGCTTGCCGGACAAGTTTATCGACCATGGCGATGCGGCACGGCTGCTCGCATTGAACGGTCTGGATGCTGCTGGTATCGCCGCTGCGATCAGGCAGCGCTTCGGCACCGACGCGCCGCATCTGGTGGTCAAAGCCGCCTGTTAATAAGCAATCTATCCTGCACCATACAGTCAGGCTGCGGCGCGCGGCCTGACTGTATGGTGCAGGCAAGTCCTTTGATGCGCTATTCAGGCCACGGGCTTATCTGACCGGCATTGGCGCATGGCGCCGATGGTTATATTGTTGTACTGACAGCTGCGTGCGAGCGCAGTCAGGAGAAGGTGTTGGAAATCAAATTAAAAAAAGAAGTCGAGCAACAACTGATCGGGTCGATCCAGCGCTACTTCGCGCGGAACATGGATGGCGATATCGGCGAGCTGCAAGCCAGCATGCTGCTGCACTATGTTGTCGAAGAAATCGGCCCCAGCATTTACAACCAGGCCATCGCAGATGCGCAGGCGTATATGCTGGAAAAGGTACAGGATCTGGAAATCAGTTGCCATGCGCCTGAATTCGACTACTGGCATAAATCAGCCAGAAACACGGCGCAGCGCGGCAAGAAGTAAAACGATTTCCAGACCGATTGTTGCGGCTGCACCTGAGGCTGCAACTATCTGCAACTGCCTCTGCAAGCTTGTTATACCCGCTCGCGTTCTTTCTCCCACAACACATCCGAGCCGCCGGCAAACCGGTTCAGCACGCGCGACAGCACGAACAGCAGGTCGGACAAGCGGTTCATGTATTGTCGTGGCGCAGCGTTGATGGTCTCGGATTTGCCGAGGCTGACGATGGCGCGTTCGGCACGGCGACAGATCGTGCGGCAGACATGTGATTGCGACGCGGCGCGCGAGCCAGCCGGCAGGATGAAATCCTTGAGCGGCGGCAAATCCGCATTGTATTTTTCCAGCAGCGCATCGAGGCGCGCGACCTGCGCATCGGTGATCATGGTGTAACCGGGGATGCACAACTCGCCGCCCATGTCGAACAGGTCATGCTGGATCGAGATCAGCTCCTCGCGCAATGCGGGCGGCAGTTCTTCGCACAGCATCAGGCCGATCTGCGAATTGAGTTCATCGACGTCACCCATCGCGTGCACCCGCAAGCTGTCCTTGTCGGTCCGGCTACCGTCCCCGAGTCCGGTGGTGCCCTTGTCGCCGGTGCGGGTGGCGATCTTCGAAAGTCTGTTGCCCATTTTTTGCTCGATTCAAAGTCCGAAACCAGTCAGGATACGGCAAAAATGCCGGGTCTGGCGTATGCTGGACTGGGACATCGCCGATGGTGGCAACCGACCGCTGCGATGGGTGCGATAACACGGACTGGATGTAAAAATAACAAGACTAGACTTGTGCAAACGAGAAAGAAAGTAGGATGGGTGCAACCCATCTTTCTTCCTTGGTGCGCAATGATGGGTTGCACCCATCCTTCGAAATTACGTATTTTGCGTAAGCCCCGTCAAGATACTCCTTGTCATACGTGTTTTCGCCGTGTATTTAGTAATGGGAAATTGCATATACTGTCGCAGCATTGGGCCGTGCGCCGACTCCTCCATAACGCGCCCCCTGCTGTCATCGAAAGTGAATATGAATACAGTGACCGATCCGCAACTGTTGATCGCGCGCCAGCGTGCAGTGGTGGCAGCCTTGCGCGCGCGATTGCCGGCGCATTGCGTGTTGTTCAATGAAGAGGACACGCGGCCCTATGAATGCGACGGACTGCCGGCCTACCGCCAGTTGCCGATGGTGGTCGCATTGCCGGAAGACGAAGCGCAGGTGGTGGCGATCCTGAAAACCTGCCGCGATCTGCAGGTGCCGATCGTGCCGCGCGGCGCCGGCACCGGGCTGTCCGGCGGCGCGCTGCCGATTGTCGATGGGGTGGTGCTGTCGACTGCCAAGCTGAACAAGATCGTCAGGATCGATGCCTATTCGCGTACCGCGGTGGTGCAGCCCGGTGTGCGCAATCTGGCGATCTCGGATGCCGCCGGTCCGCTGGGGCTGTATTACGCACCCGATCCGTCGTCGCAGATCGCCTGCAGCATCGGCGGCAACGTGGCCGAAAACTCGGGCGGCGTGCACTGTCTGAAGTATGGCCTCACGGTACACAATGTGTTGCGGGTGCGGATGGTGACGATCGACGGTGACGTCGTCGAACTCGGCAGCGAGGCGCTCGATGCGCCCGGCCTCGATCTGCTGGCGGTATTCATCGGTTCCGAGGGCATGCTCGGCGTGGTCACCGAAGTCACGGTCAAGCTGGTGCCGAAGCCGCAATGCGCGCGCGTGATCATGGCATCGTTCGACGACGTGGTGAAGGGCGGCAACGCGGTCGCCAACATCATCGCGGCCGGCATCATTCCGGCCGGGCTGGAGATGATGGACAAGACCAGCGTGCGCATGGTCGAGCCGTTCGTGAAGGCCGGCTACGACATCGATGCCGCCGCGATCCTGCTGTGCGAATCGGATGGCACGACGGAAGAGGTCGAAGAAGAAATCGGCCGCATGATCGCGGTGCTCAATCACGCCGGCGCGACCGCCATTGCGGTATCGCAATCGGAGGCCGAACGGTTGAAATTCTGGTCCGGCCGCAAGAACGCATTTCCGGCGGCGGGCCGCATCTCGCCCGACTATTACTGCATGGACGGCACCATACCGCGCAAGCATCTGGCCAAGGTGCTGCTCGGTATCGCCGACATGGAAACCAGGTACGGGCTGCGCTGCGCCAATGTGTTTCATGCCGGCGACGGCAACCTGCATCCGCTAATCCTGTTCGATGCCAACCAGGAGGGCGAATTTCATCGCGCCGAACTGTTCGGCGCCGAGATTCTGGAGCTGTGCGTCGAAGTCGGCGGCACCATCACCGGCGAACACGGGGTCGGCATCGAGAAGATCAACTCGATGTGCATCCAGTTTTCGCCGGAAGAGCGCGAGGCCTTCTTCGGCGTCAAGCGCGCCTTCGATACGGCGTTCCTGCTCAATCCGGACAAGGCGATCCCGACCTTGGTGCGCTGCGCCGAATACGGCAAGATGCACGTCAAGCGCGGCCAGCTGAAGTTCGCCGATCTGCCGCGCTTCTGAAGCCGATCATGAAGCCGATCATGAACCCGATCATGAACCCGATCATGCCCACCACGGACACACGATGACTACCGAACAAGTTCAAGCGCAATTCAGGGAACGCATCCTGGCCGCCAGCGCCGGCAACACCGCGCTACGCATCCATGGCGGCGGCAGCAAGGACTGGTACGGTCAGGCGCTGCACGGCGAATTGCTCGATACCCGCGCCTACGACGGCATCGTCGATTACGAGCCGACCGAACTGGTGATCACGGCGCGTTGCGGCACGCCGCTAGCCGTGATCGAGGCCGCGCTGGCGGAGCGCAACCAGATGCTGGCGTTCGAGCCGCCGCACTTCGGTGCCGGCGCGACGATCGGCGGCGTGGTCGCCAGCGGCCTGTCCGGCCCGCGGCGCCAGGCCGCCGGCGCGGTGCGCGACTTCATGCTGGGCGCGGTGCTGATGGATGGCAAGGGCGAGGTGCTGCATTTCGGCGGCCAAGTGATGAAGAACGTCGCCGGTTACGACGTGTCGCGCCTGCTGGCCGGTTCGCTCGGGTCGCTCGGCCTGATCCTGGAGGTGTCGCTCAAAGTGTTGCCGAAGCCGTTTGCCGAAACTACGCGACGCTTCGCGATGCCGCAGCACGAGGCCTTGTGGCGGCTGAACGAGTGGGGCGCGCAACCGCTGCCGATCTCGGCCAGCGCCTGGCATGACGGGGTGCTGACGCTGCGCCTGTCGGGTGCCGATGCGGCGGTCAAGGCGGCCGCCAGAAAGCTGGGTGGCGAGTCGGTTGACGATGGCGCGGCATTCTGGCTCGCGTTGCGCGAACACGCGCTGCCGTTTTTCCGTGACGGCAAGGATCTGTGGCGCTTGTCGCTGCCGTCCCATGCACCGCAACTCGTGCTCGGCGGCGAACAAATGATCGAATGGGGTGGCGCGCAACGCTGGCTCAAAACCAGTTCGGATGCCAATTCGGATGCCGCTGGCATTCGTGCATCGGTGGCCGCCGCCGCCGGTCATGCCTGCCTATTCCGGGGCGGCGACAAGAGCGTCGGCGTGTTCCAGCCGCTGGCACCAGCGGTCGCGCGCATCCATCGCAATCTGAAAAACGCTTTCGATCCGGCCGGCATCTTCAATCCGGGCCGGATGTATCCTGGGCTTTAACCATGCAAACCAATCTCGCCGACTTCATCAAGCACACCCGTGAAGGCCAGGAGGCCGATGCCATTCTGCGCAGCTGCGTGCATTGCGGTTTTTGCACCGCCACCTGCCCGACCTATCAATTGCTGGGCGACGAGCTCGATGGTCCGCGCGGACGCATCTACCTGATCAAGCAGGTGCTGGAAGGGCAACCGGCGACCCGCAAAACCCAGCTGCATCTGGACCGTTGCCTCACCTGCCGCAACTGCGAGACGACTTGCCCGTCCGGCGTCGAATACGGCCGTTTGCTCGACATCGGCCGCAATATCGTGGAACAACAGGTCGATCAGCAAGGTGGCCGTCCGCTGGCACAACGGCTGCAGCGTGCCGTGCTGAAAGAGGTGCTGCCGCGCCGCTGGCTGTTTTCGCCGGCCCTGAAAACCGCACAGATGCTGCGCTGGTTTCTCCCCGAGAGCTTGCTCAACAAGGTCCCGGCGCGCCAGAAATCAGGGCGCTGGCCGCGCCGCGAACACGCGCGCAAGATGCTGCTGCTCGATGGCTGCGTACAGCCGGCGATGGCGCCCAACATCAACGCCGCCACTGCGCGCGTACTCGATGCGCTAGGTGTGCAGCTGGTCGTCGCGCCGAAGGCCGGTTGCTGCGGTGCTATCCGTTTTCACCTGAATGATCAGGACGGCGCACTGGCCGACATGCGCAGGAACATCGACGCCTGGTGGCCGCTGGTCGAAGCCGGGGTCGAGGCGATCGTGCTGACCGCATCCGGCTGCGGCGTCACCGTCAAGGATTACGGCCACTCGCTGGCGGCCGATCCGGCCTATGCCGTCAAAGCACAACGGATATCGGAACTGAGCAAGGATTTGAGCGAGGTTTTGCCGCAGTTTGAAGCGCAGCTCGCACAAAAGCTGAAGGGGAGGATCAGCAAGCGCGTGGCCTGGCATCCGCCGTGTACGCTGCAGCATGGCCAGCAAATCCGCGGCAAGGTCGAGGGCGTGTTGCGCGCCGCCGGTGTCGATGTGAAGCTGTGCGCCGACAGCCACCTGTGCTGCGGCTCGGCCGGTACCTATTCGGTGCTGCAGCCGGAATTGTCGTACCAGCTGCGCGACAACAAGCTGGCCAATCTGCTGGAAAGCAAACCCGACATGATCGTGTCGGCCAATATCGGTTGCCTGACGCATCTGCAGTCGGGCACCGAGACGCCGGTCAAGCACTGGATCGAGTTGATTGATAGCGCTTTATTGGCCGCGTAAAGCAAGCCAAAAGGGAGTTTAAAGTCTGTGAATCGGCGCGCTTGAAAAAGTGCGGCGCGCCGCTCATCGCCAGTGCCCATTGGCGCGCCAAATCCATCAAAGATCAGCGTCACAACAGGTGACCCGCGTGGGGCGCAGCTCATTGCCAACCTTGGCACGCCGCATGACGCCCACACACTTTACACTCGCGGATCAATCGCTGACAAGATCCGCATACTGCGGCCAAGTTTTTGTTGCAGCTATCAAATCTCCGTTTTCGATAGTCAATCGAAACAGTTCCCAATCCACCTCTATCGCTTTCCAACGCTGCCATTTCTTGCGCTCAAAACAGCGCATCTCACGAAAGATAGCAAAACGATTTGGATTACCTAAAGTCATCCTTTTAACAACAAAATTGATTCTTTATCCGTTAACTTGAAATTAAAAATAATTTCAATTACACTCCCCAAATCGTTTTGGTAGTGATGCTAGCGCACACAAAAAAAGCGAATAAAAACAGGCAATAAGCGACATGTGTCTTTGCAGTCCGGGGCGCACATGCGGGAAATTGCCGAAAACCAAAGGTACACACATACATTGGAGGAGACGACGTGAGATTCACAAGGATGGGATTGATCTTGGGCTTGTGCCCTATCGGTGCAATCGCGCAATCGGCGGTCACGATCTACGGCAGCATCGATGCCGGCGTGACCAGGGTGAGCAGTAAAGCAGGGCATTCGGTGGTTTTGTTGGATGCCGGTAACATGGCGCCTGACCGGATTGGCTTCCGCGGAAGCGAAGACCTGGGGCAGGGCTATCGGGCTATTTTCCTATTGGAAAATGGCTTTTTTTCAGATACCGGTGCAATGCGATGGTCGCAAAGTTTGTTTGACCGTCAGGCCTATGTCGGCATCGCTGGACCTTTTGGGGTCCTCACCATGGGCAATCAACTCGATAATTTACTGCCTGCGATCGGTGCCACGCTGACCAATGCAGCCTTGAGCGGCGGCTTTAACGAATATCACCCGGGCAATCTCGATAATCTGGCAATCGCGCCGCCCAATGCATTCGACCCGGCGGTGTTTGCCAATTCCATCAAGTTCGAGTCGATCGATATCAACGGTGTCAAAGCGCGCGCCAGTTATCGTGTGCCAGAGTCAGGCCCGGTGCGCGCGTCGTCCTATTCCGTCAATTATGCGCGCGGGCCGCTCTCCACCGGCCTCGCCTATTCCCGTTACAACAAGCGCCAATACAACCTCGCCGCACTGGGCATCACCGACTTGTTGGGGCAAACCGGCTTGTCCGCAATGACGCTGTTGAAAACCGATGCTGTCAGTACCGTGGCCGCAGGGGCCAGCTATCAGTTCAAGAACATATTGCTGCATGGAGCACTGACCCATGTGCGCATGGAATCCGGCGGAAATTCCGAAAGTTATCGGTCGGCGGAAGCGGGATTGAATTATCGATATACCCCGACTACCACCGGTATCGTCGGCGTGTCACAGACCGAACTTGGCACGAGGAAGTGGACACAGCTCAGCCTGAGTGCGGTGCACAGCCTGTCGAAGCGCACCGAGATTTATGCGCGGCTAACCGATCAAATCGCTTCTGGCGATGCGACGCAAGCGGCGATCTGGGGGCTTGGTCCGGCTGGGGTCGGCCACAAGCACCAGAGCGCGTTCCGGCTCGGCATGCATCATGGTTTTTAGCCGAATCTGATAGCGCAATTGCTCAACTACGGGCGGCACTGCCAAGCACTACGCGACAACAGTGCGAGTGCCGCCAGCATGGTTATTGCGCCGGTCATCGCGTACGACCGGCGCAACGCCTCAGCTCACAAGAGAGATCGACATGTCTAACAATTCTTTCATCGCCGCGGTCGACGAAATACTGCCATTACGCAAGCTGCTCGCGTTTGGTATGCAACACGTCCTCGTCATGGCTGCATCACCGATTGCATCGGTTTTTTTAATGAGCAAGGCGCTCGGATTTTCGCCGGCACTTGCGATTAACTTGCTCAGTGCGACATTCATCATTTGCGGACTGGGTACCTTGTTACAATCGTTTGGCCCGCGCGGTATTGGCGCACGTTTGCCATTCATCATGCTTCCCGGCGGCGCGCCGATTGTGCTGTTCATCCTGATTGCACAGCAAACCGACTTACAGACTGCGGCAGGAGCAGTCATTCTCACCGGCATATTTTATTTCTTGCTGTTGCCAATATTCAGGCGCTGCCTGCGATTTTTTCCGATGGTGGTGGTGGGGACCATGCTATTGCTGGTGTCCATCAACCTGGCGCAAGTATCGGGCAAATTAATTACTGGCAATCCCGGTTCTCCCGGATTTGGCAATCCTGCCAACCTGATGCTGGCGTTTGTGACAATCGGGTTGACCGTCATTTTCGCGAGAGTGCTCACCGGAATGGCAAGGCAGTTGTCCATTCTTCTCGGACTAGTGGGCGGCGCGATCGTCGCCGCCAGCATCGGGGCATTTCACTTCGATCAACTTTCCCTCTCGCCACTGGTCAGCGCACCGTCCTTTCTCCCTTTTGGGATGCCCAAGTTCGACCTTCTTGCGGCGATCCCGCTGTTGCTGTTCAGTGTGATTTCGATGGTGGAAGCCACTGGGCAGACGATCGCCATCGGCGAAGCAGTCGGCAAGGATATTGATAAGCAACGCGATGTACCAAAGACGATCCGCGGCGATGCACTCGCATCCCTGATTGGCGGCTTTCTTGGCACCTCGCTGATTATCACCAGTGGTGAAAATATCGGCATTATCCGGGCTACCGGTGTCCGGTCGCGCTTTGTCACGGCAACCTCTGGCATCGTGCTGGTCCTGTTCGGACTATGCGTGCCGATATCGAAACTGATTAGCGCCATCCCCGAAGCGGTGGTGGGGGGTACTGGGTTGATCGTGTTTGCCATTGTCGGAACGATGGGGATCGACATGTTAAGACGTGTCGACCTGCGTGAACACGCGAACATGTACATCGTCGCCGTCGCGCTTTGTATTGGCTTGTTGCCGATTTTGATTCCAGGCATGTACGGCCAGTTCTCCCCGAATGTACGAATCCTCTTGGGAAACGGTGTCGCCATGGGCGCGATTACCGCAGCACTCATGAATTGCCTCTTTTTTCACGTCGGTCGCCGGCAGCCGGAGACGAAAAATTCTGAGCCACACCAATCCTCCGCTTCATGAGAAATCGCGGTCGCGCATCTTGATTCGCGCGAACCGCGGTACGAAGTCCGAATCCTTATCTACAGCTTGAAAGTAAACATGAAATCCACCCGTATTCCAGAGGCACTCAAGCATGAGATGACGCTGATTATCCCGGAATGGCTGCTACTGAAAACCGGCCCGGTACGCGAACACGCCGTCGTGATATCGGATGGAAAATTTGTCGCTGTCGGTCTTGCCACGGAGTTGCAGCAGCAGTTTGCCGGGCTCCCTACCGTCATGCTCAACGACAGCTTGCTGATGCCTGGATTGATCGATACGCATCATCACTTGACCCAGACCTTTGGCAAATCCCTGGTGTTTGGCGAACCGTCTGAAATCTTTCGTCGGGTCTGGGTGCCGTTGGAGGCAACCCTCAATGACGAACATCTGTATTTAGCCTCCAAAATGGCAGCGCTGGAAGCGTTGCGGGGCGGGTTCACCACCGTGTGCGACGCCGGTACACGTTCCGATGCCGGTTTGAATGCGATCGCCAAGGCAGTCATCGATGTCGGCATGCGGTGTGTGCTGGGCCTGATCTGCAACGACTTGGGCGGTACCGCCAATGCCGCACCGCCTGACGAGATACTGCAGCGGGCGCAACGTCATCTGGCGCATTACGAAGCTAACGCATTGATTTCCCCGTCGCTGGCGATCTCGATCCCGGAAGTGGGTTCCGACATGATGTTGCATCGCGTTTCACGCCTGTGCGCGGAAGCTGGCCGGATATTTCAAACGCATGCCAACGAACATCTGGTCGCGGTAGAGCGTTCAATGGTGTCACGCCAGCTGCGTCCGATCGAACTGCTGCAGCGGGTCGGTGCACTCGGGCCGCAGACGCTATTGGCGCATGCGACGTTGGTCACGCCGACCGAACTGAAAATGCTGTGCGATACGGATACGGCAGTCAGTTATAACCCGGTCGCCAGCGCCTGGAAAGGGAACGCAGTGGCACCGGCACACCTGATGTCTACCTTCGGGATCCGCTTGGGCCTCGGCACCGATGGCACCCGAGGCGACGGCTTCCGCTTGATGGATTATGCGGAAGCAGCGCAGCGCTTTGCCTTCGGTATGGGGGGCGGTGATTCCTCCTGCGGCGCTGGCTGGTTGTGGTGCGATCTCGCCACTCACGGTGGCGCCGACGTGTTGGGGCTCGGTAATCAGATCGGTGAGATTGCGGTCGGGAAGAGTGCCGATTTCCTGCTGCTCGATCTTCAGGTGCCGGAAATGTTGCCGTCGTGGGACCTAACCTGGGAACTGGTTCGCCTGGCGAACCGAGATCAAATTACGGCGGTGTTCGTGGCTGGCAAGCTGCGTTTGTGGCAGGGTTGGCCGATCGATTGGGACGCCGATGCGCTGATGCGGCAATACATTGAGGTGGCAAAGACGGTCGTCGCGCAAGCTCCGATCACAAAGGTGCATGAGTTTAGTTCAGTGCATCGGCGGCAGCATCTGACGCAGCAAGCCAGCAATAGAAATGGTGGAACAGGGATGGGGGCGCGAGTATGAGCATGAGTTTAATGGTGCTGGTGTGGATGGGGTTGGCGGTATTGATCGGCGCATTCATACAAGGCACAACCGGGATGGGTTTTGCGCTCATCGTGGCGCCGGTCATCGGCATTTTGGAACCGAGACTGATTCCCGGTTGCCTGCTTATTTTGATGTTGCCGCTGAATGCCTATATTGCTTGGCGGGAGCGTGGCGCGATCGATTTTAACGGGACCAAATGGATCACGGCAGGACGGGTAGCCGGCACCTTTGGCGGGCTTTGGGTGCTGATCGCCATCCCATTGGCTTATCTGAATGCGCTGATTGGCGGCACCACGATTTTAGCTGCGCTGGTCAGCTTGCTGGTGCCGGCATTTTCCCCTGGCAAAAAAGCTTTTGTGTCGACCGGCTTTTTTACTGGAATAACCGAAACGGCAACCGGCATTGGCGGTCCGCCGCTGGCCTTGGTGTATCAGCATATGCCGGTCGCAACGGTACGCTCGTCGATTGCGTTATGCTTTCTTATCGGGGAGATTATTTCATTAACAGTGCTGGCGTTCAACGGCCGTATTGTGATGGCGCATCTGACGCAGGCGCTTGAGCTGATTCCGGTACTGGCAATCGGTATCTTCGCCAGCCATGTGATTCACCAGAAGATCAATTCGCGGTTACTGCGTAGTGCAGTCCTCGTCTTCGCGATCGTTTCCGGGATATTCATTCTGCTACATGGCTAAGGCACCGCTGAGAGTGGCGTCACCGCATCGTGGATTTTCTTGCGATAATCTGGGGTGTCGGTCCCATCACCACATCGCGTCTGCGGTCGGCGCAGATATGCTCGAACAGCAGTTCCACCGCTAAAGAAGCTACTTCCTCCAAATGCAGATTCACCGCAGTCATCGGTGGTTCGCTATTGCGTGCACGCAAGCCGTCGTAGCGGGTGACGAGCATGACATCATCCGGTACCCGTTTTTCCAATGCGCGCAATGCTCTGAGGGCCCCCGTGGCGAAGGCGTCGACTGGTACGCAAATCGCATCGATCTCCGGATGATCGGCCATCAGCTGCATGCAGGTGAGGCGGCCCGATTCTTCGCCGCCAGATTCATCGGCCTTCGAAATAAAGCACGGCAAATTTTTGTCGCGCACAAATTCCTGGTAGACGCGCTCGACTTCAAGGTAGGAGTAACGGGATTGCGCTCCGATCAACAGCGATATGCGGCGTGCGCCCTGTGCATATAAATGCTCGAGTAGCAGCCGACCGGTCAAGGCGGGCTGTAAATCGACGTAGGGGAGCGGGGTTGTTGTACTGAGCTGTCGGCCGATGCAGACGATGCTGACACCGCGTTCCTTTAATCGCAAAATTTGCGGATCGTCCGCCACCGGTTCGATGACCAGAGCGCCGTCGATATCCAATCCGTCGAGCAATTCCCTGGAGCTTTCCAACGAGGGCACCAGCATGAGTGCCAGGCCCTTCGCCAGCGCGGCTTCCGCCGCAATCGCAGCGATCTCCATCATGAACCCGAGACGCGAGGTGCCGCCGGCAACGGCAAACGGCATCGACGAAAAAAGCGCAATGCAATTCGCTCTGCCTGTCCTTAGTCTTTGTGCGCGCAAATTCGGACGATAGCCTAGCTGCTCGGCAATACGCTTTACCTTGGCGCGCGTGGCAGGATCGACATACCCACGGTCGTTCAACGAGTGCGATACGGTGGTAAGCGACACGCCAGCCTCGCGCGCCACATCGCGAATGGTCAGGCGACGTAGTTCAGTCGTTGCAGGCACTGATATGGCGTTCTTTTTACTCATCGACCTTGGGGGGGCGTAAATTGCAGACGTGGGCGGGACATTTCTTTGGGCGGGAATATTTCAGGATGAAAATCCGGTCCAGTGACTGCGCATGCCAGTACCTCGTCCAGCACTATTCTGCCAGCAGCTTGTCGATATCGCCGATCAGTTCCTCCGGCTTGGTCAGTGACGCATAGCGCTTGTACACGGTGCCGTCCTTCTTCACCAGAAACTTGGTGAAATTCCACTTGATCGCTTCGCTGCCGAGCACACCGGTGGCAGCGTTTTTCAGATACTTGAACAGCGGGTGCGCTTGCTCACCGTTGACATCGATTTTCGCGAATAGCGGAAAATTCACGCCGTAATTCTTTTCGCAAAACGCACCGATCTCGTCCGCGCTACCCGGTTCCTGCGCACCGAACTGGTTGCATGGAAAGCCGAGTACCAGGGCACCCTTGTCCTTGAACTGCTGATAGACCGCTTCCAGTCCCTTGTATTGCGGCGTAAAGCCGCAGTTGCTGGCGGTATTGACGATCAGCAATACCTTGCCCTGATAGCTTTTCAGGTCGACCGGTGCGCCGGTCAGACTGTCGGCCGTGAAATCGTAGACATTTCCCATGATCTTCCTTCAAAAAAATTAAACGATACCCAGGTGGGACGTGCCCGCCGCCAGGTCGCGGTTCTTGGCATCCTTGCCGTGCAACTTGATCATCAGACGCAGGTCGTTGATCGAGTCGGCGTTGCGCAGCGCATCTTCATAGCTGATCTTGTCGGCTTCGTACAGGTCGAACAGCGCCTGGTCGAAAGTCTGCATCCCCAATTCACGCGATTTTTTCATCGCCTCCTTGATCTCGTGCACATTGCCCTTGAAGATCAGGTCGGAAATGTACGGCGAGTTCAGCATGATCTCGATCGCGACGCAGCGACCCTTGGTGTCGCGCAGCGGGACCAGCCGCTGTGAAATCATGCCTTTCAGGTTCAGCGACAAGTCCATCAGCAATTGCGCGCGGCGCTCTTCGGGGAAGAAGTTGATGATCCGGTCCAGCGCCTGGTTCGAGCTGTTCGCGTGCAGCGTCGCCAGACACAAGTGGCCGGTTTCGGCAAACGCGATCGCATGGTCCATGGTTTCACGGTCGCGGATCTCGCCGATCTGGATCACGTCCGGCGCCTGGCGCAGGGTGTTTTTCAGCGCGACGCCCCAGTCCTCGGTGTCGACGCCGATCTCGCGCTGCGTGATGATGCAGTTCCTATGCGGATGGACGAATTCGATCGGGTCCTCAATCGTGATGATATGACCGTAACTGTTTTCGTTGCGATGCCCGACCATCGCCGCCAGCGTGGTCGATTTGCCGGAGCCGGTGGCGCCGACCATGATCACCAGGCCGCGCTTGGTCATCACCACTTCTTTCAATACTTCCGGCAAACCGAGCGCGTCCATTTTCGGAATCTCGGTAGTGATGGTGCGCAATACCATGCCGACGTGGCCGAGCTGCACGAAGGCCGACACGCGAAAGCGACCGAGCCCGCTCGGGCTAATCGCAAAATTGCATTCCTTGCTGACTTCAAACGCGGCGGTCTGCTTGTCGTTCATGATCGCGCGCGCCAGTTCGACCGTGTGGGTCGCGGTCAGCGGTTGGTTCGATACCGGCGTCAGCTTGCCGTCGATCTTGATCGCCGGCGGAAAATCCGCGGTGATGAACAGATCCGAGCCGTTCTTGCTGACCATCAGGCGCAGCAAGTCAAACATGAATTTGGTGGCCTGATCGCGTTCCATTTTGATTCCTAGAGGTCGAGGATGTGCAACTGGTGCAGTTGGAGCAGCTGGTTCAGCTATTCTAACCGGGGAAGTTATCCGGGGTTTTGGCGGCGGCGCGCGCGGTGCCGACCGAGATCACATTGCGCCGCACCAGATCCGTCAGGTTCTGGTCCAGCGTCTGCATGCCGACATTGCTGCCGGTCTGGATCGCCGAATACATCTGCGCGATCTTGCTCTCGCGAATCAGGTTGCGGATGGCCGGCGTGCCGATCATGATTTCGTGCGCCGCGACCCGTCCGCCACCGTCCTTGGTTTTGAGCAGGGTTTGCGAGATGACCGCTTGCAGCGACTCCGACAGCATCGCGCGCACCATTTCCTTTTCATCGGACGGGAACACGTCGACGATACGGTCGATGGTCTTGGCGGCGGACGAGGTATGCAGCGTGCCGAATACCAGGTGGCCGGTTTCGGCCGCTGTCAGCGCCAGCCGGATCGTTTCCAGGTCGCGCAATTCGCCGACCAGCACCACGTCAGGATCTTCGCGCAGCGCGGAGCGCAGCGCATTATTGAATGACAGCGTATGCGGGCCGACTTCGCGCTGGTTGATCAGGCATTTCTTGGAATCGTGCACGAATTCGATCGGGTCTTCGATCGTCAGGATGTGTGCGTATTCGTTTTCGTTGACATGGTTGACCATCGCTGCCAGCGTAGTCGACTTGCCGGAACCGGTCGGGCCGGTGACCAGCACCAGGCCGCGCGGCTTAAGCGACAGATCGGCGAAAATTTTGGGGCAGTTCAGGTCTTCCAGGCTCAGGATCTTGGACGGAATGGTCCGCAGCACTGCGGCCGCGCCGCGCTCCTGGTTAAAGGCGTTGACGCGAAAACGCGCCAGGCCAGGGATCGCAAACGAAAAATCGACTTCCAGCATTTCTTCGTAATTCTTGCGCTGTCCGTCGTTCATGATGTCATAAATCATGCCGTGCACGTCCTTGTGTTGCAGCGGCGGCAGATTGATGCGGCGCACATCGCCGTGCACGCGGATCATCGGCGGCAGACCGGACGACAGGTGCAAGTCCGAGGCGTTATTTTTGACCGAGAACGCGAGCAGTTCTGAAATGTCCATTTATAATCCCTGAGCCCTCTGTTGAGGTATGTTTGTTGCAACTATGCAAGTTTTTTAATTCTTTTGATTATGTCCGCAATCCCCCAAAACTTGCAAGTTGTGCGTGACGGTATCGCCGCCGCAGCCAGAATAGCGTTGCGAGATCCGCAGTCGGTGCAGCTGCTGGCAGTCTCCAAGACCTTCGACGCGGCCGCCGTGGTGGCGGCTGCACAAGCCGGGCAGCGCGCTTTCGGCGAGAATTATCTGCAGGAAGCACTCGACAAGATGGCCGCGGTCAAGGCGGCCCAACCCGATCTGTTGCTGGAATGGCATTTCATCGGGCCGATCCAGAGCAACAAGACCAGGCAGATTGCCGAGCATTTCGACTGGGTGCATGCGATCGACCGCGAAAAGATCGCGCAGCGGCTGTCGGACCAGCGGCCGTCGGCGCTGCCGCCCTTAAATATCTGTTTGCAAATCAATATCAGCGGCGAAGCCAGCAAGAGCGGCGCGACTTTGGAGCAGGCACCAAAGCTGGCGCAGGCGATCGCCGCGCTGCCGCGTTTGCGTCTGCGTGGCCTGATGGCGATCCCGGAGGCGGCCGAGTCGGTCGCGTTGCAACGCCTGCCGTTTCACCGCCTGCATCAGCTATGGCAGGCCTTGCGGGAGCAAGGCCTGGACCTCGACACGCTGTCGATGGGGATGTCGAACGATATGACGGCGGCAATTGCCGAAGGCGCAACGATCGTGCGGATCGGCAGCGCCATTTTTGGAAAGAGGGACTATGCAAAATAATTTGAATGAGCAATTGAACATCAGCTTCATCGGCGGCGGCAATATGGCCTCCGCGTTGATCGGCGGGCTGGCCGGCAAGCTGACCGCGGCGACCAATATCTGGGTGGTGGACCCGAATCCTGAAGCGCTGCAGAAGCTGGCGCAGCAGTTCGGCGTGCGCACAGCGCCGCAGATCGATGCCCAGGTCGCTGCCTGCGACGTGGTGCTGCTGGCCGTCAAGCCGCAACAGATGAAACAGGTGGCCGCGCAACTGCTGCCGCACCTGGCTGCGCAAGCACAGCCGCCGCTGGTGTTGTCGATCGCCGCCGGCATCCGCGCCGCCGATCTGTCGCGCTGGCTGAATGGGCATCGGGCGATCGTGCGTTGCATGCCCAACACGCCGGCCCTGATCGGCCAGGGCATCACCGGCATGGTCGCGATGGCGGGGGTGTCACCACAGCAGCATGCGGCCGCCGATGCGATCATGCGCGCGGTCGGCGCCACGGTCTGGCTCGACGACGAAGCCTTGATCGACCCGGTCACCGCAGTATCGGGCAGCGGACCGGCCTATGTGTTCTATTTCATCGAGGCGATGCAGCAGGCCGCGCAGGAGATGGGGTTGAGCGCAGAGCAGGGCACGCAACTGGCGCTGGCGACCTTTGTCGGCGCCTCGCAACTGGCGGCGCAGTCGAGCGAGCCGGTCGCGCTGTTGCGCGAGCGCGTGACGTCAAAAGGCGGTACCACTTACGCCGCACTGACCAGCATGGAACAGAGCGGCGTGAAGGCGGCCATCGTCAAGGCGATGCAGGCGGCGGCAGCGCGCGGCAAGGAATTGGGCGAAGAACTGGGCCGCGACTGATCGGTCCGGCGTTGCTGCGACAGGTCGCTGCCGCATGTCGCCGGCGCATGTCGCAATCGGGTGTCGCAACCTCGCTAGGTCAAGCTCAAAGAGCAAACAGGCTACCTGGACTGAAGATTAGCAGCGCCAGCGCCTAATGCAACCCTAAGGCCCCTTTTTTCTTTCGGGCGGAGCTGACAATGAAGACTTTGCTTTTACCCTCGGGAAGGCCAATTTCCGTATTGGGGCAGGGAACATGGTACATGGGGGAAGACCCGGGTCAGAAAGAGCGGGAGATTGGCGCGCTTCGACTGGGCATGGATCTCGGCATGACCCTCATCGACACGGCGGAGATGTACGCCGACGGCAGCGCCGAAGAAGTCGTGGGTGAGGCAATCGCGGGACGCCGTGCCGAGGTATTTCTGGTCAGCAAGGTGTACCCGCACAACGCCGACCGACGCGGCACGCAGGCGGCCTGCGAGCGCAGCCTGCGGCGACTCGGTACCGATTATATCGATCTCTACCTGCTTCACTGGCGCGGCGCCGTTCCGCTCGCGGAAACGCTTGAGGCGTTCGAGTCGCTCAAGCAGGCAGGGAAAATACGCGATTTCGGTGTCAGCAATTTCGACCGCAACGATATGCAAGAGGCGAGTGAACTGCCCGGCGGTGAACAGATCGCGGTCAACCAGGTGCTATACAACCTGATGCGGCGGGGCATCGAATGGGACCTGCTGCCCTGGTGCCGTGAGCACGCCGTGCCCGTGATGGCATATTCTCCGCTCGAATCTTCTGTAACGAACGAGCAACGGCGGATGCTGGACAACCCGCGCTTGAAGTCGATCGCCCGACGGCATGGGGCCAGCCCGGCGCAGATCGCCTTGGCATGGCTGCTGCGCCAGGAGCACGTCATCGCCATTCCAAAGGCCGTCCATCCTGCGCATGTCCGCGAGAACCGTGCATCACTGGATATCATGCTCACGGCTCAAGATCTGGCGGAACTCGACCAGGCATTCCCGCCGCCCCGTCGGCATACTCCGCTCGAGATGAGATAAGCTCATTCGAGAGGCATTCCGGCGTGACCAGCCAAGGATATGAGGCGTCTGATCGTTGTGTGTACCTGTCATTGACAGGCTGCATCTACTCTCGTAGCCGCGCACATGGTGCTTCTCACCTGAACTGAGTGGCGCGCCATTTTCTACAAACTTCATCGACCTGCACTTTAAGCTGAAAGGCAGCAATGGGTTTCCATCCCATTAATCTCATCATTCGTTTTCTTCTCGAACTGACGGCACTTGTGGCGATGGGGTTCTGGGGGTGGCAGCTGGGTGACGGTATATTGCAATTTTTCGGCGCGCTGGTTGTACCTATCGCTGCCGCAGCGGTATGGGGCGCGTTTGCCGTACCGGGTGATGCCAGTCGTTCCGGTTCCGCACCTATCGCAGTCTCTGGGGTGCTCCGTCTCGGCATCGAGGTGACATTCTTTGCATTCGCCGCGAGGGCGCTATACGAAACAGGAGGCACAAGCTTGGGCCTCATTTTTGGCGCCGCGGTTGTCGTTCACTATGCGCTCTCGTACGACCGCATCGCGTGGCTCTTGCGTGCCTGATCCTTCGATCGGGCATTGTCTGGGATGTTGAAGATCTACCGCGGGCGCTGGCATCGCTCCGAACAAATCGCCAGGACGCTGGAACAGTTGCGCACATCGCCGCACCTCTCCACTCGCCAGTATGCCAGCATAGTCCGACGTTGGATACGTTCCATTGGACTCGACGCTGCATGTTTGTGCGCACCACGTCATGCGCATAGCAATCACGAAGTTCGGATACTTCTTTTAATCCGTCCGGCGTCGCGCGGTCAGGTGGTGCAAGACCGGTCCCACGCTGCGCCATGCCTGCAACGCGACCAGTCCGGTACGCAGGACGGATAGTACCCGACGCGGCTTGATCACCAACAGGCCGAGGAGCACTGCGGACAACAGCAGCGGATTGCCTTTGACCTTGGCGACCATCGCCAAGCCCAGGTCGACGATCGATAGCGACCGGGTCAGCTGCTGGGCCTGCAGCGAAATAATCGCGCGCTGCTGCTGGCTGCGCGCGATCAGCGCCTGCCTGCGCTGTGCCAGATGTTGTGCATGCTTGCTCATGATGGCGTTCACTTTAGAGGTCAGCCCGGCGTCAGGGTGTCGATATCACTGCCCAACTCGGTCAGTGTGTGCGCCATCAGCCTGGGCTTGCGCTGATAACTGTCGCGCACCCAGAATCCCAGCAGTACGCTGGCAAACGCAAATACGGCGATCAGCGACACCAGTACGCCGATCCGGTGGGTGTCCCAGTAAATCACCACGATCAGCAGGATCCCCAGCAGGATCGCGATGCCGAGACAGAACATCGCGGCCAGCGCGCCGATCAGGTAGGTGAACAGGCGCAGCGATTCTTCTTCCAGCTCAACTGCGACAAGTTCCAGCCGCGTCTGCAGCAGCGCCAGAAAATTGGCGGCCAGTCGGGTTATCGATTCGGCGATCGCCATAAGCTTAGCGGCGACTGATCAGCAGCCCGCAGATCACGCCGACCGCAGCGCCCAGTCCTACCGATTGCCACGGGTGATCCCTGACGTACTGATCGGTGGCGTCGGCCGCGTCGCGGGTGGTGGTGCGGATCGCATCGTCCCAATCGGCCAGTTCGTTCTTGACGGTCGACAGCGTCGATTCAAACTTCGCCTTCGCGTTCTTGAAACTGTCGCCGCCTGCCAGATCGCTGTTCTTTAACAACGACTCGGCTTCCTTGATCACGGTTTTCAAATCGTCGATCAGTTTGTCCCGCGCTGTATTGCTTTTTTCGGTGATATCCATCTGCGTATCCTTCAGTGGGGTGAATTTCAAAGTCTGAATAATGCTCGGTCAGTCTAAACAATTGGCAACAAGACATATTGCGTGCCGTCAAATGCCAGCGCCGGCGAAGCGCACCGCGCAGCTTGTCATTCACTCTAGCATATCAGACAAGAGCGGCCGGAAATACCTGCGGGTGTAGATATACTCCATCGATCAATGCGAGATTGCGCATTGAAATATTGGCTAAATAGGCAATACTCCATGGAAAACATGTGTCAGCGCAGCGCATAGTCGAGCGCGATACCGCCGAACACGGCGGCACCCAGCCAGTTGTTGTGGCGGAAAGCGGCGAAGCAGCGCATCCGGTCGCGGCTGCGAATCAAGGTGTAGTGATACAACGCACAAGCCGCCGCCAGCAGCATGCCGGCGACAAACCAGCCGCGCAATCCATACTGCCAGCCGACCCACAGCGTGATCGCCAGTGTCACCGCGTAGCACAGCATCACTGCCAGCACGTCGTGGCGGCCGAAGGTGATGGCCGATGTCTTGATGCCGATTTTCAGGTCGTCGTCGCGGTCGACCATCGCGTATTCGGTGTCATAGGCGACCGCCCAGAACACATTGCCGAGCAACAGCAACCAGGCCGCCGCCGGCACCGCACCGGTGATCGCGGCCCAGGCCATCGGGATGCCGAAGCCGAACGCAATCCCCAGATAGGCCTGGGGAATCGCAAAGAAGCGCTTGAAATAGGGATAGCTGGCCGCAATCAGCAGCGCCGCCAGCGACAGCTGCTTGGTCAGGCTGTTCAACGGCAGGATCAGCGCGAACGCGAGCAGCGCCAGCACCAGCGCCACCAGCAAGGCCTCGGTACCGGAAATCTTGCCGCTGGTGAGCGGCCGCTCGGCGGTGCGCTTCACATGCCGGTCGAAATCGCGGTCCGCATAATCATTGATCGCGCAGCCGGCCGAGCGCATCAGCACGGTGCCGAGCGTGAAGATGCCGACCAGCGCCCAATCCGGCTTGCCGTTGGATGCCAGCCACAGCGCCATCAGCGTCGGCCACAACAGCAGCAAGATCCCGATCGGCTTGTCGAGCCGGATCAGGCGGAAATACAGGTTCAGTCGGTTCATCAATGCTGTCATCGGTGGCGCGTTGGGTGGCAAGAATGCGGCGGAAAACCAGCGTCGCGCGGACGAGCAGGGCGACGCGTCAGAACCATCACTGCACAGCAACCGGCTCATCGAGCATGGTCACGCCATGCAGATCGCAGGCCAGTACCGCTTGCCGCACCGCTTCGATCGCCGCGTGCCGGGTAAAGCTCTTGCGCCACGCGATCACCACGCGCCGGGTCGGCACTGGCGCTGCGAACGGCAGGTAGCGCAGCATCCCTTCCTTGCCATCCTTGGCATCCATGTCTGGCACCGACGCCTGCGGCAACACCGTGATGCCGATGCCGGACGCCACCATGTGGCGTATGGTTTCCAGCGACGAACCTTCAAAGGTGCGCGCGATGCCGTTGCCGGTGGTCGAATAGCGCGACATCTCGGGGCAGACTTCCAGCACCTGGTCGCGGAAGCAATGGCCGTTACCGAGCAGCAGCATGGTTTCCGACTTCAGCTCCTGCGGCCCGATCTCGCTGCGCGCCGCCCACGGATGCTGGCGCGGCACCGCCACCACGAACGGTTCGTCATACAGCGGTTGCAGCATCAGGCCCTGATCCGGCACCGGCAGCGCGATGATCGCCGCGTCCAGCTCGCCCTGGCGCAGCATCTCCATCAGCCGCAGCGTGAAATTTTCCTGCAGGATCAAGGGCATCTGCGGCACCTGGTCGATCATGGTCTTGATCAGCGGCGGCAGCAGGTAAGGGCCGATGGTGTAGATGATGCCCAGCCGCAGCGGGCCCGCCAGCGGGTCCTTGTTCTGGCTCGCGATTTCCTTGATCGCCGCAGTCTGCTCCAGCACCCGTTCGGCCTGCTGCACGATCTGCGTGCCGATCGGCGTCACCGAAATCTCGGACCCGCCACGCTCGAAAATCGCCACGCCCAGCTCGTCCTCCAGCTTCTTGATCGCCACCGACAGCGTCGGTTGCGCGACATGGCAGGATTCGGCGGCATGGCCAAAATGCTTGTGCCGCGCGACGGCGACGATGTATTTGAGTTCAGTCAGAGTCATGACGACATTTTCGCACAGCGAAGATGATTGGGCGCAACGGCATCGGCCGCCACCGCGGTGGTGCGATGCCGGCATCGCGGCCACTATTTGTCTGCAGCTGACACCGCAAGGTAAAAATATACTGCTGGATGTATATTTCCATGGCCAATCAAATCAAGGGGCGAGGTAGTGATTTTTTCCTATACTCCCGATAACGGCGGGGCTTTGCGGTAAGCGGTGGCGCCATGCCAGCCGCCAGCATGCGGTCTTGCGCAGGTACGGATGCAGTCTCAATAGTTGGTGACATGACATGGTTCGCCATGCATGATATGAGGTACCGATTGCGCCGAAAGGGCAAGATGAAGCGTATCCCTCGATTGTTGCAACAATCCATCGCGACTGCGCTGGTGGTGCTGGCCGCTTGCGCCGATCAGGCCAACGATTATTACTCCGGTTATGCCGAAGCCGACTACGTGCGCATCGCCAGCCCGATCGCCGGCACCCTGGCCAAACTCTATCTGCAGCGCGGCGATCATGCCGACGCCAACGCGCCGGCCTTCGTGCTGGAGCAGGACAGCGAACGCGCCGCGCGCGAACAGGCGGCGGCGCAGCTGCAGCGGGCTGCCGCGCAACTGGCCGATGCGCAAAAAGGACGGCGTCCCGACGAGATCGCGGCGGTCGACGCGCAGTTGCGGCAGGCGCAGGCGACTGCGACCGCGTCGGCCGCCGAACTGGCGCGCCAGACCAGCTTGATCGCAGGAGGCGCGGTATCGCAATCGAGCCTGGAACAGGCGCGCGCGGCGGCCCAGCGCGACCGCGAGCGGGTCAGCGAATTGCAGGCGCAATTGCGCATCAACCGACTCGGCGCTCGTAGCGACGAGATCGAAGCGGCCCAGCAGGATTTGAAAGCCGCGCAGGCGCAACTGGCGCAGGCCGACTGGCGGCTGGCGCAGAAAACCCAGCGCGTGCCGCAGGCGGCCGAAGTGGCCGACGTGCTGTACCGCGAAGGCGAATGGGTTGCCGCCGGCAGTCCGGTGCTGAGCCTGCTGCCGCCGCAAAACATCAAGGCGCGCTTCTTTGTGCCGGAAACCGAGCTCGGCAAGCTCAAGCTGGGCCAGACGGTCGAGCTGCGCTGTGACGGCTGCGGCGCGCCGATTGCGGCCAGGATCAGCTTCATCGCGCGCGAAGCCGAATACACGTCGCCGCTGATCTACAGCAAGGAAAATCGCGCCAACCTGGTCTTCATGCTGGAAGCGCGGCCGGCGCCGACCGATGCGCTGCGCCTGCATCCCGGCCAGCCGTTAGAGATCCGTCCCGCCGGCGCCGCGCGCCAGTGAGCGTACAACATGCGCGCACCAAGTGAACCCACCATCGGCGCAAAAACAGCGCCCCGTCGCCGCCCCGCCATGAGGCAGCCAGCATGAGTATCGGTGCCACTCCCGCCACCACTACCGGCACCGATTCCGGCGCGCCACCGGTCATCGATGTGCGCGGCCTGACCAAGCGTTATGGCGGCCGCGCGGTGGTCGACCACTTTGACATGCGCGTGCCGAAGGGGCGCATCTATGGTTTCCTCGGACCGAACGGCAGCGGCAAGACCACCACGATCCGCATGCTGTGCGGACTGCTGACACCGGACGAGGGCGAGGGTACTTGCCTCGGCTACGATATCCGGCGCGAGTCGCGCCTGATCAAGCGCCAGGTCGGTTACATGACGCAAAAATTCGGCCTGTACGAAGATCTCAGCATCGCCGAAAACCTCGACTTCATTGCGCGCATCTATCAGGTCCCGCAACGCCCCGCCAAGGTGGAGGCGACGCTGCAGCAACTGGGGCTGGCCAGCCGCCGCAACCAGCTGGCCGGCGCCTTGTCCGGCGGCTGGAAGCAGCGCCTGGCGCTGGCCGCCTGCCTGCTGCACGAGCCGCAATTGCTGCTGCTGGACGAGCCGACCGCCGGCGTCGATCCCAAGGCGCGGCGCGAGTTCTGGGACCATTTGCACGAACTGGCCGCGGCCGGTCTGACTGTGCTGGTGTCGACCCACTACATGGACGAGGCCGAGCGCTGTCACGAGCTGGCCTACATTTCCTATGGCCGCCTGCTGGCGCAGGGCACGGCGGCGCAACTGATCGCCGCCGCCGGTCTGGTCACCTATGCGATCCAAGGCCCCGACCTGATCGCGCTGGCACACCAGCTGCGCGAGCAGCCGGCGATCCGCAGCGTCGCCTCGTTCGGCAACGCGCTGCATGTCAGCGCTTCTTCGCAGCAGGAACTCGATGCGGCGTTGGCGGCGCTGCGAGTGTTGGACGTGCAGCGCAGCGAACAGCTGCAGATCACCGCCATCGAGCCCAATCTGGAAGACGTGTTCATCGCGCTGATGCAGGGCGTCAAGGACAACTATGACTAACGCGATCAACTGGGCGCGCTTCGTCGCGATCCTGCTGAAGGAATTTCGCCAGATCCGGCGCGACCGCCTGACCTTCGCGATGATGGTCGGGGTGCCGATCCTCCAGCTGATCCTGTTCGGCTTCGCGATCAACACCGATCCCAAGCATCTGCCGCTGGCCGTGGTGCAGGGCGACCAAAGCGAATTCTCGCGCAGCTTCATCGCCGGGCTGGAAAATTCCGGCTACTTCCGCGTCACCCGGCGCCCGGCCAGCGAAGCGGAAGGCAACCGCTTGCTGGAACGCGGCGATGTGCAGTTCGTACTGGTGATCCCGCCCGATTTTTCGCGCCGCCTGATTCGCGGCGAACGGCCGGCGCTGCTGCTGGCGGCCGACGCCACCGACCCGGCCGCCGGCGGCAATGCGCTGGCGGCCTTGAATAGCGTCGGTCGCCAGGCGCTGGCGCACGACTTGAGCGGTGCGCTGGCCGGCTTGGCGCCGATCGACCTGCCGTTCGAGCTGCGGGTGCAGCGGCGCTACAACCCGGAAGGCCTGTCGCGCTACAACATCGTGCCCGGCCTGATCGGCGTGATCCTGACCATGACGATGGTGATGATGACCGCGCTGGCGATGACGCGCGAACGCGAGCGCGGCACCATGGAAAACCTGCTGGCAACGCCGGCCCGGCCACTGGAGGTGATGGTCGGCAAGATCACGCCCTACATCCTGATCGGTTATGTCCAGGTCAGCGTGATCCTGCTGGCGGCGCGCCTGCTGTTCGCGGTGCCGATGGTCGGCAGCCTCGGCCTGCTATTGCTGGCGCTGATGCTGTTCATGGCCGCCAACCTGGCGGTCGGCTTCACCTTTTCCACCTTCGCCAGGAACCAGTTGCAGGCGATGCAGCTGACCTTCTTCTTTTTCCTGCCCTCGCTCCTGCTGTCCGGCTTCATGTTCCCGTTTCGCGGCATGCCGGGCTGGGCCCAGGCGATCGGCGAGGCGCTGCCGCTGACGCACTTCCTGCGCGTGGTGCGCGGCATCCTGCTGAAAGGCAATGGCTGGGCAGAGATCGTGCCCAACCTGTGGCCGATCGCGCTGTTCATGCTGGTGGCGGGGATCGTGGCCTTGCTGCGGTATCGGCAGACGCTCGATTGATGGGCCAGATCAACCTGTGGATGTTGAATGGATACACTACGCAGTATATTTAAAGGCCATTCAAATACATGCGCTAGATGTACTGTTTTTTGCCATACTCCCAATAGCTCAATGTTATCTGTCGCTATTCAGATCGCTATGAACGCTCCTTCCCCTTGGCAGGGGGAAGGCTGGGATGGGGATCGAATGGTCAAAATATCGATGCGGTCGATCAAGCTTTCTACCCCCTCCCTAACCCTCCTCCTGCAAGGAGGAGGGGATATCAAGCGTGATCGAATCCGGCTACATAGCGAGCTGAATAGTTACTGTTTTCTGGCGTTCAGGCTGTCGCGACACCTGAGCTAGACCCGCAAGAAATCCTCGCGCAGCCCCAGCCAGCGCGCCAGGTGCGCGCTGACGATCGCGGCGCTGGCTGCGCTGGCATCGTGCAGCAGCCGTTGCGCCAGGTCGCGCGCCTGCTCGACCAGCCATTGATCGGTTTCCAGATCGGCGAAGCGCAGCATGGCCTGGCCGGACTGGCGGGCGCCGAGGAATTCGCCGGGGCCGCGCAATTCCAGATCCTTGCGCGCGATCGCGAAGCCGTCGGTGGTCTCGCGCATCGTCAGCAGCCGCTGTTTGGCGGTGCCGCCCAGCGGTCCCAGGTACAACATCAGGCAGACGCTGGCGGCGGAGCCGCGCCCGACCCGGCCACGCAGCTGGTGCAGTTGCGACAGGCCGAAGCGTTCGGCGTGCTCGATCACCATCAGCGACGCGTTCGGCACATCGACCCCGACTTCGATCACGGTGGTGGCGACCAGCAGCTGGATCTCGTTGCGGGTGAAGGCATCCATCACCGCTTGTTTCTCGGCCGGCTTCATGCGCCCGTGCACCAGTCCAACCGCGAGGTCGGGCAGCGCCTGCACCAGCATTGCGTGGGTGTCGGTCGCGGTTTGCAGTTGCAACGCTTCGGATTCTTCGATCAAGGGGCAGACCCAATACACCTGGCGCCCTTCGAGCGCCGCCGCATGGACCCGTTCGATCACTTCGTCGCGCCGGTTCTGGTCGATCGCGCGTGTCACGATCGGACTGCGGCCGGGCGGCAGTTCGTCGATCACCGACACTTCGAGGTCGGCGTAGTACGTCATGGCCAGCGTGCGCGGAATCGGCGTCGCGCTCATCATCAGCTGATGCGGCACGACATGGTACCCTCCCCCTTGCAGGGGGAGGGTTAGGGGCGAAGCAGGGAATTCAGGCGGCATGCCGCCTGCCTGCGTAGCGGTGTCCGCTTGCAAGCGGACATGTGCACTGCAAGTGGGGGTAGAAACATCGCCATTGGTGCTGCCCTTGTTGCGCAGCGTCAGGCGTTGACCGACGCCAAAGCGGTGCTGCTCGTCGACGATCACCAGCCCCAGTTTGGCAAACTGCACCGCATCCTGGATCAGCGCGTGGGTGCCGATCACCAGTTGCGCCTCGCCCGATTCGATCAAGGCCTGCGCCGCAAGCTTTTCCTTCTTCTTCAGGCTGCCGGTCAGCCACGCGACCTTGATGCCGAGCGGCTCCATCCACGCGGCGATCTTGCGGAAATGCTGGTCTGCCAGAATCTCGGTCGGCGCCATCAGCGCCGCCTGAAAACCGCTGTCGATCGCCTGCGCGGCGGCCAGCGCCGCGACCACGGTCTTGCCGCTGCCGACATCGCCCTGCAACAAACGCTGCATTGGGAACCCGGCGCGCAGATCGTTGCGGATTTCACTGAGCACGCGCTGTTGCGCGCCGGTCAGCGTGAACGGCAGCGTCATCAGGAACGCGTTCGAGAGTTCGCCGATCACCGGCAGCGCGGCCGCGCCCTGGCTGCGGCGCGCGGCCTGGGCCCGTTTCAGCGACAGTTGCTGCGCCAGCAGTTCGTCGAATTTCATCCGGACCCAGGCCGGGTGCGAACGTTCGATCAGCGCGTGTTCATCGATGTCGGACGGCGGATTGTGCAGCAGCCGCACCGCCGCCTCGAAGCTGGCGGCCGGCTCGGCCCACTCCAGCGTCGCCAGCAATGCCGGCGGCAGGCTGTCGTTCCAGTCGACCCGCGTCAGCGCCGCCGCAATCGCGTTGCGCAGCATCGCCTGCGACACGCCTTCGCCGGCCGGGTACACCGGCGTCAGCGCGGTCGGCAGCGGCGCGCCTTCGAGCACGATCTTGTAGCCGGGGTGCACCATCTCGGCGCCGAAGAAGCCGTGCCGCAGCTCGCCGCGCGCGCGCACCCGGTTGCCGGTTTCAAACTGCTTGACCTGGCTGCCGTAGAAATTGAGGAAGCGCATCACCAGCTGGCCCGAGTCGTCGGCAATCGTCACCACCAGTTGCCGACGCGGCCGGTACTGGATGTCGCAAGCGGTGACGACCCCTTCCACCTGGCACGGCTGGCCGCCGCGCAGGGAAGCATCGCGGATCGACAGGACTTGCGTCTCGTCCTCGTAGCGCATCGGCAGGTGCAGCACCAGGTCCATGTCGGTGCGCAGGCCGAGTTTGGCCAGCCGGCTGGCGAGGCTGGCCGGCGCGTTCCTGGCGGCCGGCTGTGCTGCGGGTTTGGCGGTTTTTTGATTTAGTGCAGGCATGTCGGGCCGTCAGGAGTGCCAAGGAAGCGAAACTGCGCCAAATGGGTAGCTAAGGTACTAATGGTACTAATTCATCATTTCCGCACGGGGATAGTCTATGCCAGCAGGGTACATCGCATGAATGTCCGCGTGAACATTGATGCTGCCGGGTCGAGTTTCCTCTCCGTGCAAGGGGGAGGGTGCGAGAAGCCTTAGCCAGCAACGATCTTCATGCAATCGCGCTGTCTGCGCCGGCGCCTCTACTGTAACTGCCCGAGCCAAGCGCGTAAAATAGCGGGTTTGGCCGATGTTTGGCCGCGCGCGATATTCACCGTTATCCAATTTTAACTGTATTAAAACACAGTATTATTTCTTCAGGCAATTGATATTCATCCATGTATTCACTCAGCGATTTTGACTTTGAACTGCCGCCCGAGCTGATCGCGCAATTACCGCTGACCGAGCGCAGCGCGTCACGCCTGTTGCAAGTCGATGGCGACGTGCTGACTGACCGCCGTTTTGCCGATATTGTGGCCCAATTGTCGAGCGGCGACCTGCTGGTGTTCAACGACACCCGCGTGCTGAAAGCGCGCTTTTTCGGCGTCAAACAGACCGGCGGCAAGGTCGAGGTGCTGATCGAGCGCGTGCTGGACCACCGTACGGTGCATGCGCAGGTGCGGGCGTCGAAGTCGCCGCCGGCCGGCAGCACGATCCGGCTGGCCGACGCGTTCGAGGTCACGGTCGGGCCGCGGGCCGGCGAGTTTTATACCCTGCAGTTTCCGGCCGATGTGTTCGAACTGATCGACGCCCACGGCCGCTTGCCGCTGCCGCCCTACATCGAGCACGCAGCCGACGCCTTCGACGAAACCCGTTACCAGACCGTGTACGCAAAAAACCCGGGCGCGGTGGCGGCGCCGACCGCCGGCCTGCATTTCGATCAAGCCTTGCTCGACCAATTGCGCGCAAAAGGCGTGCAGTTTGCCTATGTCACGCTGCACGTCGGCGCCGGCACCTTTCAGCCGGTGCGCACCGAAAACCTGGCGCAGCACCAGATGCATACCGAGTGGTACACCATTCCAGCCGCCACCGTGGCTGCGGTGACGGCGACCAAGGCGACGGGGCGCGACGTGGTGGCGGTCGGCACCACCAGCCTGCGCGCGCTGGAGTCGGCCTCGCAGTCCGGTGTGTTGCAAGCCGGCAGCGCCGATACCGCGCTGTTCATCACGCCCGGTTATCGCTTCAAGACCGTCACGCGCCTGATCACCAACTTCCACCTGCCCAAGTCGACCCTGCTGATGCTGGTCTCGGCCTTTGCCGGTTATGACCAGATCCGCGCCGCGTACGCGCATGCAATTGCGCAGCGCTACCGATTCTTCAGCTATGGCGACGCCATGCTGCTTACTAATAATATTACCAACGCCAACAAGTCTGACAACAATGCTTGATTTCAAATTACTCAAGACCGACCAGAGCGGCCAGACTTCGGCCCGGCGCGGCCGCCTGACCCTGAACCATGGCGTGATCGAAACGCCGATCTTCATGCCGGTCGGCACCTACGGCACGGTCAAGGCGATGTCGCCAATCGAGCTGAAAGAGGTCGACGCCACCATCATCCTCGGCAATACCTTCCACCTGTGGCTGCGGCCCGGTACCGAGGTGCTGAACAAGTTCGGCGGCCTGCATCGCTTCATGGGCTGGGACAAGCCGATCCTGACTGACTCCGGCGGCTTTCAGGTGTTTTCGCTCGGTGCGATGCGCAAGATTACCGAGGAAGGCGTGCATTTCGCGTCGCCGATCGATGGCAGCAAGCTGTTCCTGTCGCCGGAAGTGTCGATGCAGATCCAACGTGCACTCAATTCCGACATCGTGATGCAGCTTGACGAATGTACGCCGTACCAGATCGACGGCCGCCCCGCTACCATCGATGAGGCCGCGAAATCGATGCGCATGTCCTTGCGCTGGGCTCAGCGTTCGAAGAATGAATTCGTCGCCGGCGAGAACCCGAACGCGCTGTTCGGCATCGTGCAGGGCGGCATGTTCGAGCATTTGCGCGACGAATCGCTGGCCGCACTGGAAGAAATCGATTTCCCCGGCATCGCGATCGGCGGCCTGTCGGTCGGCGAACCGAAGGAAGACATGATGCGCATGCTGGCGCACGTCGGGCCGCGGCTACCCGCCAACAAGCCGCATTACCTGATGGGCGTCGGCACGCCGGAGGATCTGGTGGCGGGCGTGTCGAACGGCGTCGACATGTTCGACTGCGTGATGCCGACCCGCAACGCGCGCAACGGCTGGCTGTTTACCCGCTTCGGCGACATCAAGATCAAGAACGCGCGCTACAAGGATGACGAACTGCCGCTGGACGAGAGCTGCGATTGTTACGCCTGTCGCAACTTTTCACGCGCGTATCTGCACCATTTGCATCGCAGCAACGAAATTCTGGGGGCGCGCTTAAATACCATCCACAACCTGCACTATTACCTGCAACTGATGCGTGAGATCCGCGCGGCGATCGATGCCGATCGTTTCCCCGCCTTTATGGTGCAATTCAAGGCCGCGCGCGAACGTGGAGTGTGATGGAGTATGTCGATAATCACTCTATTCTGAGGCGGGATTATCGCCATATCACTGGTAGTATATTTTTAGATGCAGCCGGCGCCGCGCATTCCGCCAGGCGCCATGCCGCGCCGCGCTGAGTCCGCGCACGCCAGTGCTAGAATACAGCGCTATTTTTAAAAACAATCACCTGGAGTCACCGTGTTCATTACCAATGCCTATGCGCAATCCCCTCTCGACGCCCTCGGTCTGGGCGGCAACCTGACCAGCTTCCTGCCGATCATCCTGATGTTCGTGGTGCTGTACTTCCTGATGATTCGCCCGCAAATGAAGCGTCAAAAGGAAACGAAATCGATGATGGAAGCGCTCGGCAAGGGCGATGAAGTCGTCACCGCCGGTGGCATCCTGGGCAAGATCATCAAGGTAACCGATGCGTACATCACGCTGGAAATTGCCAACGGTACCGAAGTCGTGGTGCAGAAGGCTTCTGTCACCACCTTGCTGCCCAAAGGCACGATCAAGTCGCTGTAAACCTTGCAGCGGCCGCCCCGGCCGGTTCGCGCAGTGCGCGGATGGCCGGCCGCAGCCGATACAGGGCCGGGATGCTCCCACTGAATTTGACTAGCTGAAACAATATGAATCGTTATCCTCTCTGGAAATACATCGTGATCGCGATCGCGCTGGTGTTCGGCATGCTGTATACGCTGCCGAACTTCTTCGGTGAAGCGCCCGCACTGCAAGTCGGCAGCCTGAAGGCGACCATCAAGGTCGACACCGCCGTGATGGCGAAGATCGAGAGCGCATTGCAACAGGCCGGCATCGCCGCCGATCGCGTGTACTTTGACGCCAACGCCAATAACAGCAGCGTACGGGTCCGCCTGGCCAGTCCCGATGCACAATTCAACGCGAAAAACGTGATCGAAAAGGCGCTCAACACCGATCCCAGCGATCCGACCTATGTAGTGGCGCTGAACCTGCTGTCGAATACGCCGAGCTGGTTGCAAAGCCTGCGTGCGCTGCCGATGTATCTGGGGCTGGATCTGCGCGGTGGTGTCCATTTGCTGTTGCAGGTCGATACCAAGGCCGCGTATGAAAAACGCTTGAGCGGGTTGGTGCCAACGATACGGACCTTGCTGCGCGACAAGAACGTGCGCCACGCCGGTATCGAGCGTAGCGGCAACGCGGTCGAGGTCAAATTCCGCGACCCGGAAAGCCGCGCCCAGGCCAAGGAAATCATCGCCAGCCAGCAACCCGACGTGCAGCTGAACGACGTGGACGAAGGTGGCGACTTCAAACTGGTGACCAGCTTCAAGCCGCAGATGAGCAAACAGATTCAGGACGAGGCACTGAAGCAGAATATCGCGGTACTCTCCAAGCGCGTCAATGAATTGGGCGTGTCCGAGCCGGTGATCCAGCAGCAGGGCGCGGACCGCATCGTGGTGCAACTGGCGGGCGTGCAGGATCCGGCGGCGGTCGACAAGATACTGGGGCGCACCGCCACGCTGGAATTGCGGATGGTCGATGAAACCGTGGCGCGCGGCACCGAAGAGACCGCCGCGATTCCGTTCGGCAGCGAACTGTTCAAAGTCGGCCAAGGCGCGCCGGTCGTCGTGTCCAAGGAAGCGGTCATCACCGGCGACTACATTTCGAGTGCATCGGCGTCGTTCGACGAAAATCATCAGCCTGCGGTCAGCATCTCGCTCAATGGCGACGGCGGCAGCAAGATGCGCCGCATCACGCGTGACAACATCAATAAGCGGATGGCGATCATCCTGTTTGAAAAAGGCAAGGGCGAAGTGCTGACCGCGCCATCGATCCGCGGCGAATTCGGCTCGCAATTCCAGATCACCGGCATGGGCTCGCCCGACGCGGCCGGCGAACTGGCGTTGCTGCTGCGTTCCGGCTCGTTGGCGGCACCGATGGAAATCATCGAAAAGCGCACCATCGGACCGCAGCTCGGCGCCGACAACATCCAGAAGGGTTTCAATTCGACCCTGTACGGATTTGCCGCGATTGCGGTATTCATGATTTTCTACTACATGCTGTTCGGTTTCTTCAGCGTGCTGGCGCTGTCGGTCAATCTGCTGTTGCTGGTCGCGCTGCTGTCGTGTTTGCAGGCAACCTTGACCTTGCCCGGCATCGCCGCAATTGCACTGGCGCTCGGTATGGCGATCGACTCGAACGTGCTGATCAACGAACGGATCCGTGAAGAGCTGCGCAACGGCAACACACCGCAGGCGGCGATTGCGATGGGCTTCCAGCACGCGTGGGCCACCATTCTGGACTCCAACGTGACCACCCTGATCGCCGGCGTCGCGCTGCTGATCTTCGGTTCCGGTGCGATTCGCGGTTTTGCGGTGGTGCACTGCCTCGGCATCCTGACCTCGATTTTCTCATCGGTGTTCATCTCGCGCGGCTTCGTCAATCTTTGGTACGGGCGCAAGAAGAAACTGACCAGCTTGGCCATCGGACAAATCTGGAAGCCGGCTGAATAAGCACATCGACTAAAGACATCGACGCATCATTGCTTGCTTGATTCTGCGCATCGGCGCGGGATCAAACCTAGAGGACAACATGGAATTTTTCCGCATCAAACACGATATTCCCTTCATGCGCCACGCGCTGATATTCAACATCATCTCGGCGTTGACCTTCGTCGCAGCGGTGTTTTTTCTGCTGAGCAGAGGCCTGCATTACTCGGTCGAGTTCACCGGCGGGACCGTGATGGAAGTGACCTACCAGCAGACCGCCGAAGTCGAAAAGATCCGCAAGACGGTCGAAGGCCTCGGCTATGCCGACGCCCAGGTGCAAAATTTCGGCACCGCGCATGACGTGATGATCCGCTTGCCGGTGCAAAAGGGCGTCAGCTCGGCGCAGCAGAGCGAGCGCGTGATGACCGCATTGCAGACGCAACAGGCCGCGGCGAAATTGCAGCGGGTCGAATTCGTCGGTCCGCAGGTTGGCGACGAGCTGGCCCACGACGGCCTGATGGCGCTGCTGATGGTGGTGATCGGCATCATGATCTATCTGGCATTCCGCTTCGAATGGAAGTTCGCGGTCGCGGCCATCATCGCGAACTTGCATGACGTCGTGATCATCCTGGGCTTTTTTGCCTTCTTTCAGTGGGAATTCTCGCTGTCGGTCTTGGCGGCGGTGCTGGCGGTGCTCGGTTATTCGGTCAACGAATCGGTGGTGGTGGCCGACCGGATCCGCGAAAATTTCCGCAAGATGCGCAAGGCCACGGTCACCGAAGTGATCGACAACGCGATCACGCGCACCATGAGCCGTACCATCATCACCCACGGTCTGACCGAGACCATGGTGTTGTCGATGCTGATCTTCGGCGGCGCGGTGCTGCATTATTTCGCGCTGGCACTCACCATCGGCATCCTGTTCGGCATCTATTCGTCGGTGCTGGTGATGGCGCCGCTGACCAAATGGTTGGGCATCAAGCGGGAAGACCTGATCAAGCCGATCAAGGAAAAGGACGAGACCGACGGCGCCGTGGTTTGACGCGCAAGGGTTTAATGGAGCCAGTCGTTGCGACTGGCTTTTTTTTCACCTCGGGGTTGGTCGGCATGGTATTAGACACGAGGTAAAGCGTGAAAACGATCCGTGTCGGGGACTTGCCGCTGCGGCTGTTTCACTGGGCGTTGCTGGGTTTGATCGTGGCGGCACTGATCACGCAGAAAATTGGCGGCAACGCGATGATCTGGCATTTTCGTTGCGGCTATGCGGCGCTGGCGCTGGTCGCGTTCCGCATCCTGTGGGGCCTGGTTGGCACCCGCTACGCGCGCGCTGTCGGACCGGATCAGTGCCTTCCATGCCGATGTCAGCGGCAACCTGATCTACGCGCTGCTCGGCCTGCATCTGGCGGCCATCGCCTACTACTATTTCTTCAAAAAAGAGAATCTGCTGCGGCCGATGTTGAGCGGCGACAGGGAGGTCGATTACGACGCGCCGCTGGCGAACGACGGCGTGCGCACCCGATTATTGGCACTGGCCGGGGTCTGTGCGGCCGCAGTCGCAGCGATCGTCGACCTGGGCTAGAACGCGACAATCCATTCCGCCTGCGCATAGTGGTAGCTGTAGTCGGGGCCGTTGAATGACGCGCTGCGGTTCAGGCCGGCGCGCATCCTAAACGCATAGCCGCGGCCGATCGGCGCCTGCGCGCCGAGTTCGAGCAAGCGCGTCGGCGTGTGCGGCGCGTCGCCAACGCGCTGTTGGCCGAGTCCGGCGGTCAGGTTGCCCACCCAGCCACGAAAGCGCTGCCGCCAGCCGAGCGCCAGCATCGCCTCGTCATACCGATCCGGATTGAAATACGCGCCGCCGACATCGTCGCTGGCGCTGGTGTACATCCGGTAGCGCGCCTGTAGAGTCAGCCCCAGGCTGAGGTCGGGCTGCACGATCAGCTTGATGCGGCCGTGATTTCGATGGTTGCCGTCGGAAAAATCTTGATAGCCGGCGACGCCGACCACCGTCAAATGCGGTCCCAGGCCTTGTTCCAGTACCGCGCCGACAAACGTGAAATGGACGCCGCGATCGAGCGCGTTGCGGGTTTCGACCCAGTCCCGATTGATGAAGGCTTCGACGCTGGTTTGTGCAGCGAGCGCCGCGTGATAGCTGCCGTCGGCGGTAAACAGCGTATGTTCGCCCTGTCGCGACAGGCCGGCTTCAAGCTGCCAGCCATTGGTGGTCGCCGGATCGACGTTGCGATGGAGGATGGTGAGCTGTTGCGCGGTGCGCGCCCAGTCATCCTGTTCGAAATGATGGACCGTATAGCGGCCGCCGGTCAGCGCGTCGCCGTGGCGGAACGCCGGCAGGTATTCGGCGGCGACGCGTTGCGTCGAAAAGCCCTCGTTATCGCGTGATATGAAGAAGGCGGCGCCGGCCCCTGAACTGTCCTGCGGGGGCTCGCCGTCGGCGGCCAGCGCGCTTGATGGGCAGAATATTGTTGCGCCACCGACAGTCAACAGGGCCAGCTGGGTCAGCCGGGTCAGCCGCCGCATTGCGAAAATTCCGGCACGGGGAGTCGGGCTCATTTGGTGCCCCAGGTTTTTTTCAGGTTCAGCATTTCCGATACATAGCCGATCAGGCAGACCGGCTGCATGATCAGGCTGTAGATCAGGGTGTAGATCAGGAAGCCGAGCAGGTTGTGCCTGACTTTCAGGTGCTTTTTGGTAAACGTCTTTTTGCCGATCGAGAACATGAAAAAGTTCATCAATAGTGCAATCGGCAGCAGCGCGATGGTCATCGGTCCGACCACGTAGTAGTGGCCAAACAGCCCCAGGATCAAGCCCGGGATGAAGAACACGGTAAACATGAAGTCGAGCGCCGGGAACAGCAGGTTCCAGTAGACGAAAAACGTCGACAGGCGCGGCTTGAACAGGATGCCAGGATGCTGCTTGAAGGCCTCGACCATGCCGCGTGACCAACGCTGCCGTTGGCGGACGAATTGCAGCAGCGTGTCGGGTGCATTGGTAAACAGGCAGGCCTCCTCGCTGTGCCCGATGCGATGGCCAGCCTTCAGGATCGCCCAGGTCAGCACGATGTCTTCGCCGACACAATCGGGCCAGCCACCCGCCTCAATCAGGGTCTGGCGGTCATATATCGAGAACGCGCCCTGCGCCACCAGCGTGCCCTGAAATAGCGACTGCACGCGCTTGATCGCGGCAATGCCGTGAAAATAATCCCATTCCTGCGCCTTGGTGACCCAGTTGTGGCGTGAATTGCGCACCAGCACCGTGCCGGATACCGCGCGGGTGTTCGGCGGGTCCTGGAAATAGCGTTCGACGATATTTTGCAGCGCGTCATGATACAGATAGGAGTCGGCGTCGACCGTCAGTACCAGGCTCGATTTGGCGACAGCCAGACCCCGATTCAACGCCTTCGCCTTGCCACCATTGGGCTGCAGGTCGATCAGTTTCAGCCACGGATGTTGCGCCATCTGCTGGGTTACCAGCGCGGCGGTCTGATCTTTCGAGCCATCGTTGATCACGATCACTTCAATGTTGCCGGGATAGGCTTGCCGATCAATGCTCTGGATCGTATCGACGATGTTTGCGGCCTCGTTATAGGCAGCGATCAGGATCGTGATCGCCGGGTATTGATTGAGCCGCGCGTGGTTCGGTCGCCGATCGAGCGCCAGGCCAGTCAGCAGAAATGCGTTCATGAATCCCGGGATGATCGCGATGCCGGCAATCACGACCGGTGCCAGGATAGGCCCGAGCACCTGCGACAGTTCGCCGAACCAGGGCCGCGCGAGATAGATCGAGGCCGACATCCATAATAGGCCGCCCAGAGTGGCAATCGTAAATTTGAGCCGGACCGAGAAGTAGAGCGATGCCCGTTTAGTCTCAGCTTGAGTCGCGCGCGCGGGGATCGCCGGCGCCGCCGCGACCGCGCTGATCAGAGCCTCTAGGTCGGCATCCGTTCGCCGGCCAACATCGGCATGTTTGTGTGATTCGGTAGGTCGTTCGCTCTGCTCTGCCTCCGGCGCCGGGACGACCGGCGCGGAAGGGCGAAATTCGATCGCCATTTTCATTCCCCCTGGTGGACGGCGTGCATTCGTCGGAATGCCCCGTCTCGCGATTTTTGTCACTGTGATGCGGATCTCGGGGAGATCACGGCAAATACCGCAAATCGGACCAGATCAGCGCATTGCCTCCGGACAAATATGTCCGCGCATCAATGAATCGACTTTACTATATTTTTTACAGATATTTACAGTTGATTGCAGTTGAGTTCGTGAAACATTATTTATTTGTCGTTTTCTATCCTCTATTTGGAAGCAATAGATTTCCCCTGGGAAATAATTGTTGACCGTGCAAGGTGCAGGTGAAGATCGACCGCGGGCAGGGGGAGTGCTGCGCGGCAGCGCAGAAGGGAAGCGGAACGAATGGCTCGCCTCGGCGCGCGCTCGGACAGGAATGTGCCGATGAGCTGCGCCCGCGATGTAGGCGCAGCCGCCACCAAAAATTACCTGTTACGGAAATTATCGTGGCAGGACTTGCACGATTGGCCGGTGCTGCCAAAAGAGACCTTGATGGCCGCCAGGTCGCCGCTTTTTGCAGCGGCCGACAGCTTCGCTACCTCGCCCTCCATCTTTTCGGTGGCGGTCTTGAATTCTGCCTGCTGGGACCAGATTTCCGGCTTCGCCTTCGAATGTCCGCCCGCCGAGTTCGGGATGAAGGCCGGCCATGGCAGCTTCGACATCATCTCGATCACCGCGACATCGGCTTCAACGGCCGCCTTGTCGTACGGCTTGTCGCCTTTGACTACTGCGCCGATGCGTCCGAAGTGTGCGCCCATCAGATGCAGCGCGGCTTTCCGGTATTCGACGGCATCGTCGACTTTCCTGAACTGGGCTTGAGCACCGGCCGACACCAGCAGGCCGGCGATCAGTGTGGCGGGTACCAGACGACGAAGAAGAGCCAGATTTTTCATGTAATTTCCTTGAATGAATGCTGCTGGATGACCGGGATGCCGGTCGGATTGGTCGAATCTGCACACCTGATGGTGTGCTTGAGCAAGCAGGCTCGTCCCGGCGATTATAGCGAGAGCCAAGGCGCGTTGACCAGTGGCGTGGCGCTGGCCCGAGGGGCTTTGGCGGTCAGATTGCGGGCTAGATCGCGCTGCGATCGATCCGCTTGCTCAAAATGATGGAGGTCGACGTTTGCCTGATACCTTCAAGCGTGCCAATGCGATCGAGCAGGTGATCCAGTTCATTGGTCGACTGGCAGCTCAGCGTCATCATGTAATCGACCGGACCGCTGACCGAGCACAGGGTTTCGACCTCCGGCATGGTCTGCAGCAGTTTCAGCATCGCCGCTGCATTGCGTGGATCGACCGTGATGCCGACATAGGCCCGTACCGGCGGGTGATACAGCTGCTGGTTCAGGCGCAGGCCGTAGCCGGCGATCACCCCGCGCTGCTCCATGCCGGCGATGCGCGCAATCGCGGTGGTGCGTGCGATGCCCACCTGTTTGGCAATGCTGGAAATCGGCAGCCGCGCATTGTCCATCAGCAGCGCCAGTATCTTGCGGTCTATATCGTCCATGGTTCGATGCAAAGTGTATTTTAAAGTGGTCGTTTTGTAGCATATTAGTGCATTGTGACGACGTTTTACACTCTATTATCTGACGCGCCTTGCCCTTACACTAGCTTCTACATTATTTGGCAATGCATGCAGCGGCATGCGCCGATGTCTCGATGAGGAAAGCAATGAGTGCACAGGGCAGCAATCTGAATAATCTGGTGGAACATGTAATCGGCGTCGATGCGGCCGCCAGGGTCGGGCAGCTGATGAAGGTGCCGCCCGTGTTTTCGATCTGGGAATGCGGTTGGGTGTCGCGCAAGGAAATCGCGCAGGCGTTGAATATGCTGCTGTTTGCCGACTTGCTGCAACGGGTGCCGTCCGGCCGTCAATACACCGAGGAAGTGGCGGCGCAAGGCGGCAAGGTGATGCATGACCATGGCGCGCTGCGTACCGTGCGCTGGGCCGATCACGGTGCGCTGCCACCCGGCGAGTACGCGTTCACCCGGATTCTGGAGCCGCTCGGCTATCGGCTGAACGGGCTGTTTCCGCTGGACCGGATCGGCATGACCGGCCGCTCCTATGCGCATCAGGATTGCCCGGACCAGATCGCGCAGTTCTTTGTCAGCGAGTTACATCCGGAAAAATTTTCGACGCAATTCCAGGCCACGGTGACGCGCGTGCTGTCGACCTCGCAGGATCCACTGACGCCGCAGGCGCAGGCGATGCTGCACGAACTGGCGCGCGACGGCCGCCTGCCGTTTGCCGCTGCGCTGGAGCTGCTGCCGCAGTTGCAGGCCTGTTTCGGGCGCCAGCACGCCATTCCGGCGCTGCAAGACTATGACATGCTGTTAACCGAATCGGCCGAGATGGCATGGATCGCCACCGAGGGCAATGCCTTTAACCATGTGACCGACCGGGTCGACGACGTCGAACGGGTGGCGCGCCAACAGAGCGCGCTGGGCCGACCGATGAAGAAGGCGATCGAAGTGTCGAAAAACGGTCGCATCAAACAGACTGCCTTCGTCGCCGATCCGGTGCTGCGCCAGTTCCGGGGCGACCACGGTGAACTGGTCGAGCGCACCGTGCCGGGCAGCTTTTACGAATTCATCAGCCGCCAGCAGTATTTCGATGCCGAACCGAAAATCAACCGGCTCGATCTGGGCTTCGATGCCGGCAATGCGCAGGGGATCTTCAAGATGACGGCAGCGGCGTCCTGATCCGGCGCGATCGCTTATTCCATTGCTGCATCAAACGCGCACTTTGTTGGCGGCTCTGGTCTGGCCAAGTAATGGCTGCGAGCCGCCGCCGCGTTCACCTTCGACGTAGAAACGGAATTACAATCGAGCGCTTGCAGCTTGCCCGTCCCAGGGCCTGTTGACCATTAAATCGGGTTAACAGGCCCTAAGCATTGCGTATGGCCACCATCGCAAGGCCTTTCTCATTTTTGAACATCATGATGCCTCTTCGTCTGCGCGGGATTTTTGCTTTGTTATTGGTCACCCTGGTGTGGGGCACCACATTTCCGGCAATGAAGGACTTGTCCGCGCACCTGGCGCCGGTCTGGATCGTGCTGGTGCGCTTCGTGCTGGGCGGCCTGCTGTTGTCGCCCTTCCTGCTACGTGCCGCTGGCGCCGAATACCGGGGCGGTGCGATGCTCGGCGGCATGCTGTTCGCCGCCTATATGTTCCAGGTCGAAGGGCTGGCCCTGACCAGCGCCAATCGCAATGCCTTCATCACCGGCCTGAACGTATTGGTGGTGCCGTTGCTGGGAGTCGTGGCAGGTCGGGCGCCGGAGCGCCGGATCGTGATCGGAATCGCGCTGGCGCTATGCGGATTATTCGCGCTATGCTGGGATGGTGGCGCCTGGAGCTTTGGCGATACGCTGGCACTGATCGGTGCACTGTGCTTTGCGCTGTATATCAAGCTGGTCGAGCTCAGAACGCGCCAGGCGACCGATTTGATGGCGCTGACGGCGGTGCAGGTCTTGACCGTCGCCTGCTGCGCGGCGCTCTGGATCATGTTGCTGCCGCAGCCGGCGATCGAGGCGGGCGTGTTACAGGCCGCGATCCGCAATAACTCTGTCAATCTGATCTATTTGGGTGTGGTCGCGACAGCTGCCATCATTTCGTTGCAGACCTGGGGCCAACGCCATGCCAGCGCCAATGAGGCAGCGGTGATGTATGCACTGGAACCGGCCTGCGCCGCCGTCGCCGCCTATTTCTGGCTGGCCGAGACGATGGCTTGGCGCGGTATCGCAGGCGGCCTGCTATTGATCGCCGGTATCATAGCCAGTCAGTGGAACCCGGCCGATGAGCTGGGGCCGGCACCAGCACTGCTTGATTAGTTTTAGCAACCCGACCATCACCACGCGCCAGTTTTTCGAAAGCCATGTCCTTCGCAGACTTAGTCCGACTCGCACCAGACACGACGCTGCGCATCCTGTTGATCAATGCGGCGGGTGAGCATTCCATCGCGCTGGCCGGTTTGCTGCAACCCTTGCGTCTGGCCTCCAGGAAACTGGGCGCGCAGCGGCTGCTAATCGAACTGGTGGCGGCGCCGCAATTGCTGCAGAACCTGCTCTTGGCGCCAGAGCAATGGCCCGCCGCCAATATCGTATTGCTGGTCGCCGATGACGATTCCGCTGCGATGGCAGCGGCAGAATCGCGCCGCCTGATCGGCTACTGCCAGAAGGCCGCCTGCTACGGCGCGGTCGGTGCGGCGGTGCTATGGCTGGCGCGCGCCGGCGCGATGGCCGGTGTGCGCACCGCGCTGCCATGGGCGCTGTATCCGGAAGTCGACGAAGTCGCGGACCGCGCCATCCTGACCCCGAATCTGTTCGAGATCGACGGCAATCGGCTCAGCTGTTGCGGCGGTGCGGCCAGCATCGATTTTGCGCTGACCCTGATCGGCTCGATGTACGGCGCGGGCCTGCAGGCGCAACTGAAGGAAGCGCTGTGCATCGACCGCGTGCGGGGTGCGGAGGAACGGCAGCGGGTTGCCTTGCAAGCGCGGTTTGGCGTGCTGCAGCCGAAGCTGTCGGAGGCGGTGACGCTGATGGAGGCCAATATCGAGGAGCCGCTGGCAACCGACGATATTGCCAACCTGGTCGGCATTTCGCGGCGGCAGCTGGAGCGGCTGTTCAAGCAATACCTGGGCAGCGTGCCGTCGCGTTATTACCTGGAACTGCGACTGCAACGCGCCCGCCAGTTGCTGAACGAATCGAGCCATTCGATGGTGCAGATCGGCCTGATGTGCGGCTTTTCATCCGGCTCGCATTTTTCGACCGCATTCGGTGCATTGTTCGGCATCACGCCGCGCGAACAACGCCAGCGCAAGCTGCAGCCGCCGGCGCCGGTCGCGCAGCATCAAATATGAAATTTCCTGTCGCAGTTTCAAAAGAGTTTTGGCTGCCGACTTTTTATAATTTATTACCCCAAGTTGAAATGGAGAACGCAATGAACGCAATTCACAAGATGCATATCGGGTCCGACCAGCAAGCGCTGGCAGTGAACCGCCAGACCTTTGATGAAGTCATGGTGCCGACCTACGCGCCGAGCGCAGTGCTGCCGGTGCGCGGCCTCGGCCTGGAAGTCTGGGATCAGGGCGGCCAGCGTTATCTCGATTTCACGTCCGGCATTGCGGTCACCAGCCTCGGGCATGCCAATCCGGTGGTGGTCGATGCCTTGTGCGAGCAAGCGAAGACCTTGTGGCATCTGGGCAACGGTTACACCAATGAGCCGGTTCTGCGCCTGGCCAAGGCGCTGACCGACGCGACCTTTGCCGATCGCGCATTCTTCTGCAACTCGGGTGCCGAGGCCAACGAAGCGGCCTTCAAACTGGCGCGCAAGTATGCGCACAGCAAGTTTGGCCCGAACAAATCGCGCATCATTTCCTGCGTCAATTCGTTTCATGGCCGTACGCTGTTTACCGTCTCGGTTGGCGGCCAGCCGAAATACACCGAAGGCTTTGCACCGCTGCCGGCCCAGATCGATCACATCCCTTACAACGATATCGAAGCGGCACGCGCCGCCATCGGCGACGACGTCTGCGCGGTAGTGGTCGAGCCGGTGCAGGGCGAGGGCGGCGTGATGCCGGCCACGCTCGAATACCTGCAGGCGCTGCGCGAATTCTGCGATCAAAAAGGCGCATTGCTGATTTTCGACGAAGTGCAATGCGGCGTCGGCCGTACCGGCAACCTGTACGCCTACATGGGCTATGGCGTGACGCCCGATATCCTGACCTCGGCCAAGGCGCTCGGCAACGGTTATCCGATCGGCGCGATGATCACCACCGATGACATCGCCAGCGTGTTTGTGGTCGGTACCCACGGCACGACTTACGGCGGCAACCCGCTGGCGTCGACCGTCGCATTGACGGTGCTGCAGACCATCAACCAGCCCGAATTCCTGGCGCGCGTGAAGCAGGCAGCGGCCAAGCTGGTCACCGGTCTGGAAGCCATCGTGCGCGATTATCCGCAGGTATTTGCCGGTGTGCGCGGCAGCGGCTTGCTGCTTGGCATGGTGCTGAGCGACGCCTATTGCGGCAAAGCCAAGGATATCCAGAAGGCAGCCGAAGCACAGGGCCTGCTGCTGCTGATCGCCGGCATGGATGTGGTACGTCTGGCGCCGGCGCTGGTGGTGTCCGATGATCAGATCGACGAGGCCACGCAATTGCTGCGACGCGGGCTGGATGCGTTTCTGACGCCAGTCGCCTAAGTTTTAACGGGAGAAGCGTATGTATGTGGTCCGACCGGTAGCAATGACGGATATTCCCGCGCTGGAAGCACTGGCGGCGGCGGCTTCGTCCGGGGTCCATACCATGCCGAAAACGCGGGACGCGATCGAGCACGCGATCGAGCATTCGATCGCGTCGTTCGGCGCCGAGGTCGACATCCCGAGCGAGGAGTCGTACATGTTCGTGCTGGAGTCGATGCGGGATCAAAGGATCGACGGCATCGCGTCGATCTCGGCGACTGCCGGCTCGAACGGCACCTATTTTGCGTTCCGCAACGACGTGGTGCAGCAGGTGTCGCGTGACCTTAACATCTGCCACAGCGTGCACGCGCTGACGCTGTGTTCGGAACTGACTGGCCACTCGCAGTTGTCGAGTTTCTTTGTGCGCAACTGGCAGCAGGCCGGCCCGGAAGCGAAGTTGTTGTCGCGCGCGCGCCTGATGTTTGCGGCGCTGGCGCCGACCCGTTTCGGCGACCGCTTCTTCGTGCCGCTGGCCGGCATCACCGACGAAAACGCGCAGTCGCCATTCTGGGAGGCGCTCGGCCGCAAGTTTTTTCAGATGGATTTCATGGCTGCCGAGCGCGTGGTCGATGGCGCGCGCAACCGCACGCTGATCGTCGAACTGATGCCGCATTACCCGGTCTATGTGCCGCTGCTGCCGGGTGATGCACAGGCTGCAATGGGGCAGGTTCACCCGGAGGGCGAGTTGCCGTTGCGGCTGCTGTCGGAAGAGGGTTTCGAGCCGGACGAATACATCGACATCTTCGACGGCGGCCCGATCCTGCAGGCGCACAAGAATGCGCTGCGCTCGTTCACGGCGTCGTTGCTGCGGCACGTGTCGGCCGCACCGGGAGCGGACGGCGATGCGCCAAAGCTGAGGTACCTGGTGGCGGCGGCCAAGGAACATAATTTTCGTGCCATTACGGTCGAGTCGGCGCCGATCAAGTTGTCCGACAATATCGCTTTGCAGCCGGCGGCGCTGCGCGCGTTGCAGCTGTCGGTTGGCGATGCCGTGCTGTGCGTAGAAATTTAATGATGAGGTGCTCATGTTAGTTGTACGCGCCATTCGCGAGACCGATCTGGAAGGGCTGCTGGGGCTGGCATCGCAGGTCGGTTCCGGCATGACGACACTGAAACCGGATCGCAAGATGCTGGGGGCGCGGCTGGAAATTGCCTGCGCATCGTTCGCCGAAACCATTGCGCCGAATCAGCGCGACTACATGTTCGTGATGGAGGACACCGCCAGCGGCAAGTTGGCCGGAGTCTGCGCGATCAAGGGCGCGGTCGGTCTGGACGAGCCGTTCTACAACTACCGGATCGGCACCCTGGTGCATTCCAGCCGCGAGCTGAAGGTATTCACGCGGATGGAGACGCTGTACCTGTCGAACGACCTGACCGGCAGCACCGAGCTGTGCTCGCTGTTCCTGCATCCGGATTATCGCGGTGGCACCAATGGCAAGCTGCTGTCGAAAAGCCGGTTCCTGTTCATCGCGCAATTCCCGCACCTGTTCTCGGCCAAGCTGATCGCCGAAATGCGCGGTTATCAAAGCGCCGACGGCAGCTCGCCTTTCTACGAGGGGCTGGGCCGGCATTTCTTCAAGATGGATTTCAACCATGCCGATGATTTGACCAGCCTCGGCAAGAAATCCTTCATCGCCGAGCTGATGCCGCGCCAGCCGATGTATGTCGCGTACCTGCCGCCCGAGGCGCAGGAGGTGATCGGCAAGGTGCACGTCAATACCGCGCCCGCGCGCCGGCTGCTGGAGCAGGAAGGGATGTACTTCGAAGGCTATGTCGATATTTTCGATGCCGGACCGGTACTGCAGGCGCGCATCAGCGAGTTGCGCGCGATCCGCGAGAGCGCGCTGGCCGTGATTGATGCCGCGCCGCGCGCAGTTACCGAAACAACCGCCGCAGCAAACGAGCCGCTGCTGGTATCGAATACCACGCTGCGCGATTTCCGCATGATCGTCGCCACCGTGCCGTGCGAAGGAGGTCATATCGCACTGTCGACGGCGGACCAGCAAGCGCTGGGCTGCCATACCGGCGAAGCGGTGCGCACGCTGTCACTCAACCCGAGAAAGAATGTCAATGTCTAGCCAATATAGTCACTTTATCAACGGCCAATGGATCGAAGGCGACGGCCCAGCACTGGCCACCATCGATCCGGCCACCGGCAACCCGGTCTGGAGCGGCCACATGGCCACCGCAGCCGAAGTCGATCGCGCCTGCCACGCCGCGCGCGCCAGTTTCGGCAACTGGGCCCAGACCGCGCTGGATGAGCGAATCGCCATTTGTGTACGTTTTCGCGACCTGCTGAAGGAACACACCGAGGACCTGGCGCGACTGATTTCAATCGAAGTCGGCAAGCCGCTGTGGGAAGCGCGCACCGAAGTTGCGACCATGGCCAACAAGGTCGATATCTCGGTGCAGTCCTACCGCAATCGCACCGGCGAAACCCAGAGCAAGATCGCCGACGGCGACGCGGTATTGCGGCACCGGCCGCATGGCGTGTTCGGCGTGTTCGGTCCCTACAACTTCCCGGGCCATCTGCCGAATGGCCATATCGTGCCGGCGTTGATCGCCGGCAATGCCATCGTGTTCAAGCCGAGCGAATATGCGCCGCAAGCGGCCATCAAGACGGTTGAACTGTGGCAGCAGGCCGGCTTGCCGGCCGGCGTGCTGAACCTGATCAACGGCGCACGCGACACCGGCGCCGCGCTGGCCGCCGATCCGCAGCTCGATGGCATCCTGTTTACCGGCAGCAGTCAGACCGGCGCCTTGCTGCACCGTCAATTCGCCGGCAAACCGAGCAAGATGCTGGCGCTGGAAATGGGCGGCAATAATGCGCTGGTGGTGTGGCAGGTCGGCGACCTCGACGCTGCCGTGCATCATGCGATCTTCTCGGCCTTCGTCAGCGCCGGTCAGCGCTGCACCTGCGCCCGTCGCCTGATCGTCGAGGATTCGGCCGCTGGTCAGGCCTTCGTCAAACGGCTGGTGGAAGTCGCATCCAACATCAACATCGGCGCCTACGACCAGTCACCGCCGCCGTTCATGGGGCCGGTGGTCTCGGCGCCGATCGCCGCCAAACTGCTGCAGGCACAGTCCGAGCTGCTGGCGCGCGGTGGCAAGAGTTTGCTGGAGATGCGCCAGCTGCAGCCGAACACCGGCTTCGTCAGCGCCGGCATCGTCGATGTCACCGACGCCAAGGGCATCCCGGATGAAGAATGGTTTGGTCCGTTGCTGCAGGTGATCCGCGTGCCCGATTTCGACGCCGCGCTGGCTGCCGCGAATGCGACCGAGTTCGGCCTGGCCGCCGGTTTGCTGAGCGACGATCCGGCGCTGTGGCAGCAATTCATGCTCAGCGTACGCGCCGGCGTCGTCAACTGGAATCGCCCGACTACCGGCGCCGCCAGCACCGCGCCTTTCGGCGGCACCGGGCGCTCCGGCAATCACCGTCCGAGCGCTTACTATGCGGCCGACTATTGCGCGTATCCGGTCGCGTCGATCGAGAATAGCGTGCTGGAAATGCCGAAGCAGCTGTCGCCGGGTCTCGTGTTTTAGCCAGGAGCATACTCCTATAGCATTGACTTCATGGCCGCAATGAAATGAACGGAATTATGCATATACTCCGTCAAAATAGAGATGCGGCCAGGATATTTCTGATTTTTGCAGCCTGAACCAGGCGCCACAGGACAAGCATGAGCACACCAGTTGCCACCGCGCACGAATTCAATTTTGACGGTCTGGTCGGGCCGACACACAACTACGCCGGCCTGTCGTTCGGCAATGTCGCCTCGTTCAGCAATGTAAAGAGCGCATCCAATCCGAAGCTGGCCGCGCTGCAGGGCTTGGCCAAGATGCGGGCGCTGGCCGTGCGCGGCTTTGCGCAAGCGCTGTTGCCGCCGCAGGACCGGCCGAATTTCCGCTTACTGCGCAGTCTCGGCTTTGGCGGCAGCGATGCCGACGTGATCGGGCGCGCGTTCAAGGAGGCGCCGGTGATCCTGTCGTGCGCTTACTCGGCGTCGCCGATGTGGACCGCCAACGCGGCCACCGTCAGTCCATCGGCCGACACCGCCGATGGCCGGGTCCACTTCACGGCCGCCAATCTGAACAGCAAGCTGCACCGGGCCTACGAGCATACGCAGTCGGCACGCAGCCTGCGCGCGATCTTTGGTAACCAGCAACGTTTCGCGGTGCACGATGCGCTGCCGTCGACGCCCGCGTTTGGCGACGAAGGTGCGGCCAACCATACCCGGCTGGGTGCGACGCATGGCGCGACCGGGGTCGAGCTGTTCGTCTATGGTCGGGTCGAATTCGATCCTGATGCAGTCGCGCCGAAGCGCTACCCGGCACGCCAGACGCTGGAGGCGAGCCAGGCCGTGGCGCGACTGCACGGCCTCGATCACGGCCGCACGGTGTATTTGCAACAGAACCCGGACGTCATCGACCAGGGTGTGTTCCACAACGACGTGATCGCGGTCGGCAATGGCGAGGTACTGTTCTATCACCAGCAGGCGTTTCACAACGAGGCCGCCAGCCTCGCCACCTTGCAGCACGCGATGGACCGGCTCGGCACGCCGTTGCAGCCGGTGCGGGTCGCGAGCGCCGAAGTGTCGGTGGCGGATGCGGTGTCGAGCTATCTGTTCAACAGCCAGCTGCTCAGCAAGCCGGACGGCAAGATGGCGCTGGTGGTGCCACATGAATGCGAAGAGAACCCTGCGGTGTCGCGCTATCTGCAAGGCCTGATCGCCAGCGGTGGCGCGATCGACGAACTGATCAATTTCGACCTGCGCCAGAGCATGCGCAACGGTGGCGGCCCGGCCTGCCTGCGGCTGCGCGTCGCGCTGACCGAGGCGGAGGCAGCGGCGATGCATCAGGGCGTGATCATGACCGAGGCGCTGTATGCCCGCTTGGTGACCTGGGTTGAAAAACATTATCGCGACCGGCTGGCGCCGGCCGATCTGGCCGACCCGACGCTGGCAGTCGAAGTGCAGACGGCGCTAGACGAATTGACAACGATATTGCAGCTACCGGGATTGTACGAATTTCAAGTAATGTGAAAAATGTCCCATTCCCGACAATTGAAGTCGCACCTATGGTTTGAGCGGATCATGAGTAGCTGTTTCAATACAGTTAGCAGATAATGCGAACCGGATTTTAAATCTACAACAGCAACACCAAAACAAACCCGGCAGTTCAACATCCATTAGGAGGATACATGAAGGCGATCAAATTTTTGGCGGCAGCCATTGCCGGTCTGGCGGTCTGTGCCGCAGTTCAGGCGCGTACTCTGGACGAGATCAAGAAAGACGGCAAGATCATCATTGCCACAGAAGGCGCCTACCCGCCGTTCAATTATTTTCAGGGTTCCAAGTTAAGCGGTTTCGAGGTCGAACTGGGCGACGCCATCGCCAAGAAAATGGGGCTCGCAGTTGAATGGAAAGCGCTGTCGTTCGACGCCTTGCTGGCCGGTCTGCGCCAGGATCGCTGGGACGTGGTGATGGCCTCGTTCGGCATTACCGAAGACCGCGCCAAGGCCGTCAGCTTCACCAGTCCCTACTATTGCAGTGGTGGCGTGATAGTCGCCAAAGATCCGGCCATCCATACCGTCGAATCGCTGAACGGCAAGACCGTTGCGGTGCAAACCGGCACCACCTATATGGAAAACGTCAAGAAGCTGTCCGGCGTCAAGGAAGTGAAAAATTTCCCGCAAGATACCGATGCGCGCTCGGCTTTGCTCAACGGCCGGGTCGATGCCTGGGTTAGCGATCGTTTTGTTGCCAAGACCGCATTGGCCAGCAATAACACCGCCGGTTTGAAGATGGGCGATTTCGTGTTCGTCGAAAAAATCGCTGCAGCCGTCAAGAAAGGCAACGGCTCACTGTCGGCAGCATACGACAAGGCACTGGCGGAAGTGATGGCCGATGGTACTTACCAGACCATTTCCGATAAATATATGAAAGAAGATATCCGCTGCCATTGATGGCTGGAACGGCGCGTGCCTGCATAAGGTTCATCCCTGCATAAGGGCCATCCCTGCGGTCTGCGCCGCTTCACGTGTTTGGCTTACCGCCACGATCCAAGGAAAGCAAGTTGAAAACTGCCACCACTCTCACATTCTTACCCACGACCTGGTCGCGCGAGCGGCGTAGTGCCGTCACCATCGCGATCGCGATTGCCGGCCTGGTCGCGTTTTTATGGCTGATGATGCTCCCGCTCAGCCTGATGCCGGAACCGATCGGATCAGCCGCGGCGCAATTTGCCGAAGGCGCGCGCGTCACGGTCGCGCTCACTGCCGTCGCTGGCGTGATCGGCATCCTGCTCGGCGTTTTCGCAGCGCTGGCGAAATTGTCCAAATTTCCGCCGCTGCGCTGGGCCGCCAATTTTTATGTCTGGGCGATCCGCGGTACGCCGCTGCTGGTGCAAGTGCTGTTCGTCTTCCTGGCACTGCCGTCGCTGGTACCAGGCTTGCAACTGTCCGATTTCAATTCGGCGGTGGTGGCACTGGCGTTCAATGCCGGCGCCTATAACGCCGAAGCGATTCGGGCCGGCATCCTGGCCATCAACAAGGGCCAGACCGAAGCGGCGCGCTCGCTGGGCCTGACCCCGTTCATGACCTTTCGCGACGTGATTTTTCCGCAGAGTTTTCGCATCGCATTGCCGCCGCTGGTCAACAATTTCGTGTCCTTGCTGAAGGACTCCAGCCTGGCCTATGTGATCGGCGTGGTCGAACTGTCGAATATCGGCAATCGCATCCAGTCCGTCACTTTTCAACCGATTCCGGTATTCATCACGACCGCAACGATTTACCTGATCCTGACGTCCGTCATGACGCAGATCTCGGGTGCGATCGAGCGTCAACTCGATGTGGAGCGCCACTAATGTCCGCCATTGATACCCTCCCGGCAGCAGCCGTAGCGTCCGACGCCAGCGCGGGGCAGGTGCGCGCCGACGGCCGTTCTCCCTTGATCATCGCCGACAAGGTCAACAAGCATTTCGGTCACTTCCATGTGATCAAAGAAGTCTCGACTAATTTTTATCAGGGCGAAGTCACCGTCATCGTCGGTGCCTCCGGCTCCGGCAAGTC